>NZ_MULI01000119.1 GCF_002939385.1 Streptomyces sp. MH60 | reverse complement strand
GACCGGGCGCCCGGTGACCGCGGCGACCGAGGCGGCGGCCCGCGCGATGCCGTGCGGGTCGCGCACCGACACGGCGACCGGCCCGGCGGTGAGCGCGATCCGCCGGGTGCCCGCCCCGACGGCCGCGGCCAGTACGAACGCGTCCCAGGTCGGCCCCTCCCCCAGCCACACCTCGGGGTATCCCAGCCGGTCTGCCTGCTGCGCCACCCGCAAGGGCTCGTCGAGGGGGCTGGTGTCCTCACGTGCGGCGGCCACGACGGTGATGTCCATGTCCGGTGCCCTACCCTGCGGGCGCCCGCCGACCCGGGGGAGGCCGGGTGGATGTCCCGGACGGGGCCGTGCCGGGTAGCGTCCGGCTCATGGACAGCGGCATGAACAGCGGGTTCGACACGCAGGGCGCCGGGATCACCGTGCGGCGGGCACTGGAGCTGCCCGGGCTGCGCAGCGGTCTGCCGGAGGTCCTCGCGGGCGCCGACCGCATGCAGCGCACGGTGCGCTGGGTGCACGCCGGTGAGGTGCCCAACATCGCCTCGCTGCTCAAGGGCGGCGAACTGCTGCTGACCACGGGATACGGCCTCGGCACCCGCCCCGCCGAGCAGCGGGCGTTCGTGCGCACGCTGGCCGAGCGCGGCATCGCGGCGCTCGTCGTGGAGCTGGGCCCGCGCTTCGCCCGGCTGCCGGCGGCGCTGGTCGACACGGCCCGCGCGGCCGGGCTGCCGCTGGTGCAGCTGCACCGCGAGGTGCCGTTCGTGACGGTCACCGAGGAGATCCACACCGAGATCGTCAACGGCCACTACGCGCTGCTCCAGCGTGCCGAGGAGGTGCACCGCCGCTGCACCGAGGCCCTGCTGGGCGGCGGCGGAGTGCCCCAGGTCCTCGCCATCCTGGCCGGCTTCGCCGGGAACCCGGTCTTCCTGGAGACCACCGACGGCCGCCTGCTGTACGCCGCCGGTTCCGGGCCGGAGGGCGCCGACCCCCTCCAGGTCTGGGAGGGGCTGCGGGGCCCGCACAAGGAGGCGCCGCCCCCGGCGGGCTCGGTCCTCGTGGACGTGCCCGGCGGCGGACCGGGCACGGGGTCGGTCCGGGCCCGCCTCGCCCTGCTGCCGGTACGGTCCCCGCTGGCGCCGGTGCACCGGATGGCGGCGGAGCGGGCGGCGGGCATCCTCGCCGTGGTGCTGATGCAGGCACGGCAGGAGGAGGAGCTGGCGGCGCGCGGTCGGGGCGACTTCCTCACCGACCTCGCCGAGGGCCGGATCACCGCCGAGGACGCCCCCGCGCAGGCCCGCGTCCTCGGCTTCAAGCCGGGCTCGGGACCGCTGCTGCCGGTGGTGATGCGGCTGGGTGACGCCCTGTCCCCGGCGGGCGGCGGCTGGGCGGTGCTGGCGCGCGCGGTCGCCGAGGAACTGGCCTCGGTGGGGGTGCCGGTCCTGCTGGGCGTGCGGCCGGTGGAGGGCCGGGTCCCGCTGCTGCTGGGGCTGCGTTCGGAGTCCGAGCGGGCGGCGGTCGCCGACCGGGTCGCGGCGGCGCTGCGGGCGGGCGTGGAACGGGCCGGAATGCAGCGGCCGGGGGCGCAGCCGCCGGTCGTGGTCGTCGGGGTGTCCGGCGGCTGGGCGGCGGCCTCGGCGGGCCTCAGGCACGCGGCGGAGACGGCGACCGCGGCACAGGGCCTGACCGACCGGCCCTGGTACGACGCCCGGCGCCTGGACATCGACCTGCTGCTGTGGCGGCTGCGCGACCACCCGGACCTCGCGGCGTTCGTGGACCGGGCGATCGGCCCGCTGCGGGGCCACGACGAGCGCGCGAAGCCGCCGCTGCTGCCCACCCTCCAGACGTACCTGGCCCACGCCGGCCGCAAGGCGGAGACGGCGCGCGAACTCCACCTCAACCGTCAGACGCTCTACAACCGGCTGGCGCGGATCGGGGAGTTGCTGGGCACGGACCTCGACGATCCGCAGACCGTGCTGGCGTTGAGCCTGGCCCTGCGCGCCCGCCGGCACGTGCCGTAGCCCCGCGCGAGCCCCGCTGTCCGCAGGCGGGTGCCTAGAGCAACGGCGTGGGCTGCGTCAACTCGTCGTAGATGCTCAGCACCTGGGCGACGGTCTCGTCCTCGGTCGGCCAGGTGGCCGCCTGCCGTGCGCCCCGCTCGCGCAGCTCGTCCCGCCGCGCGGGGTCGGCGAGCAGGCGGACCACGGCGCCGGCGAGGGCCACCGCGTCCCCCGGCGGCAGGAGTTCGGCGGCGTCGCCGACCAGCTCGGGGATGCCGCCGACGGCACCGGCGACGAGCGGCACGCGTGCGTGGAGTGCCTCTTGGGCGAGGACGGAACGCCCCGGCTCCCGGCGGCTCGGCAGCAGCGCCAGGTCGGCCGCCGCCAGCAGGTCCGGCACGTCGTCGCGGCTGCCGACGAGGACCACCGGCAGTCCCTCGTCCTCGATCCGCCCCCGCAACTCGCCGCGCAGCGGGCCCTCCCCGGCGACCACGACCAGCGGCGCCGGGTCGAGGCGGCGCCACACGCGCGCGGCGTCGAGCAGGACGTCGTATCCCCGGTGCGGCTCCAGGGAGCCGACGGCGACCAGCAACGGGCGGTCCATGACGCCGAGTTCGGCCCGGACCTTGGGCCGCAGCCGGTCGGGGTCCTCGGGCCCGGCGGGCCGGTCCGGCCGGTCGGGAAGCGCGACGGGGCCGAGACGGGCGTCCCGCGCGCCCGTCCGCCGCGCCCCGTCGACCAGCTCCGAGGTGGCGCCGAGCACGACGGTGGCGGCCTTCATCACCCGCCGCTCCAGCACGCGCAGCAGCTGGCCGCGGGCCCCTTCGGCGTGCGCCCGGTCGTGCCAGGTGACGACGAGCGGTGTGCGCACGCGCCGCCCGCCCAGGGCCAGGGCGGCCCGGAAGGAGGCGTGCAGTCCGTGCGCGTGCACCAGGTCGGCCCCGGCGCACACCGTCCGCAGCGTGGCCACCGACACGGGGTCGCTGCTGCGCGGCACGTGCACATGGTCGGCCCCGGCGCCCGTGAAGTCGTAGGTGCGCTCCGCATCGAAGGGGGCGCACACCGTCACTTTCACGCCCCGTGCGACGAGCCCCGCGGCCAGTGAGCGCACGTGCGCGCTGCTGCCGGCGTTGCCGCCGCCCAGCACCTGCACGGTGCGCAACGGCGACTGGCCGTGCGGTGAGTGGCTGCTCACGGGGGTCACCTGGCCGCGGCTCCTGGTTCGGCGGGGGACGGTCACGAAGAACGTACTGAAGGATGGTGCGGACGGGGTGCGCCGGGCGGATTCCGGTGCGCCGCTCCGTCAAGGATGCCAGGCCGCACGGGTGTTCCGGGAACGACGACCGCCACGACCGGACGACCGACGGGACAACAACACCGGACCGCCTCACTCGTACGAGTGAATGTCACGCCGTCGCACCGGCCCATCCGGGGCGTACGTCCAGGAGCCCCGTACGCCCGCTCGGACGCCGGAGCGTCACTGGTCGGCCCGGGCCGTCTCCAGCAGTTCCTCCGCGTGCGCGCGGGCCGTCTCCGAGTCCTCCTGGCCGGCGAGCATCCGGGAGAGTTCCCGCACGCGTTCCTCGCCCTCCAGGACCTTCACGCCGGAGCGGGTGACCGAGCCGTCGTTCGTCTTCTCCACCAGCAGCTGCCGGTCGGCGAACGCGGCCACCTGCGGCAGATGCGTGACGACCACGACCTGCGCGCTCTTCGCCAGCCGCGCCAGCCGCCGCCCGATCTCCACCGCCGCCTTGCCGCCGACCCCCGCGTCGACCTCGTCGAACAGGTAGGTCGGCACCGGATCGGTGCCCGCGAAGACGACCTCCACGGCCAGCATCACGCGCGACAGCTCACCACCGGACGCGCCCTTGGCGATCGGCCGCGGCGGCGCTCCGGGGTGCGGGGCGAGCAGCAGCTCCACCTCGTCGGCGCCCGACGGCCCGCAGGCGACCGTCCGCCCGCCGACCTCGACGCCCTCCGGGTCCTCGGTCTGCCGGATCTCGAACGACACGCGCGCGTGGGGCATGGCCAGCGACGCCAGCTCGGCGGTCACCGCGGCGGCGAACCGCTCGGCGGCCTCGGTACGCGCGTCGGTCAGCGCCTGGGCGAGCCCGCCCAGTTCCGCCCGCAGCGCGTCCCGCTCGGCGGTCAGCTCGCCGATCCGCTCGTCGTCGCCGTCCAGCTCGGTCAGCCGCGCGGCGCTCTGCTCGGCCCAGCTCAGCACGGCCGCGACGTCCTCGCCGTACTTCCGGGTCAGCGCGGTGAGCGCGGCCCGGCGCTCCTCGACCGCCGCCAGCCGCAGCGGGTCGGCGTCCAGGTCGTCGGCGTACCCGGCGAGCTCCCCGGCCACGTCGCGCAGCAGGATGCCGACCTCACCGATCCGCTCGGCGAGCGCGGCCAGCGCCGGGTCGTGCGACCGTACGGCGTCCAGGGCCCGCTGCGCGCCCGCGACGAGCGTGGAGCCGTCCACGCCCTCGGGGTCCTCCGGGTTGCCCGCCAGGGCGGCGTGGGCGGCCGTGGCGGCCGACGCGAGCGCCTCGGCGTGGCCCAGCCGCTCCGCCTCCTCCGCCAGCTCCACGTCCTCACCGGCGCGCGGCTCGACGGCCGCGATCTCGTCGAGGCCGTAGCGCAGGAGGTCGGCCTCCTGGGCGCGCTCACGCGCGCGCGTGGTGATCTCCTCCAGCTCCGTGGTGACGGCCCGCAGCCGGCGGTACGCCTCGGCGTACTTGGTGAGCGGTCCGGCGACCGCGTCGCCCGCGTACCGGTCGAGCGCCTGCCGCTGCCGGGACAGCTTGAGCAGCCCCTGCTGGTCGGTCTGCCCGTGCACGGCCACCAGCTCGTCGGCCAGCTCGGCGAGCACCCCCACCGGCACCGACCGCCCGCCCAGATGCGCGCGCGAGCGCCCCTCGGCGGAAACGGTACGGCTGATCAGCAGCGCCCCGTCGTCCAGCTCGGCCCCGGCCTCCTCGGCCCGGACGGCGGCCGCGGCGTGGCCGGGCACGGCGATGCGCCCCTCGACGACCGCGCTCTTCGCCCCGATCCGCACGAGCGCCGCGTCCGCGCGTCCGCCCAGCAGCAGCCCCAGGCTGGTGACCACCATGGTCTTGCCGGCGCCCGTCTCACCGGTGACAGCGGTGAACCCGGGCGACAGCTCGACCACGGCGTCGTCGATGACCCCGAGCGACCGTATCCGCATCTCCTCAAGCACGGACACGACCATACGAGGTCGAGGGCAGGGAGCGCACACAGGCCGCCCTTGTCACGCCGGGCAGGCGCATGCCGCCAGGGGCGCGGGGAACTGCGCGACCAGCCACAACGCGCCCGCGGCCCGCGGCGCACCGGAACCACCCCTTCGAGTCCGCTAGTGCGGCGCCCCGCGCCATCCGGAGACCGGCAGCGCGAACTTCGCCACCAGCCGGTCCGTGAACGACGCATGGTGCAGCCGAGCCAACCGCACCGGCACCGCCCCCCGCCGCACCTCCACCCGCGCCCCGGGCGGCAACTCCACCGTCCGCCGCCCGTCACACCACAGCACCCCCGGCGGGACATGCGGCAGCACCTCCACCGCGAGCACCGAGTCCGGCGAGGTCACCAGCGGCTTCGCGAACAGCGCGTGGGCGCTGATGGGCACCATCAGCAGCGCCTCCACCTCGGGCCACACCACCGGCCCCCCGGCCGAGAACGCGTACGCCGTCGACCCGGTCGGCGTCGACAGCACGATGCCGTCGCAGCCGAACCCCGTCACCGGCCGGCCGTCGATCTCCAGCACGACTTCCAGGAGCTTCTCCGCGCCCGCCTTCTGCACGGCCGCCTCGTTCAGCGCCCAGTCGGTGTGCACGATGTCGCCGTTGCGGTGCACGACGACGTCGACGGTCATCCGCTCCTCGACCTCGTAGGCCCGGCTCACCACCCGGTCGACGACCTTGTCCAGGTCGTCGCGCTCGGCCTCCGCGAGGAAGCCGACCCGCCCGAGGTTGACCCCGAGCATCGGCACTCCGGACGCGCGGGCGAACTCGGCGCCGCGCAGCAGCGTGCCGTCGCCGCCCAGCACGATCAGCAGCTCGCACCCGTCCAGGCACTGCGGAGTGGCCTCGCCGACCAGCTCCACCTCGCCGGACAGCGGCAGGTCGCGCGCCTCGGCCTCCAGGACCCGTACGCCGATCCCGGCCCGCAACAGCCCCTTGACCACCAGCTCGGCGCTGCGAATGGCAGCGGGGCGCCCGGTGTGGGCGAGCAGGAAAACAGTACGCGCTCGGTTCTGTGTCAACGCGGCCCCTCCGCCACTGCACGGTCAACATCGGCCGGGTCCAGTTCACCGGCACCGGCCCGCAGCCACAGAAAGTACTCGACGTTCCCGGAGGGACCGGGCAGCGGACTGGCGGTGACCCCCTTCACCCCGAGCCCCAGCTCCCAGGCCCTGCGCGCCACCGCCCGCACGGCCTCGGCCCGCAACTGCGCGCTGCGTACCACTCCCCCGCTGCCGAGACGTTCCTTCCCCACCTCGAACTGCGGCTTCACCATCATCACCAGGTCGGCGTCCGGCCGGGTGCACCGCACCAGTGCGGGCAGTACCAGTCCGAGCGGGATGAAGGACAGATCCCCCACGACAAGGTCCACGGGCTCCCCATCGATCGCTTCCGGCGTCAACTCGCGTACGTTCGTACGGTCCTTGACGGTGACGCGTTCATCCTGCTGGAGACTCCACGCGAGTTGTCCGTACCCGACGTCCACGGCGACGACGTGCGCGGCGCCCGCCCGCAGCAGTACGTCGGTGAAGCCGCCGGTGGAGGCACCGGCGTCCAGGGCCCGCCGGCCCTCGACGACGAGGCCCTGCGGAACGAACGCCGACAGCGCCCCGGCGAGCTTGTGGCCGCCGCGCGAGACGTAGTCGGGGTCGTTGTCGTCGGCGGTCACCACGATCGCGGCGGCGGTCTCGACCTGTGTGGCGGGCTTCGTCGCGACGGTCTTGCCGACGGTGACCCGCCCGGCGGCGATCAGCTGGCTCGCGTGCTCGCGCGAGCGCGCCAGCTTGCGGCGGACCAGCTCCGCGTCGAGACGGCGGCGTGCGACTCCTGCCACGTTCGGTTCAGCTCCTGTGTTCGTGCGGGGACGGGGGCGCCGGTGGTCCCGGGCGGGCGTCGAGCGCGGTGAGCGCGTCGCGCAGCCCCCGGTGTACATCCTCGTACACCTCGACATGTCCGTCGGTGGCCAGGTGGTCGGCGTCGGCCAGCCGCGCCAGCCGGGCGTCGACCTCGGAGTTCCCGGTGGGGGTGCGGGGGACGTCCAGCGGGGCGGGGGCGGCCGGCTCGTACCCGGGGTCCGGGTGGGCGCCGGGTTCCGTCTCCTCGGGCTCCGGCTCCGGTACTGCGTCGCTCATGCCCCGACGCTACCGCGTGGCGCTGGGGTACGGTCGGTCCCGATGGCGACGACTGAGGAGTGCCGTGCCGCACTCGACAAGCTCTCGGACAGCATGCGCGGCGCCGAAGGGGACGTGCGGTCGGCCACGGAGCTGGACCGCTCGGTGAGCTGCCACATCACCGACCTGGACGTCACCTTCGCCGGACGCATGGCGGACGGCCGCATCGACGTGCGCGAGACCCTGGAGGGTCCGCCGCGCGAGAAGGCCGAGATCAGGCTGGCGATGACCGGCGACGACCTGGTGGCCCTGGTGGCGGGCGAACTGAACTTCGCCAGGGCGTGGGGCTCGGGCCGGGTGAAGCTGGAGGCGGGCCTGCGTGACCTGTTCCGGCTCAGGAAGCTCCTGTAGCGGCCGCTTCCGCCTGCTTGGTACGCCCCTTGCGGGCGGCCGGCACCACCAGCGGCGTGCCCGTCTCCGGGTCGTCGATGACCTGGCAGCGCAGCCCGAAGACCCGCTCGACCAGGTCGGCGGTGACGATGTCCTTCGGCGCGCCCTCGGCGATGATCTCCCCGCCGCGCAGGGCGATGAGGTGGGTGGCGTAGCGGGCGGCGTGGTTGAGGTCGTGCAGCACGGCCACGAGGGTGCGGCCCTGCTCCTCGTGGAGCTCCGCGCACAGGTCGAGGACGTCGATCTGGTGCTGGATGTCCAGGTACGTCGTCGGCTCGTCGAGCAGCAGCAGCGGGGTCTGCTGGGCGAGCGCCATGGCGATCCACACGCGCTGGCGCTGTCCGCCGGAGAGTTCGTCGACGTAGCGGTCGGCCAGCTCGGAGATGCCGGTCTGGGCCATCGACTCCTGGACGACCCGCTCGTCCTCGGTCGACCACTGGCGCAGGATGCCCTGGTGCGGGTAGCGGCCGCGGCCGACGAGGTCGCCGACGGTGATGCCGTCGGGCGCGATGGAGGACTGCGGGAGCAGGCCGAGGGTCCTGGCCACCTTCTTGGCGGGCATCGACTGGATGACCGACCCGTCGAGCAGTACCCGGCCCTGGCTCGGCTTGAGCATCCGTGACAGGGCGCGCAGCAGCGTGGACTTGCCGCACGCGTTCGGGCCGACGATCACCGTGAAGGAGTGGTCGGGTATCTCCACCGACAGCTTCTCCGCGATGACCCGCTGGTCGTAGGCGAGGGTGACGTTCTCGGCGGTCAGGCGGTTCACGTTGCTCCTTCGGTTCTTGGGCCCGCTGCGGTGGCCGGTGCCGGCGCTCATATCCGGCCCGCCTTGCGCTCGGTGACCAGCAGCCACAGCAGGTAGACGCCGCCGAGGACGCCGGTGACGACGCCGACGGGCAGCTGGTCGGCGCCGAAGACCCGCTGCGAGATCCAGTCGGCACTGACCAGCAGGGCGGCGCCCATGCACAGGGACGGCAGCAGGTTGGGGCCGGGCGAGCGGGTCAGCCGCCGGGCGAGCTGCGGCGCGGTGAGCGCCACGAAGCTGACCGGTCCCGCGGCGGCGGTGGCCGAGGCGGTGAGCAGCACGGCGGCCACCATCAGCAGCGCCCGCACCCGCTCGACGCGCACCCCGAGGGCGTACGAGATGTCGTCGCCCATCTCCATCATCCGCAGCGCCCGCCCGTTGGTGAGCACCAGCGGGACGAGCACGGCGCACAGCGCGAGCAGGGGCCAGACCTGGTCCCAGTCGCGGCCGTTGAGGGAGCCGGTCATCCAGACGACGGCGCGCGAGGCGTCGACGATGTCGGCGCGGGTCAGCAGGTAGCCGTTGACCGCCGTGACGATCGCGGACACGCCGATACCGACCAGGACCAGTCGGTATCCGTGCACGCCCCGCTTCCAGGCGAGCAGATAGATGGCGAGACCGGTCACCAGGCCGCCGGCGAGTGCGCCGACGGTGACCTGGGCCGAGCTGCCGGAGAACAGGACGATCATGATGAGCGCACCGGCCGTCGCCCCCTGCCCGAGGCCCAGGACGTCCGGACTGCCGAGCGGGTTGCGGGAGATGGCCTGGAAGAGCGCGCCGCCGACGCCGAGCGCGCCGCCGACCAGCAGTCCGACCAGGACCCGCGGCAGCCGCAGCTCGTTGACGATGAACTCCTGCCCGGCGTTGCCCTGACCGACCAGGGTCTTCAGCACGTCGGCGGCCGGTATGTCGAAGTCGCCGGTGCCGATCAGCAGCACGCTCGCGGCGAGCGCGAGAAGCAGCAGCAGGACGACGACGACCACGGCCCGCACGTCCAGGCGGAGGGACAGCCCGCCCGGGGTACGCACGGCACGGTTGCTCTTCACGGTCTTCCCGTTCTTCACAGCTGGGCCGTCCTCCGCCGTCGTACGAGAAAGATGAAGACCGGCCCGCCGAGGACGGCGGTGACGATGCCGACCTGGAGTTCCGAGGGCCGGGCGACGATCCGGCCGAGGACGTCCGCGCCGAGCAGCAGCACCGGGGACAGGATCGCCGCGTACGGCAGGATCCAGCGCATGTCGGGCCCGGTGAAGGAGCGCACGATGTGCGGAATCATCAGCCCGACGAACACGATCGGCCCGCAGGCGGCGGTCGCGGCCCCGCACAACACGGTCGCGGCGAGCATGGCCAGCGCCCGGGTGCGGTTCAGGTTGGCGCCGAGGGCCTTGGCGGTGTCGTCGCCCATCTCCATGGCGTTCAGCGGCCGGGCGAGCGCGAGGGCGAGGGCGGTGCCCATCACGAAGAACGGCAGCACTTCCCTGACGGTGCCGGTCGTCGCCGAGGCGAGCGAACCGACCGTCCAGAAGCGCATCCGGCCCAGCGCCGCGTCGTCCATGATCATCACGGCCTGGAGGTAGCCGAAGAGCGCGGCGCTGATCGCGGTCCCGGCCAGCACCAGCCGCACCGGTGTGGCGCCCCGGCTGCCGCCCAGGAACCAGACGAGCGCGCCGACCCCCGCCGCACCGGCGAAGGCGAACCAGACGTACCCGGTCAGCGAGGTGACGCCGAAGAAGGTGATGCCCGTGACGACGGCCGCCGAGGCGCCCGCGTTGATGCCGAGCAGTCCGGGATCGGCCAGCGGATTGCGGGTCAGCGCCTGCAGTACGGCTCCCGCGAGGCCGAGGGCGGCGCCGGCCAGCAGGCCGAGGACGGTGCGCGACAGGCGCTCGCCGACCACGACGTCGCCATAGGTGCCCGAGTCGTGGAAGAGGCCGTGCCAGACCTGGGCCAGGGACAGGTCCTTGGCGCCGATCGCGATACTCGTCAACGCGATGAGCGCCAGGACCGCGACGGAGACGGGCAGCCCCGCGGCACGCAGGACGCGGCGCTTGGAGGGCGGCGCGGGAGCGGTCTCCGCGCGCTGTTCGGGGGGACTGTCGACCAACACGCAGTTAGGTTAGCCTACCCTGCTAATCGATCACGATTCCCGTGGACTGCCACGAGGCCCCGGCCCGCAGCCGTCCCACCCGTGGACGGGCGCCTTCCCCGTACGCCGCCGTCACCACCCCAACCGCGCCAGCGCCTTCCCCGAGTCCAGATCGCAGCCCCGCTCTCCGCCCTCCGTCCAGGCCGCCGCGCACAGTGCACGCAGCCCGTCCAGCGCCGCGCCCTCACCGTCCAGCTCCAGCCGCTCACCGCCGGCCGTCGCCGTCCAGCCTCCGCAGCGGAAGCCTCCCTCCGCGTCGCCCGTGACCTCCGGCTGCCCGGTGAGCAGCCCGCGCAGATCGGCGTCGACGTACGTCGGCCGGTGCTGCGGCGGCGCCGCCAGCAACTGCGGCCCGTCGGTCACGCCGGTCAGGACAAGCAGCGAGTCGACCTCCCCGTTGAACGCGCCCTCGATGTCCGTGTCCAGCCGGTCGCCCACCACCAACGGACGCCGAGCGCCGGTCCGCAGGATCGTCTCCCGGTGCATGGGGGGCAAGGGCTTCCCCGCGACCTGCGGCTCGGCGCCGGTAGCGATCCGCACCACCTCCACCGCCGCGCCGTTGCCCGGGGCGATCCCGCGGGCGCCCGGGATGGTCAGGTCGGTGTTGGAGGCGTACCAGGGGACGCCCCGCGCGATCGCGTAGCAGGCCTCGGCGAACCGGCCCCACGGCAGCTCGGGACCGCCGAACCCCTGCACCACGGCCGCCGGATCGTCCTCGGCCGACTCCACGGGCTCGAGACCGCGCTCACGCAGCGCCACGCGCAGCCCCTCACCGCCGATCACCAGCACCCGCGCCCCCGAGGGCAGCTGCTCGGCGATCAGCCGGGCCACCGCCTGCGCCGACGTGATGACGTCCTCGGCCCCCGTCGGTATGCCCAGCTCGGTCAGGTGCGCGGCCACCGCGTCAGGGGTGCGGAGCGCGTTGTTGGTGACGTACGCCAGGCGCATGCCGCCGTCACGGGCCGTGGCCAGCGAGTCGACGGCGTGAGCGATCGCGTGCCCCCCGGCGTACACCACGCCGTCCAGGTCGAGCAGCGCCGTGTCGTAGGCCTCGTTCAGACCCCGCCCACTGCCCTCGGGCCTCGTCCTGACGCTCCGGCTCATTCCGCATCGCTCCTCGTTCGTCGCCTTTCCCCCGATCATCCCCCATGCCATCGACACACGTACGATGCCGGGATGAACTCTGCAGGTCACCCGGAAGCAACGGCGCGCCGGGGCCTGGAACTCACCCCGTTCCGAGGCCTCCGTTACGACCCCGACCGGGTCGGCAGCCTGGCCGCCGTGACCTCCCCTCCCTACGACGTCGTGGTCCGCCCCGACGGCCTGCTCCACCTCGAGTCCGCCGACCCGTACAACATCGTCCGGCTGATCCTGCCGCAGGCCGCCACGCCCGAGGCGCGCAACGAGCAGGCCGCGCGCACCCTGCGGCGCTGGACGGCGGAGGGCGTCCTGACCACCGACCCCGAACCGGGCCTGTACGTCTACGAGCAACGCGACCGCGAGGGCATGGTGCAGCGCGGCGTCATCGGTGCCCTGCGCGTGTCGGACCCCGCCGAGCAGGTGGTCCTGCCGCACGAGGACGTCATGCCCCACGTCGTCGCGGACCGTGCGGCACTCATGCGGGCCACCCGGGCGAACCTCGAACCGCTGCTCCTGACCTACCGCGGCGACGACGAGGCCCAGGCCACCACCGCCCTCCTGGAGCGCACCGCCGAACAGCCGCCGCTCCTGTCCACGACCACCGAGGACGGCTACTGCCACCGCCTGTGGTCGGTCACCGACCCGGACACCGTGGCCCGCGTCCAGGCCGAGCTGTCCCGGCACCAGGCCCTCATCGCCGACGGCCACCACCGCTGGGCCACCTACCGCACCCTGCGCGCCGAACACCCTTCGCCCAGCCCGTGGGACCACGGCCTGGTCCTCCTGGTCGACACGGCCCGCTACCCGCTCCTCGTCCGCGCCATCCACCGGCTGCTGCACGGCCTGCCGGTGCGCGACGCCGTGGCCGCCCTGGACGGCCACTTCCGCGTCCGCCGCCTGGGCACGCCGCTGGACGCGTCCCTGGAAACCCTGGCGGAGGCGGCCGCCGCGGGCAACGCCTTCCTCCTCGCCGGCGACGGCGACTTCCACCTCGTCGACCTGCCGGAGCCCGGCCTGCTGACCCGTACGGTCCCCACCGACCGGCCCGAGGCCTGGCGCACCCTGGACGCCACCGTCCTGCACGCCACGCTCCTCGCCCACGTCTGGCACGTCCCCGACGACTCGGCGGCCCACGTCTCCTACATCCACGACACGGCGGCCACCGTCGAGAAGGCCGAACGCGACGGCGGTACGGCCGTGCTGATGCACCCGGTCCGCGAGGAGGTCGTCCGCGACCTGGCCCGGCAGGGCGTCACGATGCCCCGCAAGTCCACGTCCTTCGGCCCGAAACCGGCCTCGGGCCTGGTGCTGCGCACACTCGACGCCTGAGACGGTCTGACGACACGCCGAAGGGGGCGGGCCCGTGAACCGGTCCCGCCCCCTTCGTCACGCCGTCAGGTGTTCAGACCCTCAGTCCTTGTCCCCGTCCCGGCCCTTGTCCTCGTCCTCGTCCTCGACGGAAGGGCTCTGCCCACCGTCGCTCTCGGACTCATCCTCGTCCAAGGCGTCCATGAACTCCACGCCGTCCAGCTCGGCGAGTCGGTCGGAGGCGTCCGTGCTGCCGTCCCGGTCCGACTCCACGACCTTCGCGAACCACTCCCGCGCCTCCCGCTCCCGGCCCGCGGCCAGCAGCGCGTCGGCGTAGGCGTACCGCAGCCGCGCGGTCCACGGCTGTACGGAGTTGGAGGCCAGCTCGGGGCTCTGCAGCGTCACGATGGCCGCGTCCAACTGCCCCATGTCGCGCCGGGCACCGGCCGCCACTAGGCGCATCTCGACCTGGCCGGCCTTGTCCAGCTTGTGCACCTCGGGGGCACCGGCCATGTCCAGCGCCTTCTCCGGCCGGCCGAGGCCACGCTCGCAGTCGGCCATGACCGGCCACAGCTCCACGGAACCGGTCATCCGCCGCGCGGCCCGGAACTCCGCCAGCGCCTCGCCGTACTTCTGGTTGGCGTACGCGGCGAACCCGGCCGCCTCCCGTACGGCGGCGACGCGGGACGCCAGGCGCAGGGCCACCCTGGAGTAGCCGTACGCGGCCTCGGGGTCCTCGTCCAGCAGCCGCGCGACCATCACCAGGTTCCTGGCGACGTCCTCCGCGAGCGTCTTGGGCAGGCTCTGCAGTTCCTGCCGTACGTCCTTGTCGATCTCGTCGCCCGTGACCTCCTCGGGGATCGGCAGGCGCTTGATCGGCTCGCGGTCCCGGTCACGGTCCCGCTCCTCACGGAAGCGGCCACCGCCGCCACCCTGCCGGTCGTCACGCCCGCGGTAACCGCCGGGCCGCCCACCCCGGTCGTCACGACGGGGCCCACGGCCGCCGCGGTCGTCACGCCCGCGGAACCCACCCCGGTCGCCACCCCGGCCGTCGTCACGCCGCCCGAACCCGCCCCGCTCACCACGGTTGTCGTCACGCCGGAAGGGAGGACGCTCGTCCCGCCGGTCGTCACGACGGAAGGAGGGACGGTCATCACGGCGATCGTCACGCCGGAAGGCAGGACGGTCACCACCCCGGTCGCCACCCCGGTCATCACGCCGGTCGTCACGCCGGAAGGCAGGACGGTCGCCACCCCGGTCATCACGCCGGTCATCACGCCGGAAGGCAGGACGGTCGCCACCCCGGTCATCACGCCGGTCATCACGCCGGAAGGCAGGACGGTCGCCACCCCGGTCATCACGCCGGTCATCACGCCGGAAGGCAGGACGGTCGCCACCCCGGTCATCACGCCGATCGTCACGCCGGAAGGCAGGACGGTCGCCCCCACGATCGCGATCGTCACGCCGTCCGAAACCGCCACCACGGTTGTCCTCACGACGGTCGTCACGGCGGAAACCACCGCGCTGCCCGCCACGGTCGTCACGGCGGTCGTCACGCCGGAAGGGAGGACGGTCGCCGCCCCGGTCATCACGGCGGTCGTCACGCCGGAAGGAGGGACGGTCGCCGCCCCGGTCATCACGGCGGTCGTCACGCCGGAAGGAGGGACGTTCGCCACCCCGGTCATCACGGCGGTCGTCACGCCGGAAGGAGGGACGGTCGCCACCCCGGTCATCACGGCGGTCGTCACGCCGGAAGGAGGGACGGTCGCCACCCCGGTCATCACGCCGGAAGGCAGGACGGTCGCCCCCACGATCGCGATCGTCACGGCGGGGCCCACGGTCGCGGTCGTCCCGGCGGAAGCCGCCGCTCTGTCCGCCACGGGTATCGCCCCTGCGGTCGTCGCGGCGGAACCCACCACGGTCACCACGCTGACCCCTACGGTCGCCGCGGTCACCACTGTCCCGTCGCTGGTCGCGCTCCGGTCGGTCGTCGGGAGAGTTGGTGGTCATCGGTGACTCCTGTCTTCGGTACCGCAAGTCATTCTCGCGCAGCCGGCTACCCGGTGCGCCCTGGAAAAACGAAAGGACCCCTGGTCCCCAGCTGAACGCTGGGGACCAGGGGTCCTTCCCAAAGATTGTTCGGCGGCGTCCTACTCTCCCACAGGGTCCCCCCTGCAGTACCATCGGCGCTGTAAGGCTTAGCTTCCGGGTTCGAAATGTAACCGGGCGTTTCCCCTACGCTATGACCACCGAAACCCTAATGGTTTCGAGCGAACAAGCACACTCTTTAATTGTGCGTTCTACTCAAATCCGGCAACGGTCGTTGCCTCAGAACTAACACAGTGGACGCGAGCAACTGAGGACAAGCCCTCGGCCTATTAGTACCGGTCACCTCCACACCTCACGGTGCTTC
>NZ_MULI01000118.1 GCF_002939385.1 Streptomyces sp. MH60 | reverse complement strand
CGCCGCGGCCGAGGCCGCCGCCGAGGCGGCCGGTGCGGAGCCGGCGAAGCCGGTCGAGGAGAGCGCGGAGGCTCCGGAGGAGCAGTCCGCCGGATCGCGCCGCCGCCGCAAGCGCCGGGGTGCCGCCGCCGAGGAGGCCGCCGAGGAGCGGGCCACCGCCGCCGTCGCCCAGGCCGAGCCCCAGGCAGAGGCCGACGCGGAGCCCGAGCCCGAGGCCGAGTCCGAGGCCGACTCCGAGTCCGACGAGGACCACGACGACCACGACGACGCCGAAGGCTACGAGGAGTCCGGCTCGCGCCGTCGCCGTCGCCGGGGCGGCCGTCGTCGCCGCCGGGGTGACGCCGCCGACGGCGACCTGACGGACGGCGAGGCCGAGCACACCGCCGCCGATCAGGACGCTCCGGACACCGCCGAGGAGGCGGAGGAGGACGCCGAGGAGAGCGAGGAGGCCGCCGACGAGGGCGGTTCCAGCAGCAGCCGGCGCCGCCGTCGCCGTCGCCGCCGGGCCGGGGACGGCTCCGGGGAGGCCGCGTCCTCCTCCGACGACCCCGAGCGCACCGTCGTCAAGGTCCGCGAGCCGCGGCCCGCGCGGGAGAAGAGCGAGCCGTCCGACGAGGTGCAGTCCATCAAGGGCTCGACCCGTCTGGAGGCCAAGAAGCAGCGCCGCCGGGAGGGCCGCGAGCAGGGCCGCCGGCGCGTGCCGATCATCACCGAGGCCGAGTTCCTGGCCCGCCGCGAGGCCGTCGAGCGCGTCATGGTCGTCCGCCAGCACGGCGAGCGCACCCAGATCGGCGTCCTGGAGGACGGGGTGCTCGTCGAGCACTACGTCAACAAGGAGCAGGCCACCTCGTACGTCGGCAACGTCTACCTCGGCAAGGTGCAGAACGTGCTGCCGTCGATGGAGGCCGCCTTCATCGACATCGGCAAGGGCCGCAACGCCGTCCTGTACGCCGGTGAGGTCAACTTCGAGGCGCTGGGCATGGCCAACGGCCCGCGCCGCATCGAGTCCGCCCTCAAGTCCGGCCAGCCGGTCCTGGTGCAGGTCACCAAGGACCCGATCGGTCACAAGGGCGCCCGCCTGACCAGCCAGGTCTCGCTGCCCGGCCGCTACCTGGTCTACGTGCCCGAGGGCTCGATGACCGGCATCAGCCGCAAGCTGCCCGACACCGAGCGGTCCCGGCTGAAGACGATCCTGAAGAAGATCGTCCCCGAGGACGCGGGCGTCATCGTGCGCACCGCCGCCGAGGGCGCCAGCGAGGACGAGCTGCGTCGCGACGTCGAGCGGCTCCAGGCGCAGTGGGAGGACATCCAGAAGAAGGCGAAGAGCGGCGGCAGCTCGAACGCGCCCTCGCTGCTCTACGGCGAGCCGGACATGACCGTCCGGGTCGTGCGCGACATCTTCAACGAGGACTTCTCCAAGGTCGTCGTCAGCGGCGACGACGCCTGGCAGACCATCCACGGCTACGTGTCCCACGTGGCGCCGGACCTCGCCGAGCGGCTGTCCAAGTGGACCAGCGAGGTCGACGTCTTCGCCACGTACCGGATCGACGAGCAGCTCGCCAAGGCGCTGGACCGCAAGGTCTGGCTGCCCAGCGGCGGTTCGCTGGTGATCGACCGGACCGAGGCGATGGTCGTCATCGACGTCAACACCGGCAAGTTCACCGGTCAGGGCGGCAACCTCGAGGAGACGGTCACCAGGAACAACCTGGAGGCGGCCGAGGAGATCGTGCGCCAGCTCAGGCTGCGCGACCTCGGCGGCATCATCGTCATCGACTTCATCGACATGGTCCTGGAGTCCAACCGGGACCTGGTGCTGCGGCGCCTGCTGGAGTGCCTGGGCCGGGACCGGACCAAGCACCAGGTCGCCGAGGTGACCTCGCTGGGCCTGGTGCAGATGACCCGCAAGCGGGTCGGCCAGGGCCTGCTGGAGTCCTTCTCGGAGACCTGCGTCCACTGCAACGGCCGCGGTGTCATCGTCCACCTCGACCAGCCGACGTCCGCCGCGGGCGGCGGCGGTGGCAAGCGCCGCAAGCGGGCCCGGGCCGGCGGCGAGCAGCCGCACGAGCACGAGGCCGTCGCCGGGGTCGAGACCGGCCCGACGGCGGAGCAGGAGGCGGACACCGAGTCCGAGTCCGAGGTGGCCGCCGAGGTGGCCGAGCCGGTCGCCCTCCCGGCGCCCGACTTCAGCGCGGACGAGGAGCTGTACAGCAGTGCCGCCGAGGCCGAGGCCGCCGCCACGCGGGGCCGTGGCCGCCGTCGCGCGAGCCGTCGGGCGTCCGCCCCGGCCGGTGCGCCGAAGGCCGCGAAGGCCGAGTCCGCGTCCGGCGAGGCGCCGACCGCGCAGGACGTCACGGTGCGGGAGGAGGTCGAGCGTCCCGTGCGGCGCGAGCCCGCCGCCGAGGTGCTGGCCGAGCCCGCCGCCGTCGAGGACGCGGTCTCCGGCGCCCCCGCCCCGGCTCCGTCCGAGGTGTCGGCGCCCGCGTCGGAGGAGGCCGCGCCCAAGGGCCGTACCCGCCGTCGGGCCACCCGGAAGGTGTCCGCACCGGCCGGTTCCCCCGAGGGCGCCGAGGCCGCCGTACTGACGGTCCCGGAGACCACGGTGTCCGAGCAGCCCGAGAAGTCCGAGCGGCCCGAGCAGCCCGAGCAGGCGGCTGAGGCCCCGGCCGCCGCCGAGGTGGCCGAGAGCGCCGCCCCGGCCCGGCCGCGGCGGCGTGCGGTGCGCAAGCCCACCACGTCCACCGCGTCCGAGGAGGCGGCCGTCGTGGTCGTCCCGTCGGCCCCGGCGGAGGACGCGGACGGGCAGGCCGGTGAGCAGACCGACGCCGAGGCCGCACCGGCCAAGAAGGCGGCGGCCCGCAAGACGGCCAAGAAGGCGACGGCGAAGAAGGCCGCCACCAAGAAGACCGCGGCCAAGAAGACGACGACCGCGAAGAAGGCCACCGCCAAGAAGGCGGCCAAGACGACGACCGCCAAGAAGGCCACGGCCAAGAAGACGGCGTCGAAGAAGACCGCGGCGGCCGCCCAGCAGGCACCGTCGTCGGTCACGGCCGCCACCGACGAGGGCTGATCCGGCACCTGTCCCGAAACGTGTGGCCCCGTCCGGAGGGATTCCGCCCGGACGGGGCCACACGTTTCCCCGGGCCTTCCCGGGCGCATCATCAACGACAGCCGCGCCGCCGCGGTGACGGGCGAGGAGAGGAGACCGCGTGCCGGTACTGACGAGGCTCATCCCCTCGCCGCTCGTCGTGGACGTCCGGCCGGGCGCCCTGGACGACCTGGCGAGCGTCCTCGCGGACCAGCGGATCTCGCAGTCCGGGAAGCTGGCCGTGGCGATCAGCGACGGCTCGGGGGCACGGCTGCGCCGGCGGCTGGAGCCGTCCCTGCCCGGCGCCGACTGGTTCGAGGTCGGCGGCGGCACCCTCGACGACGCGGTGCGGCTGGCCGACGACATGAAGTCGGGGCGCTACGACGCGGTCGTGGGGCTCGGCGGCGGCAAGGTCATCGACTGCGCCAAGTTCGCCGCGGCCCGGGTCGGCCTGCCCATGGTCGCCGTGGCCACCAACCTGTCCCACGACGGCATCTGCTCGCCCGTCTCGATCCTCGACAACGACGCGGGCCGCGGCTCCTACGGCGTGCCGACGCCCATCGCGCTCGTCGTCGACCTCGCGGTGATCCGCGAGGCGCCGATCCGCTTCGTGCGCTCCGGGATCGGCGACGCCGTCTCCAACATCTCCGCGGTCGCCGACTGGGAGCTGGCCCACCGGGTGAACGGTGAGAAGGTCGACGGCCTCGCCGCCGCCCTCGCCCGGCAGGCCGGGGAGGCCGTGCTGCGTCACCCGGGCGGCTGCGGCGACGACGGGTTCCTGACCGTGCTGACCGAGGGCCTGGTGCTGTCCGGCATCGCCATGACCATTGCCGGGCACACCCGTCCCTCGTCCGGCGCCTGCCACGAGATCAGCCACGCCCTCGACCTGCTGTACCCCCGGCGCGCGGCCAGCCACGGCGAGCAGGTGGGCATCGGCGCGGCCTTCGCGACGTACTTGCGCGGTGACCGGGAGGGTGCCCTGCTGATGGCGGACACGCTGCGCAGGCACGGGCTGCCGGTGGTGGCCCGGGAGATCGGGTTCGACGACGAGGAGTTCGTGCGGGCCGTGGGATTCGCGCCGCAGACCCGGCCCGGCCGGTACACGATCCTGGAGCACCTCGACCTGTCGCCCGCGCGGGCGGGGGAGGCGTACGCCGAGTACGTCGCGGCGGTGACCGGCTGATCCGGGGTCCTGCTCACGGGCTCCCGGGGCCCGGTTTGACCCCTGTCGTGCGGCCCCGTAATCTTGACCGTCGGCGTGTCGACTGACGCGTCACATCCCCGTAAACCTCTTTCCTTCCGGATGCGGGCCCGCAAGGGCCCCGGCCGGGAGAGGCTGTCCGTGTGTCACCGGGTGGCTGGACTGCGGGGGTGCCGTTCCGAGCGAGAGAGTGAGATCCGCGTGTACGCCATCGTGCGCAGCGGTGGTCGCCAGCACAAGGTTGCTGTCGGCGACATCGTTGAGGTTGACAAGATTTCCACCGCCCAGGTCGGCGACACGGTCGAGCTCTCGACCCTGCTCGTGGTTGACGGCGACGCTGTGACCAGCGACCCGTGGGTGCTGGCCGGCATCAAGGTCCAGGCCGAGGTCGTGGACCACCACAAGGGCCAGAAGATCGACATTCTGCGCTACAAGAACAAGACCGGCTACCGCCGTCGTCAGGGCCACCGCCAGCAGTACACGGCGATCAAGGTCACTGAGATCCCCGCGGCTGCGAAGTAAGGGACTGAGGAGACATGGCACACAAGAAGGGCGCATCGTCCACCCGGAACGGTCGCGACTCGAATGCCCAGCGGCTCGGCGTGAAGCGCTTCGGCGGTCAGGCCGTCAACGCGGGTGAGATCCTGGTCCGCCAGCGTGGCACCCACTTCCACCCCGGCGCCGGCGTCGGCCGTGGCGGCGACGACACGCTGTTCGCGCTGCAGGCCGGTGCGGTGCAGTTCGGTACCCACCGTGGCCGCAAGGTCGTGAACATCGTTCCGGTCGCCTGATCGGACACTTTCGCGAGGCGGGCCTCACTTCCCCGAGGGGAAGCGGGTCCGCCTTTCGCGTGTTACCCAAGAGACATCCCCGCAGTAGGCAGTAACTGGAGGCACATCCCATGACCACCTTCGTGGACCGCGTCGAACTGCACGTCGCCGCGGGTAACGGAGGCCACGGCTGTGCCTCCGTCCACCGTGAGAAGTTCAAGCCGCTCGGCGGCCCGGACGGCGGCAACGGCGGCCGGGGCGGCGACGTGATCCTCACCGTGGACCAGTCGGTGACCACGCTCCTCGACTACCACCACTCCCCGCACCGCAAGGCCACCAACGGCAAGCCCGGCGAGGGCGGCAACCGCTCCGGCAAGGACGGCCAGGACCTGGTCCTGCCCGTACCGGACGGCACCGTGGTCCTCGACGGCGCGGGCAACGTGCTGGCCGACCTGGTCGGCCACGGCACCTCCTACGTCGCCGCGCAGGGCGGCCGGGGCGGCCTCGGCAACGCGGCGCTGGCCTCCGCGCGGCGCAAGGCGCCCGGTTTCGCGCTGCTCGGCGAGCCCGGCGACCTCCAGGACATCCACCTGGAGCTGAAGACCGTCGCCGACGTGGCGCTGGTCGGCTACCCGAGCGCCGGCAAGTCCTCGCTGATCTCCGTGCTGAGCGCGGCCAAGCCGAAGATCGCCGACTATCCCTTCACGACGCTCGTGCCCAACCTGGGCGTGGTGACGGCCGGATCGACCGTGTACACCGTCGCCGACGTCCCCGGTCTCATCCCCGGCGCCAGCCAGGGCAAGGGCCTGGGCCTGGAGTTCCTGCGGCACGTGGAGCGGTGCAGCGTGCTGGTGCACGTCCTGGACACGGCGACGCTGGAGTCCGAGCGCGACCCGCTGTCCGACCTGGACGTCATCGAGGCCGAGCTGCGCGAGTACGGCGGCCTGGACAACCGGCCCCGGACCGTCGTCCTCAACAAGATCGACGTGCCCGACGGCAAGGACCTCGCCGAGATGGTCCGGCCGGACCTGGAGGCGCGCGGTTACCGGGTCTTCGAGGTGTCGGCGGTGGCCCACATGGGCCTGAAGGAGCTGTCCTTCGCGCTGGCCGAGCTGGTCGCCACGGCGCGTGCCGCCCGGCCCAAGGAGGAGGCCACCCGGATCGTCATCCGGCCCAAGGCCGTGGACGACGCGGGCTTCACCGTCACCCGCGAGGAGGACGGCCTGTTCCGGGTGCGCGGCGAGAAGCCCGAACGCTGGGTGCGCCAGACCGACTTCAGCAACGACGAGGCCGTCGGCTACCTCGCCGACCGGCTCAACCGCCTCGGTGTCGAGGAGCGGTTGATGAAGGCGGGCGCGCGGAACGGCGACGGCATCGCCATCGGCCCCGAGGACAACGCGGTCGTCTTCGACTGGGAGCCCTCGGTCACGGCGGGCGCCGAGATGCTCGGCCGCCGCGGCGAGGACCACCGCTTCGAGGCGCCCCGCCCGGCCGCCCAGCGACGCCGGGACCGCGACGCCGAACGGGACGAGTCCCAGCAGGAGTTCGACGGCTTCGAGCCGTTCTGACCCCTCTGTGACAGCACCGCGCACGGCCGCCCGTGGAACCACAGTCCCGCGGGCGGCATCTTGCTGTGCACAGGGTTACACAGGTGTGTCGGGGCCGTGACCCGCCGCCGGGCAGCCGTGTGTACGTTGTGAGGAGGATGTGGCCACACGTGTGGCCAGGGGCGGGGGAGCGGCCTGACCAGCCGCTCCCGGGAGCAGAGAGAAGCCGCAAAGTGAAGATCGCATTCCTCGTTCGGGATTTGTGCCACATGGGGGGCGTGGTCAGCGCCACGCAGAACCTCGCCGGGGCACTGGCCGAGCGGCACGACGTCGAGATCGTGGCGCTGCGCAAGGTGCGCGACGAGTCGTACTTCCCGCTGGACCCGCGGGTCAAGGTCCGGGCGCTCACCGACATGCGGCCGCACTCCCCGGTGTCCGACGTGGACAACCCGCTGTCCGACAAGTTCCCGCTGATCTACCCGCTCAACGCCGGTGCCAAGACGCCGGTGGTGAGCCGGCTCGCGGAGCTGCGGCTGCTGGAGTACTTCGCCACCACCGACGCCGACGTCGTGGTCAGCTCCAGCCCGCGCAACACGATCATGCTGGCGCAGGCACCGGGCGACTTCCTGAAGGTCACCCAGGAGCACTCGATGCCCGCCATCTACGCCACGGACATCAAGCAGCGCCTCTTCCCGGCCTACCGGCACCTGGACGCCCTCACGGCACTCACCCCGGAGGAGGTCGCCTCGCTCGCCCGGCAGGTCCCCGCGGTGCGCAACCGCCTGGCGGTGATGCCCAACTGCGTGCCCGCCTCCACGATCCGCTCCAGCGGCACCAACAAGGTGGTGGTCTCCGCCGGTCACCTGACGGACAACAAGAACCACGCCCTGCTGATCGAGGCCTTCGCCAAGGTGCACGCCGTCGCACCGGACTGGACCCTGCGCATCTACGGCCACGGCGCCGAGAAGAAGAAGCTGCGGGCCCGCATCGAGGAACTGGGGCTGTCCAACAGCATCCTGCTGATGGGCCAGACCTCGCCCGTCACCCCGGAGTTCGGCAAGGCCTCGATCTTCGTCCTGCCCTCCAAGCGGGAGGCGTTCGGCAACGTCGTCGTCGAGGCGATGGCCGCCGGGCTGCCCGTCGTCGCCACGGACGCCGACCACGGGCCGCGCAACATCCTCACCGACGGCGAGGACGGGCTGATCGTCCCGCGCGGCGACGTGGAGGCGATGGCCGAGGCGATCCGGCGCCTGGTCCAGGACGACGAACTGCGCCTGAAGATGGCCGCCGCCGGCATCCGCAACGCCGAGCGCTTCCACGAGCGGGCCAGCCGCGAACGCTTCGAGGCCATCCTGGAGGAGGCCTTCGCCCGCAAGGAGCTGCCCCGCCACGCCACGGCCCGGGTGGACCGGGAGGGCTCGGTCCACGTCGCGGTCGGCACACTGCCGCCGAGCGCCGGGCAGGCCGACCTGGTCCTGCGCAAGGGCGGCGCCGGCGGCGAGGAGCACCGCTTCCCGTTCTCCGCCGAGGGCGACGCCGTCGTGCCCTGGGACGCCGGGGTGCCGCACGGCACCTGGGAGCTGACCCTGGCCACCCGCGAGGGCGAGCGCGAGGTGGCGCTCACCACCGACGGCTACGGCTGCGACACCCGGGACCTGCTCGCCGTGGAACTGCCGCGCGCGCAGGGGCCGTCCCTGGCGCTGCTGCTGCCGCACCTGCACGAGGACGGCGGGCTGCGGCTGCGCAGCGCGCTGCGTGACGTGCACGCCGAGGTCGGCCCGGTCAGGGTCGACGAGCGGACCATCGCCGTACGCGCCGAACTGTGGGGCGCACGGGTCGCCGCGGGCGCCGTGGTGGAGGCCGTGCACCGCCGGGACAAGGAGCGGGTGCTGACCTTCCCGCTGCGCGACGAGGGCGACGGCTGGGTGGCCGTGGACCTGGACTGCGCCACCCTGGTGCGCGAGCACGGTGAGCACGGCGAGGCTGACGAGGAGAAGGAAGTCATCTGGGACCTGTCGCTGCGCGCCGCGCCCGACGCGCCCCGAGTGCCGCTTGCCAAGCTGGGCACCGACGTACTCCAGCCGATCAACGTGTTCACCTTCCCCCGCCCGGTGATCAGCGAGGCCGTGGCCGCCCCGCCGACCGTGCTGACCCGCGCGGTGCGCAAGTCCCGCCGGGCGCTGGGCCAGACGCCCGCCCCGCTGCCGCCCACCCGCCGGCGCACCGAGCTGCGGCCCTACTTCACGGCCGCCTGCCAGCTCGCGGTGAAGACCGTGCGGCTCTGAGCCGACCGGAGACGAAAGGGGCGGGGCCCGGAGGATCACGATCCTCCGGGCCCCGCCCCGTTGCCTTGGCGGCAGCGGGTCAGCCCTCCCGCGCCTGCTCGATCATCCGGTCGACGACCCGCGCGGAGGCGTTGCCGTCGTCCAGGTCGCAGAACAGGTGGTGGAAGCGGTCGAACCGCTCCTGGTACTCCGCCCGCACCTGGTCGATGTCCCGGATCGCGTCGACCAGTTCCTTGGAGTTGTCGATCAGCGGACCGGGGGAGTCCTGCTCGAAGTCGAAGTAGAACCCGCGCAGCGTGTCCCGGTAGTGCTCCAGGTCGTACGTGAAGAACAGCATCGGCCGCTTCAGGTGCGCGTAGTCGAACATCACCGACGAATAGTCCGTGATCATGATGTCCGCCGCGATGTAGAGGTCGACGATGTCCGGGTACTCCGAGGCGTCCCACACGAACCCGTTGCCCGCGCCCGGCACCGCGTCCACCACGTTGGAGTGGCGGCGGATCAGCAGCACGTGGTCGTCGCCGAGGCGGCGCTGGGCGTCCTCGAGGTCGATGCGCAGGTCGAACAGGTACTGCCCGGCGCTGTGCGACTGGTCGTCGCGCCAGGTCGGCGCGTACAGGACGACCTTCTTGCCCTCGGGCAGGCCGAGCGCCTTCTTCACCCGCGCCGTGATCGCGTCCCGGTCGGCGGAGTACAGGTAGTCGTTGCGGGGGTAGCCCGCCTCCTGGATCTCACCGTCGTAGGAGAACGCCCGCTTCAGGATCGGCGTGCTGAAGCGGTTGGAGGACACCAGCAGGCTCCACTGCTTGGCCTCCAGCGCCAGCTTCTCCTGGTAGCGCCGGTCGAAGTGCAGGGTGTCGATGTCGTGCCCGATCTTCTTCAGCATCGTGCCGTGCCAGGTCTGCACGATCGACTGGCCGGGGCGGCGCACGATCCAGTCGGGAAGGTGGCCGTTGGTGACGATGTAGCGGCTGGAGGCCAGCGCCTCGTACCACTCCTTGCCCCACATGCGGATCTTCTCGACCCCGTCCGGCAGGTTGACCTGGCCGTCACGGACCGCCCACAGGTGCTTCAGGTCCGCGCCGCGCCGCACCAGCTCCTCGTACATCGCGCGCGGGCTGTCCGAGAACTGCTTGCCGTTGTAGCTCAGGTAGAAGACCTGGTCCTTGAGCGGCTGCTGGAACAGCGGCTCGTAGACCGTCCGGCGCAGCTCCTTCTGGCGGTACGGGCCGCGCTCCAGGTCGCTCAGCTCGGAACGGGCGTTCAGCTGCGGGAAGTCGCCCCAGCGGTTCTCCAGCCAGTAGCGGCGGCCGTTCAGTTCGGCCTGGACCGGGAACGAGTCCGCGGCCAGCCGGTCGGTCACGAAGGGGACGTCGGGCGCGCCCTCCTCGTCGGGCCGCAGGAAGAGGTTCCAGCGGCCGGCCCGCAGCGGGACGTCGCCCGCGCCGCCGAGGCGGGAGGGATCGAAGGACACCTCGAAGCGTCCGCCGTCGAGCCACCGGGTCTCGACGAAGCGCTCCTCGTAGCGGTTGCGCGGCTTGAGCAGGAAGCGGGAGCCGGACAGCCGCGGGTCGGCGTGCCCGGTGAGGGCGATCTCGCCGTCCCGCACCGTGGCGGTGTCGATCACGGCGCGGCGGGTGCGGCCGGAGAACTTCAGGTACCCGGTGTGGCCCGCCACGGCGGCCAGCTCCACCAGGTGCGACTGGGTGCCGAGGGAGACCGGCAGCGCGAACTCGGCGTCGCTCAGGCCCTCCTGCATCACGGTGCCGAAGCGGCGCTCGGTGCCCGTCGGGCCGGTCGCGACCAGCACCGTGGACCAGGTCCGCTTCTCCGGCTGCGCCTTCTCGTCGACGCCCTCGTGGAAGATCAGCGCCACGTCCGCGATCGGCACCTCGACCGAGAAGGACTGCCCGGAGCCCGTGCGCTCCACGGTGACGGGGTACTCGAGGGTCTCGGCGCCCTTCTGGTTCTTGACCCGCAGGGCCACCTGCTCGTCCGCCGCCAGGGGCTCGCGGATCTCACCGGTGACCTTGATCCGGTCGCCCTCCAGGGTGCGGCCGGTGATCAGGGCGCGGACCTTCTCGATCCGCAGCTTCAGCGCCCCGCGCTCCACGGCGGGCAGCATCCGGAAGTCCGGGCTCAGCCAGTGGTACGGCGGGAAGTTGCAGGCCGCGCCGCCGCTGGAGTGGACCGCGTGGCGCCGCACCAGGCCGGAGGCGAAGATGCCCAGGCCCACGTGCCACACGGCCTCCTGCCACTCGCCGCCCTTGCGGAGCCGGGCGGGGTCGATGGTGACCTCCCAGCCGGCCCACTCGTAGTTGTAGCGGTCCTGGCCGGAGTCGGTGGTGACCTCGGGGCGCGGCAGATTGCGGGCCGGCAGCAGGATGCGGCGGCGGGAGCGGTCCTTGCGCAGCTGGAGCACCTTGACCGAGGCCTTGCGCGTGGGCAGGTCGATCTTGTCGATCCAGGCGTTGCCGGACAGCACGAGCTTGCCGCCGGACCAGCTCACCTCCTGCAGCGGGGCGCGCATGTTCAGGTGCTGGTCGATGCGCAGCGCCCCCTTGGGCAGGTGCAGATCCGCACCCTCCAGGGAGGGGAAGGAGGCGTACTTGCGGACCAGGCCGCTGACCTCGGGGGTCTCCCGGCGGCGCTGGCCGGCCAGCAGGGCGATCAGCTCCTCCATCTGGTGCTTGCGCACCAGCAGCCACTGCACGCGCAGCTCGGCCGGGAGGTCCATGACGACCTTGGGGTCGATGCTGTCCAGGAAGCGGTTCGCCGAACGCAGGAACTCGGCCCGGTACTCCTCGTCGCCGTCCGGCACCACGTTGAGGAAGAGCCGCAGGTCGTCGCGGAGGACACGGGTGTCGTACTCGCGCTTGAGGCGGGCGTAGGTCTCGCCGGGCTGCTCGGCGAGGAAGGCGCTGATCTCCATCACGGAGGTGACCCGGTCGCGCACGCCCGCCGGGTCGGTGCGCCGCTGGGTGATCGACGGGGCGGACTCGCCCTCGCGCAGCCGCCAGTAGTAGCAGGGCTCCGAGATGACGTCGACGCTCTCCGCCAGGTAGTGGGCCCGCATGGTGACCGGGGTGTCCTCGTACAGCCGGCCCTCGGGGAAGGCGAAGCCGTGCTTCTCCCAGAAGGTGCGCCGGAAGACCTTGTTGCAGGCGATGCGGTCGGCGACGAGCTTGGCGTAGCGGGATATGTGGGTGCCCAGCCGGGCCTCACCGGCCAGCATCCGCATCAGCGGCACCTGCCAGGACTTCTCGCCCTTGAGGTGGTAGACGTTGCCGGTCGCGAAGTCCGAGCCGCTCTCGTCGAGGCTGCCGACCATGAGCCGGTAGGCGTCCGGCGGGATCAGGTCGTCGCTGTCGACGAAGGTCAGGAACTCGGACTCGGGCGCCAGGTGGGTCATGCCCGTGTTGCGGGCCGCGCCCAGGCCGCCGTTCTCCTTGCGTATGAGCTTGAAGCGCGGGTCGCGGGAGGCGTACTCCTCGGCGATGGCGGCGGAGCCGTCGGGTGAACCGTCGTCCACCATCAGGACCTCGAAGTCACGGAAGGTCTGTGCCGCGAGCGAGTCCAGACAGGCGGGGAGGTAACGCTCCACGTCGTAGATGGGGACGATGACACTGAGCCGAGGGGCCATGGCTTGGTGATCTCCTTTCGGGGTCAGGCCCGCTCGACCAGTTCGAGCGCCTGGGCGGGGGTCGGGGCGTGGTGGCGTTCGTCGAACGGGACGATGGGCGGCAGGCTCTCTTCACCGAGGAAGACGCGCCGCACCACCCGTTCGGCTGCGTGTCCGTCGTCGAATTCGCAGAAACGCCGGCGGAAGGTGTCCCGGCGCTCGGTCGTCTCCTGGCTGTCGTACGCGCCGGAGGTGAGCAGCCGCAGCAGTTCCGTCTGCGTGGTGGCCACCGCACCGGGCGGTTCCTGGAGCAGGTCGAAGTAGGTGCCGCGCACCGCCGAGTAGACGTCCCAGTCGGGGACGTAGCTGATGATCGGGCGGTCGAGGACGGCGTAGTCGAACATCGCCGAGGAGTAGTCCGTGATCAGGGCGTCGGCCGCGAGGTACAGCTCCTCCACCCGGGCGTGCCCGGAGACGTCGACGATGCGGCCGGTGCGGCGCAGTTCGTTGACGTGCGGGGAGTTGCCGTAGAAGTAGTGGCCGCGCACCAGCAGGGTCACGTCGGGCCCGAGTTCGCGGGCGAACCTGCCCAGGTCCAGGGGCGGGGTGAAGCCCGGCTGGTACTCGCGGTGCGTCGGCATGTACAGGAACGCCTTGGTGCCGTCGGCCAGCCCGAGCGCGGCGCGGGCGGCGCGTACGTCCTCGGACGTGGCGCTGACGAGGACGTCGTTGCGCGGGTAGCCGGTCTCCAGCGTGGTGTACGAGCAGGGGTAGACCCGCTCCCAGATCACGGTCGAGAACTGGTTGGCGCTGATGCTGTAGTCCCAGCGGTCGCACCGCTCCAGCAGCTTCTCGAAGTCCATGTCGGTGGAGGCCGGGTACTTCTGCTGGTCCAGGCCCATCGTCTTCAGCGGTGTGCCGTGGTGGGTCTGCACGTGGATCTGTCCCTCGCGCTTGACCACGGAGTCCGCGAAGTTCACGTTGTTCACGAGGTACTTGGCGCGGGCCAGGGCCGCCCAGTAGTCGCGGGAGCCCACGCGGACGACCTTCACGCCCTTCGGCACCTGGTCCGCGTTTTCCGCGCGGACCGCCCAGACCCGGCGCATGTGCGGGGCCAGCCGGGCCAGTTCGGCGTCGATCGCGGCGGGGTTGCAGGAGACGCTGCGGCTCCAGTAGGCGGAGAACAGCACCAGGTTGTCGTCCAGCGGCAGCCTGAGCTGCGACTGGTAGAAGGCGCCCATCGCACTGCGCTTGGAGCGGTTGAGCGCGGTGCGGGTGCGGGTCTTGACCCGCTGGCGGAACTTCACCGCCGTCAGGGCGCTCACCATGGTCGTGTAGGCGTCGCGCTCCAGCATCCCGTACTTGTGGCCGCGGCCGCCGCCGGGGCGGGTGAAGCCCTTCGGCACCCGGGCGCGGTAGTCGGCCGAGGCCCGGTGGAAGAACTCCGCGCGCGCGTCCTGCGGCAGGCGGCCGGGACGCTCCAGGATGGTCAGGTAGTGGTCGACCATCTTGCGGAACAACGGCCCGCGCCACTCGGTGAGTTCCTCGTGCGCGTCGAGGTAGTCGAAGACCCGCTGGTACTGGTCGAAGACGTCGAAGTGCTTGCGGCTGACCGTCTTGAGGATGTTGCCGCCCTCGCGCCGCTGCCGGTAGTGCACGCAGACCCGGTCGAGCACGGCGATCCGCTCGGTGCTGATCAGGGAGCAGAACGTCCAGGGGGCGTCCTCGTAGTACCCGGGCGGGAAGGTGAGTCCGGTCCGGGTGACGAAGTCGCGCCGGTAGGCCTTGTTCCACACGATCTGGAGCAGGTCGAGCAACTGGGGGCGCTCGGCGAGGGAGAAGGTGTCCGGTCCCTCCTCCTTCAGGAGGTCGGCCCGCAGGTTCGGGCGGACGCGGCCGTCCCAGTAGGTACGCGCGTAGTCGAAGATCAGGATCTCGGGATCGCCGGTGGCCTCGAGCCGGTCCCGGATGGCCGAAAGGGCACCGTCGGACAGCGTGTCGTCACTGTCCAGGAACAACACGTAATCGCCGGTGGCCTTTTCGAGTCCGGCGTTGCGCGCACGTCCCAGGCCCACGTTTTCCGTGAGGTGAATCACATGAATCCGGGTGTCCCGTTTCGCGTACTCGTCGAGAATGGCCCCTGACCCGTCCGGCGAGCAGTCGTCGACTGCGATGATCTCGAAGTCCGTGCAGTCCTGCCCGAGTATGGAGTCAAGGCACTCGGGCAGATAGCCCTGCACCTTGTACACGGGGACAACGAGAGAGAGCTTGGGCATCCTTACAACCTGTTCCGAGAACTGACCACGGGACCGCGGGCTGGGACCGGAACGCGCTCCGGGCACCGCTCGGGCCTGGAGCGCGCCGCCGCATCAGCGTAAAGGATTCACGCGGAGTTTCCGCGGGCACGGTAGCCGGACATCCTGCGCCCCGCCACAGCGGGAAATGGCCGGACCGGCCGCCCGAAAGGGCCGCGGGGAAGCGGCTGGAGAACTTCCTCACATTCGGACCCCCTGTCCTCTTTACCGACTTGCGTCGGTTTCCGCCCCTTGTGCCCGACTCGATTTCCCCGGCCCGTGGAAGGGCCCGCACCCGCTGACGCGGGTCCGTACGGAACGAGGGCGAGCTGGCTGGTCACGGGCGGCGCCGGGTACCGCGGCGGGTGCGGGGTGCGGACGCCGCCCGGGGTGGCGAAGGGAGCGGGTACGACGAAGCGGCCGCGCCCAGGGAGCGACGTGTCCGCGCGCGGCGCCGGCCCGGACACGCGGCCGGTGCCGCGCGCGACCGGCGGCGTGCTGGACCGCCCCTCCCGGACGGCGTGATTCGTGACCATGCTGTGACAGGCGTGGTGCACACCACGGCCCGGGAACGGGGCTCAGGCGTGGCCGTGCGGTTCCGGGGCCGCGGAGGGGGCGGACGGCCGGGCGGGTTCGCGGCGCGGGCCGGGGACGGGGAGTTCCGCGGCGAGCCGCTCCGCCATCCTGGCCCGGTGCCTGTCCGCCGCCGCGCACAGGTCCCGTACCGCACCGGCGAAGCGCTCCTGGGACGGCGGCTCGGCCGGACCCAGCAGACGCCGGGCCAACGCGGCGCGCTCCCCGGCGAGTTCGTCCCGCTCCGGATGGCGCACCGCCCGGAGGAGCGCGGGCACCCCGGACGCGTCCGGCGCCAGTACGGTCGCCGCCGCCACCGTCGGGAACGACTTGCGGAACACGTCCTCGGCCAGCGTGCTGGTGTTGGCGACCGCGTACGGCTTGCCGCTCGCCAGGAAGTCGCTGATCACGCTCGACACGTCGCTGATCAGCAGGTCGGCCTGGTTGAAACAGGCGTAGAGCGAGGGCCGGGCGTCCGTGACGACCTGGTGCTCCCACGCGGGCAGCGACGCCCAGTACGCCTCCTCCCACGCGGCCGCCGCCCGCCGCACCGCCTCGGCCCGCCCGGGCGGCGGCGCGGGCTGCCGCAGCATCCGCTCCGCCTGGTCCGCCGCCGACCGGAAACCGGCCGCGGTCAGCCGGTCCAG
>NZ_MULI01000117.1 GCF_002939385.1 Streptomyces sp. MH60 | reverse complement strand
ACGCTCCGCCCGGCGCGGCGGCGCGGCCGGGCGCAACGCCGACCGCGACCTGGACGCCGTGTGCGCGCTGTTCGCGACGGCCGCCCGCGCGGAGGAGCGCACCGGCGGCCGGGGCGCCCTGAACTTCCTCGAGGAGATCGATGCCGAGGACATCGCGGCCGACACCCTCGCGCGGCGTGCCGTACGCCCCGACGCCGTTCGCCTGATGACCGCGCACCGCTCCAAGGGGCTGGAGTGGCGGCTGGTCGTCGTCGCCGGCGTCCAGGAGGGTCTGTGGCCCGACCTGCGCCGCCGCGGCTCCCTCCTGGAGGCCGACCGGATCGGCCGCGACGGACTCGCCGAACCCCTCACCCCCGGAGCCCTGCTCGCCGAGGAGCGCCGCCTGTTCTACGTGGCCGCCACGCGCGCGCGGGAACGACTCGTCGTGACCGCGGTGAAGGCACCGGCCGACGACGGGGACCAGCCCTCCCGGTTCCTGACCGAACTCGGCGTCGAACCCGCCGACGTCACCGGCCGCCCGCGCCGCCCCCTGGCCGTCGCGGCGCTCGTCGCCGAACTGCGGGCCACCACCGTCGACCCTCGCGTCTCCGCGCCTCTGAGAGAGGCCGCCGCGCGCCGTCTGGCCCGCCTCGCCGCGCTGACCGACGAGGACGGCCGCCCCCTGGTGCCGTCCGCCCATCCCTACCGCTGGTGGGGCATGTGGGACCCGACCGAGAGCAAGGTGCCCCTGCGCGACCGCGACCAGCCTGTCACCCTCTCCGGAAGCGCCCTGGACCAGTTGGCCAACACCTGCGCCCTGCAGTGGTTCCTGGGCCGTGAGGTGAAGGCCGACGCGCCCGCGACCACCGCCCAGGGCTTCGGCAACGTGGTGCACGTCCTCGCCGACGAGGTGGCCTCCGGACACACCCCGGCCGACCTCGCCGTCCTCATGGAGCGCCTGGACTCCGTGTGGAACGCGCTCGCCTTCGACGCGCCCTGGAAGTCGGCCCAGGAGAAGGCCCACGCGCGCGTGGCGCTCGAACGCTTCCTGAAGTGGCACGTCATGGACCGTGCCGGGCGCACCCCGGTGGCGAGCGAGCACGACTTCGACGTGACCCTGGAGGCGGGCGACTACGAGGTGCGCATCCGGGGCCAGATGGACCGCGTGGAGGCCGACGGCGACGGACGCGCCTACGTCGTCGACTTCAAGACCGGCAAACAGGCGCCCACGTCCTCGGAGGTGGCCCGCCACCCCCAGCTCGCCGTGTACCAGCTCGCCGTCCGCGAGGGCGCCGTCGACGACGTCTTCGACGGCGTACGCCCCGAACCGGGCGGCGCCGAACTCGTCCACCTGCGCCAGGGCGCGCCCCGGCGGGACGGCGGCGAGACCCTGCCCAAGGTGCAGACGCAGGAGTCGCAGCAGGGGCCGGAGGGCGAGTGGGTCGGCGACCTGCTGGCCACGGCCGCGGGCAAGGTCCTCGACGAACGGTTCACCCCGACCACGGGCCAGCACTGCACCCACTGCGCCTTCCGCGCGTCCTGCAGCGCACGGCCCGAGGGCCGGCACGTCGTGGAGTGAGCGACGGGAGGCGGGCGCCGGAGCGTCGCGGAACCGGACCGGAGCGGACCGGGACCGCCGAGGCCGAGCGGCCGGTGTGACACGTCGCACCCCACGGGCTGACCTGCGCTTCCCTCACCCCCGAAAGGCCATCCGGCACCCGCTGTCAGTGGGCGCCGCTAGCCTCTCTGACGTGCCCGCCCACATCACCGATCCTGAGCAGCTCAAGGAGCTCCTCGGCATCCCCTTCACCCCGGAGCAGACGGCCTGCATCGTCGCGCCGCCCGCACCGCAGGTGATCGTGGCCGGAGCCGGGTCGGGCAAGACGACGGTGATGGCGGCCCGCGTGGTGTGGCTGGTCGGCACCGGCCAGGTCGCCCCGGAACAGGTCCTCGGCCTCACCTTCACCAACAAGGCGGCCGGCGAACTCGCCGAACGCGTCCGCAAGGCCCTGATCAGAGCGGGCGTGACCGACCCGGACGTGATCGACCCGGACCACCCGCCGGGCGAGCCCGCGATCTCGACGTACCACGCCTTCGCGGGCCGCCTCCTGACCGACCACGGCCTGCGTCTCGGGCTGGAACCGACGTCCCGCCTGCTCGCCGACGCCACCCGCTACCAGCTCGCCGCGCGGGTCCTGCGCGAGGCCCCCGGGCCCTATCCGGCGCTCACCCGGTCCTTCGCCGACCTGGTCAGCGACCTCCTCGCCCTCGACGCCGAACTCGCCGAGCACCTCGTGCGCCCCGAAGACCTCCGCACCTGGGACGCCGGTCTGCTGGACACCCTGGAGGGCGTCCGGCTCAGCAACGCCGAACTGCGCAAGGTCCCCGAGGCCGCCGCCGCCCGCCGCGCACTGGCCGACCTGGTGATCCGCTACCGGGCCGCCAAACGCGAGCGGGACCTGCTCGACTTCGGCGACCAGATCGCCCTGTCCGCACGGCTCGCCGGACTCCCCGAGGTGGGCCGCGTGCTGCGCGACGAGTACCGGGTCGTGCTGCTCGACGAGTACCAGGACACCTCCGTGGCCCAGCGCATCCTCCTGGCGGGCCTGTTCGGCGGCGGCACCGGCCACCCCGTGACCGCCGTGGGCGACCCCTGCCAGGCGATCTACGGCTGGCGCGGCGCCTCCGTCGCCAACCTCGACGACTTCCCCGAACACTTCGCCCACGCGGACGGACGGCCCGCGGTCCGTCAGGCGCTCAGCGAGAACCGCCGCAGCGGCGGCCGCCTCCTCGACCTCGCCAACGGCCTCGCCGAGCCCCTGCGCGCCATGCACGCGGGCGTGGAGGCCCTGCGCCCCGCCCCGGGCGCCGAACGCGACGGCATGGTCCGCTGCGCCCTGCTGCGCACCCACGCCGAGGAGATCGACTGGCTCGCCGACTCCGTCGCCCACCTCGTGCGCACCGGCAAGGCACCCGGTGAGATCGCCGTCCTGTGCCGCACGGCGACCGACTTCGCCGAGATCCAGGGCGCGCTGGTGGCCCGCGACGTCCCCGTCGAGGTCGTCGGCCTCTCCGGGCTGCTGCACCTCCCCGAGGTGGCCGACCTGGTCGCCGTCTGCGAGGTCCTCCAGGACCCGGGCGCCAACGCCTCCCTGGTGCGCCTGCTCTCCGGACCGCGCTGGCGCATCGGCCCGCGCGACCTGGCCCTCCTGGGGCGCCGTGCCCGGTTGCTCGTGAGCCACGCGCGCGTGGCGGGCGCCCACGATCCCGACCGGAGGCTCGCCGAGGCCGTCGAGGGAGTCGACCCGTCCGAGGTGATATCGCTGGCGGACGCCCTGGACACCTTCCTGGAGACGCCGCTGGACGGCACCGGGGACGACGACGGGCTGCCCTTCTCGGCGGACGCGCGTGTGCGGTTCGCCCGGCTGGCCACCGAGCTGCGCGATCTGCGCCGAGCCCTGTCCGACCCGCTCATGGACGTCCTGCACCGCGTCCTCGCCGTCACCGGCCTGGAGGTCGAGCTGTCGGCGTCCCCGCACGCCCTGGCGGCCCGCCGCCGCGAGACCCTGTCCAACTTCCTCGACGTCGCCGCGTCCTTCGCCGCGAGCGACGGCGAGGCCAACCTGCTCGCCTTCCTCGGTTTCCTGCGCACCGCCGCGCAGTACGAGAAGGGCCTGGACAACGCGCTGCCCGGCGGCGAGAACACCGTCAAGGTGCTCACCGCGCACAAGTCCAAGGGCCTGGAGTGGGACGTCGTCGCCGTGCCCGGCCTCGTCACCGGCACCTTCCCCAGCGGCCAGGGACGCGAGAAGTGGACCGCCCAGGGCAAGGTGCTGCCGCACGGCCTGCGCGGCGACGCCGAGACCCTGCCCGACGTCGCCTCCTGGGACTCCCGCGGCCTGAAGGCCTTCCACGAGGCCATGAAGGACCACCAGCACACCGAAGAGCTCCGCCTCGGCTACGTCACCTTCACCCGCCCCCGCTCCCTGCTCCTCGGCTCCGGACACTGGTGGGGGCCCAGCCAGAAGAAGCCCCGCGGCCCCTCGGACTTCCTCACGGCGCTGTACGAGCACTGCGCCGCCGGACACGGCGAGATCGAGGCCTGGGCGGACGAACCGGCCGAGGACGAGGAGAACCCCGCCCTGCACCGGGCGGCCGTCGACGAGGTCTGGCCCCTGCCCCTGGACGACGAGGCACTCGCCCGGCGCCGGGCCGCCGCGCAGACGGTCCTCGCCCACCTGGACGGCCTCGCCTCCGGGGAAGGCGGCCTCCCGTCCGACCCCGGCACCTACGACGACCCGGACTGGCCGCCACCTCCGGAGGACGACGAGGCACTCCCGGAGGAAGCGGATCCCGACCGGGCCGGGGACCCCGCCGACTGGGACACCTGGACCGCGGACCGCCCCACCACCCCGCGGGAGAGCCCCACGGTCCCGCACCAGGCGACGCCCCACGAACCGTCCTCGGGCGCCGCACGCGCACCCGCACGCCTCACTCCGGAGGAGGCCCGTACCGTCGCCTCCTGGGACCGCGACCTCGACGCGCTCACCGGCGAGCTCCTGCGCGCTCGCGAGAGCGTCACCGAAGTGCGGCTTCCGGCGTCGCTGACCGCCTCTCAGCTGCTGAGTCTGGCCGCCGACCCGGACGGCTTCGCCCAGGAGCTGGCCCGGCCCATGCCCCGCCCGCCGCAGCCCGCCGCGCGCCGCGGCACCCGCTTCCACGCCTGGGTCGAGGCCCGGTTCGAACCCCTGACGCTGCCCCTGCTGGAACCGGAGGAGCTGCCCGGCGGCGACGCCGAGATCGCCGACGAACAGGATCTGGAGTTCCTGAAGGACGCCTTCGAGCGCACCGAGTACGCCCGCCGCACACCCTTCCGCGTGGAGGCGCCCTTCCAGCTCTCGCTCGCCGGCCGGGTCGTACGCGGCCGCATCGACGCCGTCTACAAGGAGGGCAACGGAGAAACCGCGACGTACGAGATCGTCGACTGGAAGACGAACCGCGCCGCCACCGCCGACCCGCTCCAGCTCGCGCTCTACCGCATCGCCTGGGCCGAGCAGCAGCACGTGCCGCCCGCCTCGGTGACGGCCGCGTTCCTGTACGTGCGCACCGGCGAGGTCGTACGGCCCCAGGGGCTGCCGGACCGGGCGGCGCTGGAGAAGCTGCTGCTGGCCGAGCCGGTCGGTGACGAACCGCACGATCGGGGTGTCCGCGCGGGCCGATAGGCTCGTAAGCATGAGCCACCCCGTTGACAATGCTGTCAGCGCTGTCCGCACGTACATCGAACAGCACCGCGCCGCCTTCCTCGACGACCTCGTCGACTGGCTGCGCATCCCGTCCGTGTCGGCCCAGCCCGACCACGCGACCGATGTGCACCGCAGCGCCGACTGGCTCGCCGCCAAACTGAAGGAGACCGGCTTCCCGACCGCCGAGGTCTGGCCCACCCCCGGCGCCCCCGCGGTCTTCGCCGAGTGGCCCTCCGGAGACCCGCAGGCGCCGACGGTCCTCGTCTACGGCCACCACGACGTACAGCCCGCCGCCCGCGAGGACGGCTGGAACAGCGACCCCTTCGACCCCGTCGTCCGCGAGAACCGTCTCTACGCGCGCGGGGCGGCCGACGACAAGGGGCAGGTGTTCTTCCACACACTCGGCGTGCGCGCCCATCTCGCCGCCACCGGCCGCACCGCCCCCGCGGTCAACCTCAAGCTGCTGATCGAGGGCGAGGAGGAATCCGGCTCCCCGCACTTCCGCGCCCTCGTCGAGGAGCGCGCCGAGCGGCTCACCGCCGACGCGGTGGTGGTCTCCGACACCGGCATGTGGTCCGAGGACACCCCCACCGTCTGCACCGGCATGCGGGGCCTCGCCGAGTGCGAGATCCACCTGCACGGACCCGACCAGGACATCCACTCGGGCTCCTTCGGCGGAGCGGTCCCCAACCCGGCCACCGCCGTCGCCCGACTCGTGGCCGCCCTGCACGACGAGCACGCGCGCGTGGCGATCCCCGGCTTCTACGACGGAGTGGTCGACCTCACCGACCGCGAGCGTGAGCTCTTCGCCGAACTGCCCTTCGACGAGCGGCAGTGGCTGCGCACGGCCAAGTCCTACGCCGCCCACGGCGAAGCCGGACACACCACCCTGGAGCGCATCTGGGCCCGCCCCACCGCCGAGGTCAACGGCATCGGCGGCGGCTACCAGGGCCCGGGCAGCAAGACGATCATCCCGTCGTCCGCCATGGTGAAGCTCTCCTTCCGCCTCGTCGCGGGCCAAGAGCCCGATCACGTGGAGAAGGCCGTCCGCGCCTGGGCCGCCGACCGGGTTCCGTCGGGCATCCGCTGCGAGATCACCTTCAGCTCCGCCACCCGCCCGTGCCTGACGCCGCTGGACCACCCCGCGCTGCGGTCCGTGGTCCGCGCGATGGGCCGGGCCTTCGGGAAACCGGTCCGCTTCACGCGCGAGGGCGGCTCAGGACCGGCCGCCGACCTCCAGGAGGTCCTCGGAGCGCCGGTGCTCTTCCTCGGCATCTCCGTCCCGTCCGACGGCTGGCACGCCCCCGACGAGAAGGTGGAACTGGACCTGCTCCTCAAGGGCGTCGAAACCTCCGCCCACCTCTGGGGCGATCTGGCGGAGCACTGGCGTCACGCGCCCTGAGCGCCGCACGGTCCGGGACCCGACCGGCGACGCGCGCGGCACACTGGAAAGGCCGCCCCGCACCGCCGAGCCCTCCCGGACCCGGGCACCGCCCGCCGTACGAACCGCTGAACCCGCCTGCCGAACCGAACCGCTCACCGGGGGAGTTGGAAGCACCCGTGACCACCTGGACCGACCACACCGCCGACCGTCCCATCTCGCTCACCGCGCCCAGCGGCATCGACCGCGCCGCCCACCACCGCCTCGACGAGGCCTGGCTCGCGGCGGCGTGGAGCCACCCCTCGACGCGCTGCTTCGTGGTCTCCGGCGGCCAGGTCCTGATCGACGAGACACCCGACGGGGCCACCGAACTCGTCATGACCCCCTCCTTCGAGGCCCCGCTCACCGAGGCGCACCGCTACTTCCTGGGCACCGACGAGGACGGGACCAGCTACTTCGCCCTCCAGAAGGACTCCCTGCCCGGCCGCATGGACCAGTCCGCCCGCCCCGCGGGCCTGCGCGAGGCCGGCCTGCTCCTGTCGCCCCGGGACGCCGGACTGATGGCCCACGCGGTCGCCCTGGAGAACTGGCAGCGCCTGCACCGGTTCTGCTCCCGCTGCGGCGAGCGCACCGTCATCGCCGCGGCAGGACACATCCGCCGTTGCCCCGCCTGCGGTGCCGAGCACTACCCGCGCACCGACCCGGCGGTGATCATGGCGGTCACGGACGGGGAGGACCGCATCCTGCTCGGCCGCCAGATGCACTGGCCCGAGGGCCGCTTCTCGACCCTCGCCGGTTTCGTGGAGCCCGGGGAGTCCATCGAGCAGTCGGTGCGCCGCGAGGTCCAGGAGGAGGTCGGCGTCACCGTCGGCCCGGTCGAGTACGTCGCGAGCCAGCCGTGGCCGTTCCCGTCCAGCCTGATGCTCGGCTTCATGGCCCACGCCACGTCGACCGAGATCAACGTCGACGGCGACGAGATCCACGAGGCCCGCTGGTTCTCCCGCGAGGAACTGGGCGCCGCCTTCGAGTCCGGCGAGGTGCTGCCGCCCTACGGCATCTCGATCGCGGCCCGCCTCATCGAACTCTGGTACGGCAGGCCCCTGCCCACACGCGGCGCTTTCTGAGCCCGGCGTCACAAGAGGGGCGGCCCCCTCCCGTTGCGGGAGGGGGCCGCCCCTTTACGACTTCTGCGACTGACTGGGTCCTGGCCTGCCGGCTACGCGCCGACCTTCTGCTTCACCTGCGCCAGCGACGGGTTCGTCAGCGTCGAGCCGTCGGGGAAGAGCACGGTCGGCACCGTCTGGTTTCCGCCGTTCGCCTTCTCCACGAACGCGGCGGACTCCGGGTCCTGCTCGATGTTGACCTCGGTGTACGCGATGCCCTCGCGGTCCATCTGGCTCTTCAGCCGACGGCAGTAGCCGCACCACGTGGTGCTGTACATCGTCACAGTGCCCGGCATGTCTCTCGTGCTCCTTCGGCGACTCGGGAAAGCGGCGGCTCGGGGATGAGGTCGCAGAAGGAGAACGTCCACGGCGGCGCGACCATTCCCGTCGCGCCTTCCCGCCGCGTGCTGCCTGCGGCGTGCTGCTTGCCGTGTGCTGCCTGCGGCGTGACGCCTGTCGCATTGGTACGACTATCGGTGCGTGCCTGTGGACAACCGACTCACCCGTCTCGCGAGACCTGGCAGCATGGCGGTGTGACAGCAGCAACGCACTCCACCCTCTTCCCGCAGGTACCGGACTCGGCCGACGCGGTGCTCGAAGGGCTCGACCCCGAGCAGCGCGAGGTGGCGACCGCCCTGCACGGCCCGGTGTGTGTGCTGGCGGGAGCCGGCACGGGCAAGACCCGGGCGATCACCCACCGCATCGCCTACGGAGTGCGGGCCGGGATCCTCCAGCCCTCCAGCGTGCTCGCCGTCACCTTCACCAACCGTGCGGCCGGCGAGATGCGCGGTCGGCTGCGCCAGCTCGGCGCCGCCGGTGTGCAGGCCCGCACCTTCCACTCGGCGGCGCTGCGCCAGCTCCAGTACTTCTGGCCGAAAGCGATCGGCGGCTCCCTGCCCAGGCTCGTCGACCGCAAGATCCAGCTCGTCGCCGACGCGGCCGCCGCCTGCCGCATCCGCCTCGACCGGGGTGAGCTGCGCGACGTCACCGCGGAGATCGAGTGGTCCAAGGTGACCCAGACGGTCCCCGCCGACTACGCCCCGGCGGCGGCCAAGGCCGGCCGTGAGGCTCCCCGCGACCCGGCGGAGATCGCGCAGTTGTACGCGGCCTACGAGGACCTCAAGCGCGCGCGCTCCGTCATCGACTTCGAGGACGTGCTGCTGCTGACGGTGGCCGTCCTCCAGGACCGGCACGACGTCGCCGAGCAGGTCCGCGCCCAGTACCAGCACTTCGTGGTCGACGAGTACCAGGACGTCAGCCCGCTCCAGCAGCGCCTGCTGGAGCTGTGGCTCGGAGACCGCGACGACCTGTGCGTGGTCGGCGACGCCAGCCAGACGATCTATTCGTTCACGGGAGCAACCCCCGACCATCTGCTCGACTTCCGCGTCCGCCACCCCGGTGCCACCGTCGTCAAGCTGGTCCGCGACTACCGGTCCACCCCGCAGGTCGTCCACCTCGCCAACGGTCTGCTCGCCCAGGCCAGAGGGCGGGCGGCCGACCACCGTCTGGAACTGGTCTCCCAGCGCCCCGCGGGCCCCGAGCCCGTCTACACCGAGTACGCCGACGAGCCGGCCGAGGCCGAGGGAGCGGCCCGCCGCATCCGCGAGCTCATCGACTCGGGGGTTCCGGCCGCCGAGATCGCCGTCCTGTTCCGCACCAACTCCCAGTCCGAGACCTACGAGCAGGCGCTCGCCGACGCCGGGGTGCCGTACCAGCTGCGGGGCGCGGAGCGCTTCTTCGACCGGCCGGAGGTGCGCAAGGCCGGCAGTGCCCTGCGGGCCGCGGCACGCTTCGGCGGCAACGACTCGCTCCTCGACGACGTCGTCGACCTGCCCTCGCAGGTGCGCGCGGTGCTGTCCGGGGAGGGCTGGACGACCGAGCCGCCAGCCGGATCGGGCGCCGTGCGGGAGCGCTGGGAGTCGCTGGCCGCCCTGGTCAACCTGGCGCACGACTTCGCCGCCGCCAGAGCGGGAGCGACCCTGAGCGATCTGGTCGTGGAACTCGACGAGCGGGCGGGCGCCCAGCACGCCCCGACGGTGCAGGGCGTCACCCTCGCCTCCCTGCACTCGGCCAAGGGCCTGGAGTGGGACGTCGTGTTCCTGGTCGGCGTCGCCGAGGGCATGATGCCGATCACCTACGCAAAGACCGACGAGCAGATCGAGGAGGAACGCCGCCTCCTCTACGTCGGTGTCACCCGCGCGCGGGAACGCCTGCACCTGTCCTGGGCGCTGGCCCGGTCGCCCGGCGGCCGGCCGAGCCGCAGGCCCAGCCGTTTCCTGAAGGGGCTGCGACCCGGTTCGGGCGCGGCAGGCGGGCGAGCAGCGGCCGCCGCCGGGGGCACCGGAGGCGTGGAGCGTGGGTTTGGGGGCGGCGGTGGCCGTGCCGGAGCCGCCGCGCCGAGACGGACCCAGCGGACACCGGCCCGCTGCCGGGTCTGCGGACGCACGCTCACCGACGCCGGTGAGATGAAGCTGATGCGCTGCGAGGGCTGCCCGTCCGACATGGACGAGGGCGTCTACGAGCGGCTGCGGGAGTGGCGGGCGCTGCAGGCGGGACGGAGTGGACAGCCCGCGTTCTGCGTCTTCACCGACAAGACGCTGATGGCGATCGCCGAGTCCGTCCCGGAGGACGAGCGGGAGCTGGTCCGGATCCCGGGGGTCGGGGCCCGCAAGCTCAACCGCTACGGGTCCGATGTCCTGGCCATCTGCGCAGGCCAGGAAGGTGTGGGACTTGACGAGGACGACTGATACAAACTCGTCGAGAAAATAGTTTGCGCATGCCCCGGGAATCCCCATAGGTTCTTGGTCACGGGAACAGCGGCCTTCCCGGAGGCCCTGAATCCGTGTTGTACTTGCATATCCGCGGACTGGTTCGTCCCAGTCCCCCGAGACGCCGAGAGGAGGCGAGTCCAGTGATCAGCATCAACAGCAGCTTCAACGTCAGCTCCACCGCCAAAATGACCGATCGCTCGGCCGTCTCCCTGTGCACGCTCGGCGCTTCTCACTCGGGCACCGGTCTGTCCGGCATTCGTGCCGTGCGTCCGGCCGCCGCCGCTGCTCCCGCGGGCCTTCCCGTCCGCGAGCGCAATGAGCGACCGACCAAGGCACTGGAAGCAGCAGTAGCGGCACAGGCGCAGGCCTATGCCTTTACCGCGACCGGTGCCGGATTCCGGAAGCAGACGACGCAGCACCACCTGATGTGGGCCTTCCGTGGGCCAGAACCCTGGAGTGATCCAGCCTGATCGCCGATCAGGCCGGCGCCTTCAGGGCCGCGGAACCCCACCCGGGATCCGCGGCCCTTCTGTTTGTCCCCGAACGGGGGCGACAGCACGAAGGAGCCTCGGGACAAGTAAAGAACCCGGTACCAAGCCGCCACCCGGTCAACCGGCCGGAACGAACAGACGAGGAAGACCACCCGTGCAACTCGAAGCGCACGCCCCGTCCGTACCGCCTTCCGACACGATCCCCAAGCCCTGTTCCACGGAGGACTCCACCTTGACCCCGCTCACCGCGCTCACCGCGCTCGACGACGCCATCGAGAACCTCGGCGTACCCGTCCCCTGCCGCTCCTACGACCCGGAGGTCTTCTTCGCCGAGTCGCCGGCGGACGTGGAGTACGCCAAGTCCCTCTGCCGTACCTGCCCGCTGGTCGAGGCCTGCCTCGCCGGTGCCAAGGAGCGGCGTGAGCCCTGGGGCGTCTGGGGTGGAGAGCTGTTCGTCCAGGGTGTCGTCGTCGCCCGGAAGCGGCCCCGTGGCCGCCCGCGCAAGAACCCGGTTTCGGCATGAACACCGCAGGCACGATCGACCGCCCCCTCACGTACGACCCCCAGAAGCAGGCCCCGATGAAGCCGTCCACCCACGACATCGCAGGCACCACGCCTGAAGACTTCACCAGCAGCGGCGCGAAGGACTCGCGTCAGAACAGGACCCGCGAGATGCAACTCATCCCAGAAGCCCTGGCACGTGCGCATATGCACGACCGCCTGCACGAGGCCGAGCAGGAGCGCCGGGCGCTGCGCCTGGCGACCGCTCGCCGGATGCAGCGCCGGGCGGAGCGCGCCTCCATGCGCGCCCGGCGTGCGCTGGCCATGGCGGTCATGCAGTAACCGACACACCTGAAGCGGAGGTCTCCCGGCGGGAGACGAAGCTCCACCCCGGGGGGCCGGTCCGTGCGAACGGACCGGCCCCCCGGCGTGTTCGGCCCCGGTGGATCAGGCCTCCGCGGCCGTCTCCTCCCCCTCGTACTCGTCCTCGCCCTCCTCGGCGGCGTCCTCGTCCACCTCTTCGGTCTCGTCCTCGGCGAGGAACCCGACCAGCCACTCCTCCAGCTCGTCGCGCAGCCGAACGGTGGCCCCCAGCTGGCACAGCACACCGATGGTGCTCAGGGTCACGCGGTGGATCAGCAGGTACGCCGGCGGCAGGTTGAGCTGCTTGGCCAACTGGTACGCCGGGGAGCGGGGATCACCGATGCGGGCGGCCTGGCTCCGCATCCAGCCGCGGGTGAAGGTGAACGCGTCGACCCGGGCCGGCTCGATGATCGGCAGGAGGTAGTCGAGAACGGCGTCCGGGTCCAGCTCTATCGACTCCTTGACGAAGCCCTCCGTGCGGAGCATCTCGTAGACGGCCTCCGCCTCGCCGTCCAGCGTCATGCGCAGGGCCTCGCCGATGGGCTCGGGCAGGCCGCCCGGGAGGCGGTCGACCGTGCCGAAGTCCAGGACGCCCAGGCGCCAGTCGTCCTCGCCCTGAGGCCCGCCGGGCAGCAGCCGGAAGTTGCCGGGGTGCGGGTCGGCGTGCAGGAGCCCGGTGCGCGCGGGACCGGAGAACAGGAAGTGGGCCAGCAACTGGCCGGCCCGGTCGCGCTGCTCCTGCGTGCCGTTCGAGATGATCTCCGACATCGGGATGCCGTCGATCCACTCGGTGACCAGCACCTGCTCGCGCTGGTGGACGACGTCCGGCACCACGATGTCCGGGTCGTCGTCGAAGACCTCGGCGTGCGTCCGCTGGGCCTGTGCCTCCAGGTCGTAGTCCAGCTCCTCCGAGACCCGGTCCTTCAGCTCCGTGATCAGCGGCTTGATGTCCATGCCGGGGACCAGCGGCCCGAGCAGGCGGGCGAAGCGGCTGAGCTGGTTCAGGTCGGACAGCAGGGCCTCGCCGGCGCCCGGGTACTGCACCTTGACCGCCACCTCACGGCCGTCGTGCCACACCCCCCGGTGCACCTGGCCGATCGAGGCGGCCGCGGCGGGCTTGTCCTCGAACTCCAGGAACAGGTCCTGCCAGTCCTCACCGAGCCGCTCCGCGAGCACGGAGTGCACGGTGCGCGTCGGCATCGGCGGCGCCGCCTCCTGGAGCTTGGTCAGCGCGGCCCGGTAGGGGCCGGCGACCTCCTCGGGCAGCGCCGACTCGAAGACGGACAGGGCCTGCCCGAACTTCATCGCCCCGCCCTTGAGCTCGCCCAGCACCTTGAACAGCTGGTCCGCGGTGCGCTGCTGCAGCTGCTGGCCGACGATCTCCGCGGACTCGCCCACGATTCGCTTGCCCAGCCCCCAGGTGGCCCGCCCGGCGAAGCCGAGCGGAAGCGCGGCGAGCTTGGCGGTCCGGGTGACCGCCTTGCGCGGAAGATCAGACATGCGCCCTCCAAGTCCCAGCCGGCCGTGTCGGTTCCGCCTCGTGGCGTAGGTCCGCCGACGGCCCTTGCCCCGCCATTGTCGCGCGCCGCACCCCGTCCTCGGCGATGTGTTCCTGCTTACCTTTCCCGGCCGCTCCGCAGGGGCACCCGGGGTGCGGCCGGACCGGCCGCACCCGCCATCGCAGACCGGGCAGCGCGACCTCCCAGCGCGCGCCGGTGCTCGACGGGGTCCGGCCGTCCAGGAAGGCCAGCGCGTGAGCCGCCGCGAACCCGGCGACGGTCGTCGCGAGGGTGAGGTCGCAGGGCGGTACCCGGCGCTGCCGGCCGGAGCGCCACTGCGCCACGAGCCGCGGCCAGGCCGGGTCCCGGTCGGTGCGGTCGGCGTGCAGACAACCGGCGCACCCCGTCTCGCCGGGCAGCACGAGGGGGCCGACGACGCCGGTTCCCTCCACGACACCGGCGTACAGGTGGGGCGTGCCGGAGGCCATCAGGGATTCCGCGCCGGCGGGGTCGGGCGTGTGCACCGCGACATCGTCGCGCGGGGCGAGAACCACCAGGGCGAGACCCGGGGCGCCCTCCTCGGGCGGTGTCGTCGGGCCCCGGCGCGGCGGCCGGTCGGGGGCGGCCCGGCGGACCACGCGGCGGGCCGTCTCGTCCCGGCGGTCGCCGACGGACTCGGCGGGCAGACCGCCCGGAGCGACGTCCCACGGCTCGACGCGTCCGCCGTCGCGCACGTCGATCTCCCCGATGCCCGCGCCCGACAACAGCCCCGCCAGCACCGCGCCCACCCGTCCCGCACCCCGTACACCCACCCGCCGGGCACGTCGGGCGGCCAGGTGTCTGATCGCGTCGCCCGGCTCCGACGTGGTCAGGGACAGTGAGGCCAGGTCGGGGCGGAGCCGGTCGAGGACCTCCTGCTTCTCCCGCAGGGCGTCGGCGGCCGGGCCGCCGCCCCGGGAGTCGTCGAGGAGACCGGCCCGCGCCAGTCGCTCCACGACCCGGTCGACATGCCCGTCCGGCAGGTCCATGCGCTGCCCCGCCTCCCGCAGGAGCGCCGGGCCACGGGTGCCGTTGAGCAGTTCGAGGAAACTGCCCGTCGCCGTGTCCACCGGCGCCAGCGTCAGCGCGTGCGCCGGTGTCATCCCGAACTGCACGGTGTTCAGATCGCGCCAGCCGCGCCTGAGCGCGGGCTTCACCATCGGATGCATGCCAGGTCCCCCGTCTGTCCTGCGGTGTCGTGCCGTGTCGTGCCGTGTCTTCGTGCGTCTGCGGGATCCGTCCGCGAGTGCCAGCATGCCCGGATGCGCTCGGGGGCGTCGAAAGTTGTCCACAGGCAGTGGGTATTCGTCGTACGAATCAGCCGCACACCTCCCAGGACGAGTGGTGGATCGGCGCCGATGCGTCCCGGAGCCGGGACTTCCCCGTGTGCAGCGGGTAACGTCGTGGCGTGTCCGCCGACCCACTGCACCGCGCCGGGGCACCCCCGCGCACACCGACGAATCCGCCGCCGAACGGCCCGGGGACGAGCGCGATCGAGGTGCGCAGGAGCACCCGGCGACGCCGGACGGTATCCGCGTACCGCGAGGGCGATCGCACCGTCGTACTGATCCCCGCCCGGATGTCCGAGGCCGAGGAGCAACGCTGGGTGAGCGTCATGCTGGACAAGCTGGCCGCCCAGGAGAGCAAGCGCGTCCTCGGCGACGCCGAGCTGGCCGCGCGCGCGGAGCGCCTGTCGGGGCAGTACTTCGAAGGCCGGGCCCGGCCCGCCTCGGTCCGCTGGGTCACCAACCAGAACACCCGCTGGGGCTCGTGCACCCCGTCCGAGGGAAGCATCCGGCTGTCGCACCGCCTCCAGGGCATGCCCGAGTACGTCGTCGACTACGTCCTCCTGCACGAACTGGCGCATCTGCTGGTCCCCGGGCACGGACCCCGGTTCTGGCGGCTCCTCGAGGCCTACCCGCGGACCGAGCGCGCCAGGGGCTACCTGGAGGGCGTGGTCGCGGCGGACCGGCTGCCGCACGTACCCGGCGCCCGCGGCGAGTAGCGCGCGCGGCCCTGGCGGGTGTCCGCCACGGCCCCGCACGGGTTTCGTACCGGGTCTGTACCGACTTCCTCCGGTGTCGGTGTTTGCCGTTAGCCTGTCGCGACGCACTCGCATTCGGATGGGGGACGGTCGTAACGCATGGCCAGGGAATTCCAACGCGGCCACAAGGCCAGGATCAGTGACCTCACCGCGGGCACGGATCTGTACGTAGGCGTGCAGATCTCCGGCCCCGGACTGAGCTTCGACATCAGCTGCTTCGGTCTCGACGCCGACGAGCGGTTGTCGGACGACCGGTACTTCGTGTTCTTCAACCAGCCGAAGACCCCCGAGGAGTCCATCCAGCTCCTGGGTGCGCAGGCGGGGGACACGGAGTCCTTCCGGGTCACCCTGGACAGGATTCCGCAGCAGATCCAGAAGCTGTCCTTCACCGCGACGATCGACGGCGCGGGACAGATGTCGCAGGTGGGCCCCGGGTACATCCGGATCGTCGCGGGCGGCGAAGAGGTGGCCCGGTACCCGTTCAGCGGCTCCGAGTTCTCCACCGAGCGCGCCGTGATGCTGGGCGACTTCTATCTGAAGGACGTGTGGCGGTTCGCCGCCGTCGGACAGGGCTTCGACGGCGGTCTCGACGCGCTGCTGAAGAACTTCGGCGGCGAGGTGGCCGAGGACGAGGCCCCTGCCCCGCAGCAGGCGCAGCAGCCGCAGAGCGGTGCCGCCCCGAGCTTCGCCCCGCCCGCCCAGGCCTCCGCGCCGCCCGCCTTCGGCGCGCCCGCCGCGTCCGCCCCGGCC
>NZ_MULI01000116.1 GCF_002939385.1 Streptomyces sp. MH60 | reverse complement strand
GGATCGGGCGGCCGGTGCGGTGTACCCGGCCGGTACGGTCCCGAGGGCGAGCCCGCCCACGCCGGACCGCCCGCGTTCGCGTCCCCGCCCTCCGGCACCGCCCCGGCACCGCGTGCCAAGCCCGTCGCCCGGGTCCCCGCCGCCCCGCTCACCCGCGCCAGCAGCGCCCCGGCGGCTCCCGCACCCGCGCCCCAGGCGGCGCCCAGCAGCAGGGCCGCGCCGAGATGGCCGCGCAGGTCGATGCCCGCGCCGAAGGCGTCGATGCCGAGCACGGACAGGGAGGCGTCCACGGACACCTCGGTGAGGTGGGCCGGCAGCGGCAGTGTCACCGAGGTGGCGACGCCCAGCCGCAGCGCACAGCGCAGGGAGAAGACGAGTGGACGCGTGTCGTCGGGTCCCACCGGCGTCCGTACCGCCGTCAGCACGCCGGCCAGCAGCATCATCAGCGCCGCGGCCACCCCCAGCAGCCACACCCGCCCGTCCAGCTCCGCCAGCCGCGCCAGCGAGACCGGCCTCTCGGTGCCGGAGCCGAGCAGGTCGTCGAGGGGAGCCGGGAGCACCCCGACCAGCGCACCGGTGGCCCGCCCGTCCCACGGCACGAACAGGCCGATCGGGAGGCCGAGCCAGACCCCGTTCGGCGCGCCCAGCAGCGCGGCCCCCGCGATCCGCCGGGGGTGGTCGTCGCCGACCGCCGCCCAGGCCGCCGCCGCGAGCCCGGCCACCACCGCCGTCAACGCCACCGTGACCAGGGCGGACACCGCCGGCCGCACCACCCGGTGCACGGCCTCCCACCCGCGCGGCAGCGGAGTGCGGCGCGAGGCCAGCAACGCGATCAGCAGCACCCCCGCGCACCAGACGAGACCGCCCAGCACCGTCGGCGCGGTGTCGACGGTGAACCCGACGGCGGCCCGGGCGTCCACGAGGTCACCGATCCGGTCGGGCAGCAGTCCGCCGATGTCGCCCACGTCACCGAGCCCGGGAATCTCCAGCCCACCGCTGCCACCGCCGTCACCCCCGCCGGGCAGGTCGTCGAGCCCGAGCGAGGCGCCGTCGATCGTGACGACGTCGTGCCCCGCCCAGGCCAGTCCGCCCGTCATCGCCACGAACAGCGCGACCACCGAGCCCACGCGCGCGAGGAGTTCGGTGGGAGCGACGACGACTCCGGCCGCCCGCAGGGAGCGCAGGAAGAAGAACGCCAGGAACAGCGCTCCGACCAGGCCCACCCCCAGTGGCGTGATCTCGACGGCCGTGTGCGCCTGGGCCCCTTTCAGACCGAACGAGGACACCTCGCCGGCCGGTGTGACCGAACCGCCCGCCCCGAGCGCCACGACCGCCGCGGTCATCGGCCCGAGCGAACCCGCCGCGTCCGCGTCCAGCAGATGCAGGCCGAGCGCCGCCGTGCCCGCCATGCCGATCAACGCCCAGCTCACGGAGGCGATCGCGGACAGCAGCACGTCGCCCCACGGCACACGGGTGCCGTACCCCTCGGTTCCGGCGCTCGTGGACGCGTTCATGGCAGACCCCCCGATCCGCTGCGCGGTCAGGTTGCCGCGCATGTCCCCCTCGCGTGGAATACCACTCTCCGGGCAGGTTTCAACCCCGTCAACGGGTACGGCCGATGGGCGCCTACGCACTCTTCACAAGGCCCGACTTTCGGTCAGGGCCCCGAGCCTGAAATAGTTCCCCCCGATGTTCGACATCCCTAGACTCCCCGCGACGGGAGCACATCGGGGGACAACTCAGTGGGGCATGGAGTGCCGGAACTCGTACTGGAATCCAATGGACGGACCTGGACGCTCGATCCGTCCCGGTCATACGCGCTAGGACGCGATCCGCAGGGGGAGCTTGTTTTCGACGACGCCAGGGTCTCCTGGCGGCATGCCACGATCAGTTTCAACGGCCGCAGTTGGGTGGTCGAGGACCACGGCAGCACCAACGGCACGTTCGTGCACGGGCAGCGGGTCCAGCAGATGGAGCTCGGCGCCGGCACGGTGCTGAACCTCGGCAACGCGACCGACGGGCCGCGGGTGAGCCTGACCGGCGCCCAGGCCCCGGCCGGGACGCCGCGGTCCCAGCCGCAGCAGCAGCCGTACGCCGCACAGGGCGCGAACGCGGGCTGGGCGCAGCAGGCGCCGCCCGCGCAGGAGCCGTTCCAGCAGCAGGCGTCGCCCCAGCAGGCGTCGCCGCAGCACGGGCAGCAGCACCAGGCCCAGCAGGCCGGCTGGCAGCAGCAACAGCCACCGCAGCAGGCCGCGCCGCACTTCCCCCAGCAGCAGGGATCAGGCGGCGCGGCGGGGGCGCCACCGGTCTACGGGGACCGCAGCCCGACCACGTTCCACCAGTTCTCGCTCGGCCGCGTCATGCGCATCGGCCGTGCCCTGGAGAACGACCTGGTCGTCTCCGACCTCCAGGTCTCGCGCCACCACGCGGAGTTCCACTCGACGCCCGACGGGCGCATGGAGATCCGCGACCTCGGCTCGCACAACGGCACGTACGTCAACGGTCAGCCGATCGCCAAGGGCGGCTCCCAGCTGCTCGGCCCGGCCGACATCGTGGGTGTCGGCCACTCGACGTTCCAGATCGTCGGCGACCGGCTCGAGGAGTTCGTCGACACCGGTGAGGTCTCCTTCTCCGCCCGGCACCTGACCGTCACGGTCGACGGCGGCAAGCAGATCCTCAAGGACGTCTCCTTCGGCGTACCCGAGAAGTCGCTGATCGCCGTCATCGGCCCGTCCGGCTCCGGCAAGTCGACCCTGCTCAAGGCGCTCACCGGCTACCGGCCGGCCGACCAGGGCGAGGTCCTCTACGACAACCGGAACCTCTACAAGCAGTTCGCCGAGCTGCGCCAGCGCATCGGTCTGGTCCCGCAGGACGACATCCTGCACAAGGAGCTGACCGTCAAGAAGGCGCTCAAGTACGCGGCGAAGCTCCGCTTCCCGGCCGACACCACCGGTGCGGAGCGCAACGCCCGCATCGACGAGGTGCTGCGCGAGCTGAAGCTGGACATCCACAAGGACAAGAAGGTCACGTCCCTGTCCGGCGGACAGCGCAAGCGCGTGTCCGTCGCCCTGGAACTGCTCACCAAGCCGTCGCTGATCTTCCTGGACGAGCCGACCTCCGGCCTCGACCCGGGCATGGACCGTGACGTCATGCAACTGCTGCGCGGCCTCGCCGACGACGGCCGCACCGTCCTCGTCGTCACCCACTCGGTGGCCGAGCTGGCGACCTGCGACAAGCTGTTGGTGATGGCGCCGGGCGGTTCCGTGGCCTACTTCGGTCCGCCGGAGGAGGCGCTGAACTTCTTCGGCTACGACACCTGGGCCGACGTCTTCTCCGCCTTCGAGAACTACCGCGACTACGACTGGGCGGGCCGCTGGAAGGGCTCGCAGCACTACCAGATGTACGCCGCGGACCTCGACGCCGTCGCGCCGCAGTCCGTACAGGTGTCGCCGATGCAGGCGATGAAGCCGCCGAAACCGCAGGGCTGGATGTCCCAGTTCGTCACGCTGGTGCGGCGCTACGTGTCGGTGATCGCCTCCGACAAGGGCTTCCTGGCCCTGATGGTGATCCTGCCGGCGGTGCTGGGCGCGGTGAGCCTGCTCATCGACCCGGACAAGGGCCTGCTGCCCAACCCGGCGAACCCGCAGACCGGCCGGATCATCCCGAACGGCACCGCCACCACGGTCCTGCTGATCCTCGCGGTCGGCGCCTGCTTCGCCGGCGCCGCGAACTCGGTCCGTGAGCTGATCAAGGAACGGGTGATCTACGAGCGGGAGCGCGCGACCGGCCTGTCCCGGTCCGCGTACCTGATGTCCAAGGTCTTCGTGCTCGGCCTGATCACGGTGTTCCAAGGCCTGCTGGTCGGTGTGATCGGCTTCGCCACCCGCGAGATTCCCGACGAGGGGCTGGTCCTGGGCGGCGCGACGCTGGTCGAGCTGTCGCTGCCGATCATGGCGCTGGGCTTCGCCTCGATGATGTTCGGCCTGGTCATCTCCTCGCTGGTGAAGACCGCCGAGAAGACCATGCCGCTGCTGGTGATGTTCGCGATCATCCAGGTCGTCTTCACCGGCTGCCTCTTCGCCCTGAACGACGCGGTGGGCGTCAACCAGTTCTCGTACCTGATGCCCTCGCGCTGGGCGGTCGCCGCGGCCGGTGCCACGCTGGACTTCAACAAGGTCAGCCCGCCCGAGAAGGGCGCCGAGGCGGACCCGCTGTGGGAGCACACCGTGGGCGCCTGGGGCATGGACATGGCCGCGCTGATCGTCCTCGGCGTGATCTGCGGTTTCTTCGTCGCCCGCTTCCTGCGCCGGCACGAGCCCGAGGTCATGCGCAACTAGGCCGAGATTCGGCGGGCCGGAAGGCCCCCCGCACGCCCCGAAGGGCGGCACCCCGTCAGGAGGGTGCCGCCCTTCGGCGTACGGTTCGGCGTCGGCGACGTCGCGAAGAGGTCCGCGCCGACCTCAGTACGCGCTGTCGACGTTGTCCATGGTGCCGTACTTGTCCGCGGCGTAGTTGCACGCGGCGACGATGTTGGCGACCGGGTCGTAGATGTTCTTCGAGGTGCCGGGCACGTGGTAGGCCTTGAACGTCGGCGGGATGACCTGGAGCAGGCCCTTCGACGGGATGCCGTTGATGGCGTTGATGTCCCAGTCGTTGATGGCCTTCGGGTTGCCGGAGGACTCCCGCATGATGTTGCGGTGGATGCCCTCGTAGGTACCCGGGATGCCGTGCTTCTTCATGATGGCCCGGGCCTCGCGGATCCAGCCGTCGAGGTTGTCCGGGTAGGACTTCGGCGCGGCCTTCTTGACCTCGGTGCGCTTGGCGGACCGGCTGGTGGTCTCCTTCGCCGCACGCTTGGCGGCGGCCTTCTCGGCAGCGGCCTTCTTCGCGGCGGTCGCCTTCTTGGCGGCCGCCTCCTGCTTGGCCTCGATGGCGGCGGCCTTCTGGCTCGCGCCGGCGAGCTGGCCGGTGACACCGGCGTGCACGTCCTGGATCTGCTTGGTGCTGTACGCCACCTTGGCCGTCGGAGCGGCCTCGCTCGTGGTCGTCGTCTGACCGCTGGCCGGGACGGCGGTGAAGGCGACGGCGGCGGCGCCGAGCGTGCCGACACCGGCTATCGCGATCTTGTGCGTGCGGTTCAGGGAACGACTGCGACCACGGGGAAGGATGTTCTTGAGCATGGCGGGATAGACCTCTTCGAATAGCGCGGAGGTCGCTCTCGTCCGGTGGGGACAGTTGGTGCTTCCGGCACAAACGCCGCGGGGGAGAACCCACGGCGCTGAGCGACGAGTGCAATTCTTAGCGGCCGCAAAATCCGGAGGCAAAGGTGTGACGTACGATCCGAGATAGTGGATCAGGGAACGGCAAAGCGGGACAGATTGGACCATCTGCCCCGCTCAAAACGGACGAGTCGCTCTCCTACTCCCCTTCGTACGTGACGTGCGCCCTATGCGCGGGCTCACATCGCCCCCTCGTCATTCTCACTGCTAGTTGCTGAAGCAATGCAAAGTGTGAGTGGGTGTCCGTGGCCCTCCTACGGCAGGAGGAGATGGACGTCCCCGAACTCGTGCCACAGGTAGCGGCCCCGTACAGCCGCCTCGTACCCGCGGTCGATCGCGGCCCGCCCCGCCACCGCCTCCAGCATCAGCAGATGCGAGGCCTCCGGCTCGTGCAGCCCCGTCAGCAGGCCCTCCACCACCCGCACCCCGCGCTCCGGGGTCACCACCAGATCCGTCCACCCGGCCCGCGCCCGTACGACCCCGTCGGCCCCGGCCGCCGACTCCACCGCCCGCACAGCCGTCGTCCCCACCGCCACCACCCGCCCGTCACCGGCGCGCACGGCGTTGATCAGCCGCGCCGACGCCCGAGGCACCGCGAACCGCTCCGGATACGGCGGCTCGTGCGACTCCGCCGAGGCCACCCCCGTGTGCAGCGACACCGGCGCGAACTGCACCCCACGGCTCACCAGCTCCGTCACCAGCCGCGGCGTAAAGGGCCGTGCCGCGCTCGGCATCTCCGCACTGCCCGTCCCGTCCGCGGACGGCAGCGCGAACACCGTCTGGTAGACGGACAGCGGCTGGTCCCGCGCCGTGTAGGAGTACCGAATGGGCCGCCCGTGCTCCCCCAGCAGCGCGGGCACCTCCGCTCCCGACACCCGCGCCCACCACAACCGCTCCCCGCGCGCACTCAGCGGCTCCTCCAGCACCAGCCGCGCACCACCCGGCAGCCGCACCTTCGTCCCCGCCAAGCCACCGCACCCGCGCCCCTCCACTCCCCTTCCCTCCGCACGCGCGCGCGGGGCGCCCGTCACGTCCGTACGCGCGCGCGTGGTGCCCCGCCCGTCCGGTTCCCGCAGCTCCACCGCCCACCGGCCGTCGTCCCCGCGCGTGGAGAAGTGCACCACCACGCGCGCGTGCCCGACCCGGCCGTCCACCGCGGCGGCCAGCGTGGGCGAGGTGTTGACCACCAGCAGGTCACCGGCCCGCAGCAGCCCCGGCAGCTCCGCGAACGCGTGGTGCGACGCCTCGGTGCCGCGCGACACCAGCAGCCGTACGCCGTCCCGGTCGCGCCCCGGCTCCCGCTGCTCGACCGGCACCCGGGCCGACAGCTCCTCCGGGACCCGTACCGCCAGCGACGACATCAGCGCGCCTCCAGCAGCGCCGGAGCCCCGTAGCGCCCGCTCGCCGGACGCTCGTCCAGCAGCCGCAGCAGCGCCGGCACGACACTCGCAGGATCGGGCCGCGGATCGTCGTCGTCCGGCACGGCCGCCGTGTACAGGTCCGTGGCCATGTCGCCCGGATCGACCGCCCAGACCCGCAGCCCCGGCTCCTCGGCGCCCAGCACCGCCGCCAGCTGGTCCAGGGCCGCCTTGGACGCCCCGTAGCCGCCCCACGTCTCGTACGCCTCGGCGGCCGCGTCCGAGCTGATCGTCACCACCGTGCCCGCGGGAGCCGCCCGCAGCAGCGGCAGCGCCTCACGGACCAGGCCCAGCGCGGCCACCACGTTCACCTCCAGCGCCCGCCGCAGGCCCTCCAGGGGCAGCTCCGCCAGCCGCACCAGCGGCTCGGCGCCCAGCGCGCTCGCGTTGCTGACCAGCAGATCCACGCCGCCCAGCCGCCGGGCCTCGGTCACCAGCCCGGTCCGGTGCCAGGAGTCGGTGACGTCGCCGGACAACGCCGTCACGCGCGTGCCGTACGCTTCCAGCGCCGTCGCCGCCTCCTTCAGCACCTCGGGATTCCTGGCGTCCAGCACCAGGTCCCACCCCCGAGCCGCCAGGGCCTCGGCGAGCGCCCGGCCCAGCCCCCTGGACGCCCCCGTGATGATCGCAACCGGCATGACACCCGTCCCCTTCGTCGTCCCCGCCGTCCGTCCGGCCGGCGTGGTCCCAACGTAGGAACCCGGCCCCGGCGGTCACCTCCGGCACGGGTCCCGACCGGGGAGGGCCCTTCGCCCTAGGCCCGACGGACAGGACCCCGGACCTAGTCCCACCGCCCTAGGCGACGCCCGTCACCGGGCCGATCCCGCCCCCGGCCCTCGCGAGTACCTTGAGGACATGAGTCACGGCCCCCGGTCCGGCCTCACCGCGGTGAGCTCCGCGCTGCTGGCCATGAGCAGGCACCTCGAGGTGCGCGACGTCCTCAAGACGATCGTCGCCTCGGCCCGCGAGCTGCTCGACGCGCAGTACGCCGCCCTCGGCGTCCCCGACGACCACGGCGGTTTCGCCCAGTTCGTGGTCGACGGCGTCAGCGACGAGCAGTGGAAGGCCATCGGCCCCCTGCCGCGTCAGCACGGCATCCTCGCCGCGATGCTCCACGAGGCCACCCCCGAGCGCCTCGGCGACGTCCGCAAGGACCCCCGCTTCGGCGGCTGGCCCTCCGCCCACCCCGAACTGGTCGACTTCCTCGGCCTGCCGATCCGGGACGGCGACGAGGTGCTCGGGGCCCTGTTCCTGGCGAACAAGAACTGCCCCAAACCGACGGGTACCTGCGGCTTCACGCAGGACGACGAGGAACTGCTCGGCATCCTCGCCCAGCACGCCGCGATCGCCCTGACCAACGCGCGCCTGTACGAGCGCAGCCGCGAGCTGACCATCGCCGAGGAGCGCTCCCGCCTCGCCCACGAGCTGCACGACGCGGTGAGCCAGAAGCTGTTCTCGCTGCGCCTGACCGCCCAGGCCGCCACCGCCCTGGTCGACCGCGACCCCGCGCGGGCCAAGGGCGAGCTGCACCAGGTCGCCACGCTCGCCGCCGAGGCCGCCGACGAGCTGCGCGCCGCCGTCGTCGAGCTGCGCCCCGCCGCGCTGGAGGAGGACGGCCTCGTCGCCACCCTGCGCACCCAGATCCAGGTCCTCGACCGCGCCCACACCGCGCGCGTGACCTTCACCGGCCACGGCGTCAAGGCCCTGCCCGCCGCCCAGGAGGAGGCGATGCTGCGCGTGGCCCAGGAGGCACTGCACAACGCCCTGCGCCACTCCGGGGCGGAGCACGTCCGGGTGACCCTGCACCGGCGGGGCACCGGAACCGTCCTGCGGATCACCGACGACGGCGGCGGTTTCGACCCGCGCACGGTGCGCCGCGCCGGACGCCATCTCGGCCTGGTCTCGATGCGGGACCGGGCGAGCGGCACCGGCGGCCGGCTGACCGTGCGGTCCGCGCCCGGCGAGGGCACCACGATCGAGATGGAGGTTCCCGGTGGCTGAGGCGATCAAGGTGCTGCTCGTCGACGACCATCAGGTGGTCCGCCGGGGACTGCGCACCTTCCTGGAGGTACAGGACGACATCGAGGTGGTCGGCGAGGCCGCGGACGGCGCCGCGGGCGTCGACCGCGCCCAGGAGCTGAAACCCGACGTGATCCTCATGGACGTCAAGATGCCGGGCATGGACGGCGTCGAGGCGCTGCGCAGGCTCCGGGAACTGGACAACCACGCGCGCGTGCTGATCGTCACCAGCTTCACCGAGCAGCGCACCGTGGTCCCGGCCCTGCGCGCGGGCGCGGCCGGGTACGTGTACAAGGACGTCGACCCCGACGCGCTGGCCGGTGCCATCCGCTCCGTACACGCCGGCCACATCCTGCTCCAGCCCGAGATCGCCGGCGCCCTCCTGAGCCAGGAGGAGAGCAGCCCCGGGCCCGGCCGGGCCGGGTCCCTCACGGAGCGGGAACGCGAGGTGCTGGGCCTGATAGCGGACGGCCGCTCCAACCGGGAGATCGCGCGTGCGCTGGTCCTCTCGGAGAAGACGGTGAAGACCCACGTCTCGAACATCCTGATGAAACTCGACCTCGCGGACCGCACCCAGGCCGCCCTGTGGGCCGTACGCCACGGCGTGGCGGGCTGACCCGGTACGCGGCGGCACGGCGGAGGGTTCCCCTCCGGTCGGAGATTCATACCGTCGTGGGAATGTCCCCCATATGGCGCATCCTTCGAGGGGTCCGGCCGTTCTTCAGTGCGCACCACGGCGACTGCCGCGGTGATCGCAAGGAGGGCTTGTAAGTGAAGAACCTGAAGAAGGCAGCGGCCGTGACGATGGTGGCCGGCGGCCTGATCGCCGCCGGTGCGGGCATGGCCTCCGCCACCGACGGCGGCTCCCACGCCCACGGCGAGGCCATCGGCTCCCCGGGCGTCGCCTCCGGCAACCTGGTCCAGGCGCCGATCCACATCCCGGTCAACGCCGTCGGCAACAGCGTCAACGTCATCGGCGTCCTCAACCCGGCCTTCGGCAACCTCGGCGTCAACCACTGACCCCAGTCGCCAACGATGCCTGCGGCCTCCCGGGACTCCTGGGAGGCCGCATCGGCATCAACCAGCCCGTCCGGCTCTTGAGGACGAGGCCGGGTCAGGGCCGAAGGCGGGCTCTGGGGGCGCAGCCCCCGGGCGGTCGCAGCAGCACGGAGCCTCAGCCGGAGAAACGGTCACCGCATCCCCCGCTCCACCACGACGGAGTTGTACGCCGCGACCTGCGCCCGCCGAGCCACTCGCTCCACCGGCCGCAACGCCTCCCCCCGCGCGGCCATCTCGGACGCGCTCACCGCACCCCCGTGCCCGTTCTCGGACGCCAGCGACACCAGCATCCCCACCCGCTGCGCCAGCTCCAGCACCCGCACCGCCCGCGGCGGATACCCCGGCGCCAGCACCTCCCGCCCCCGCTCCGCCCGCGCGCGATAGGCCGCGACCGCGGCCTCCGCCACCGGCCCCGACCCGGCGACGTCGAGCCGCGTCAGCAGCTCGGTCGCGTCCCGCAACGCCTCCGCCAGCTCCCGCTCCGCCTCCCCGAGCGAGGGCACGTCCGCCGGCGGCGCCTCCCGCACCGGCAGGCAGTGCCACACGACCTCGACATGCACGTCACCCTCGGGCCCCGCCTCGTACACCTCCGGCACCAGCCCCAGCGCGGCCCCCTCGCAGATCACCGCCTCCTCGGCCTCCAGCGCCCGGGCGTTGAACTCCGGCGGCCCGCTCAGCCCCAGCGGATGCCCCGGCGCGGGCAGCGCGACCCGCAACCCGGACGCCCCGAGCGCCCGCAGCCGCCCCAGCGCCAGGGTGAGACCGACCGGGGCGTCTTCACCCGGCAGCCCCTCCACCCGGTGCACCGCGTCCTCGCCCACGACCGCGACCGCGGCGTCGTCCGGCGAGACCATATGGGCAATAAGGGCATTTCCCCAGGCGGCAAGGCGCCCTGCGCGTGGTTCCGAGAGCATCCCCCCACCCTAAGGACCGGACCGATGGAACGGTGCGGCCGACCGGTGGCGTAGATTTCCTGGAGGGGCCTGCGCCCACCGGCGCCGCGGCCCGAGTCACAGGTGTACGCGACAGCCGAGACCGGCCACAATGCAAGGGGAGACAACGCGCTCATGAGCGATGTTCTGGAGCTTCAGGACGTATCCGTGGTCCGCGAGGGCCGGGCTCTGGTGGACCAGGTCTCCTGGTCGGTCAAGGAGGGCGAGCGCTGGGTCATCCTCGGCCCCAACGGCGCCGGCAAGACCACCCTCCTCAACGTCGCGTCCAGCTACCTCTACCCGAGCACCGGCACCGCCACCATCCTCGGCGAGACCCTCGGCAAGCCCGGCACCGACGTCTTCGAGCTGCGCCCGCGCATCGGCGTCGCCGGCATCGCCATGGCCGACAAGCTGCCCAAGCGCCAGACCGTCCTGCAGACCGTGCTCACCGCCGCGTACGGCATGACCGCCGGCTGGCAGGAGGAGTACGAGGACATCGACGAGCAGCGCGCCCGCGCGTTCCTCGACCGCCTCGGCATGACCGAGTACCTCGACCGCAGGTTCGGCACCCTCTCCGAGGGCGAGCGCAAGCGCACGCTGATCGCCCGCGCCCTGATGACCGACCCCGAGCTGCTGCTCCTCGACGAGCCGGCCGCCGGCCTCGACCTCGGCGGCCGCGAGGACCTCGTCCGCCGCCTCGGCCGGCTCGCCCGCGACCCCATCGCGCCCTCCATGATCATGGTGACCCACCACGTCGAGGAGATCGCCCCGGGCTTCACCCACGTCCTGATGATCCGTCAGGGCCAGGTCCTGGCCGCCGGACCGCTGGAACTCGAACTCACCTCCCGCAACCTGTCCCGGTGCTTCGGACTCCCGCTCATCGTCGAGCAGGCCGGGGACCGGTGGACCGCGAAGGGGCTCCCGCTGTCCTGACCCGCCCCCCGTGCGCCCTGTCCCCGGTGGTCCCAACGGACCTACCATGACAGCGTGAACGACATCGACGCATGGGTGTGGTGGCTCGTCGCCGCGGCAGCGCTCGGAATCCCGCTCGTCGTGACCGCGATGCCGGAGTTCGGGATGTTCGCCGTCGGCGCGGTCGCCGCGGCCGTCGCCTCCGGACTGGGCGCGGACCTCGTCGTCCAGGTACTCGTCTTCGTCCTCGTCTCGGTCGCCCTCATCGCCGTCGTCCGGCCGATCGCCGCCCGACACCGCTCCCAACAGCCACAACTGGCCACGGGAGTGGACGCCCTGAGAGGCAGACAGGCCGTCGTGACGGAGCGGGTGGACGGCTCGGGCGGCCGGATCAAACTGGCCGGGGAGATCTGGTCGGCACGGGCCCTGGACACCGGGCGTGCCTTCGAGCCCGGCGAGGAAGTGGACGTCGTGGAGATCGACGGGGCCACGGCCGTCATCATGTGACCTGGTCGTGCACAAGTGGCCCGAACGTCCCCCGCGTCGTACGACGGTCTGACAGACTCGACCAGCAAGATCCTCAACAGCCGTAAGATCAGCAGTAGTCAGGGTCAGCCAGGCCCAACGGGACCTGGTCAAAAGGATCTGCCGGAGCGCCGAGGCGGAGAAGGGGACGGACACCCACGATGGAACCGGTCATCATCGTCCTGATCATCCTGGTGGTGTTGGTCTTCATCGCCCTGATCAAGACCATCCAGGTCATTCCACAGGCCAGCGCCGCCATCGTCGAGCGCTTCGGCCGCTACACGCGGACACTCAACGCGGGCCTCAACATCGTGGTCCCGTTCATCGACACCATCCGCAACCGCATCGACCTGCGTGAACAGGTCGTCCCCTTCCCGCCGCAGCCGGTCATCACCCAGGACAACCTGGTCGTCAACATCGACACCGTCATCTACTACCAGGTGACCGACGCCCGCGCCGCGACCTACGAGGTCGCCAGCTACATCCAGGCGATCGAGCAGCTCACCGTCACCACCCTGCGCAACATCATCGGCGGCATGGACCTGGAGCGGACCCTGACCTCCCGCGAGGAGATCAACGCGGCGCTGCGCGGCGTCCTCGACGAGGCCACCGGCAAGTGGGGCATCCGCGTCAACCGCGTCGAGCTCAAGGCCATCGAACCGCCCACCTCCATCCAGGACTCGATGGAGAAGCAGATGCGCGCCGACCGCGACAAGCGCGCCGCGATCCTCCAGGCCGAAGGTGTCCGGCAGTCCGAGATCCTGCGCGCCGAGGGCGAGAAGCAGTCCCAGATCCTGCGCGCCGAGGGCGAGGCCAAGGCCGCCGCACTGCGCGCCGAGGGCGAGGCCCAGGCCGTCCGCACGGTCTTCGAGGCCATCCACGCCGGCGACCCGGACCAGAAGCTGCTCTCCTACCAGTACCTCCAGATGCTCCCCAAGATCGCCGAGGGCGACGCCAACAAGCTCTGGATCGTCCCCAGCGAAATCGGCGACGCCCTCAAGGGCCTCTCCGGCGCCATGGGCAACCTCAGCGGCCTGGGCGGCGGCTCGGGCAGCGGAGGCGGCAACGGCGGCGCGAGCGTCCCGCCCCAGGAACGCCGCGAGAAGCCGACGATCGACTGACGGTTCCTGTGAACGTCGGGAAGTCCCTACGCCCCTAGGGGCGTAGGGCGGTATCGATGTGCGGCTCCGCCGCGTGGGCGCGACCAGCCACGGACGGCCCGCGCCCGGCGACAAGACCCCAGCCCCGACGGCGCGGCCGTCACGCCGCGTCCAACACCAGCCACTCCGGCAACGCCGCGAAGTCGTCCCTGGCCAGCGCCAGCAACATCGCATCCGCGGGAGTCGGCTCGAACGGCTTCCGCAGCAACGGCATCCCCGCCTGCTCCGGCGTCCGGTTCGCCTTGCGGTGATTGTCCTCCGCACAGGAGGCCACCGTGTTCAGCCACGTGTCCTGCCCGCCGTGCGACCGCGGCACCACGTGGTCCACGGTCGTCGCCCGCCGCCCGCAGTACGCGCACCGGTGCCGGTCCCGGACCAGCACCCCCCGCCGCGACCACGGTGCGCGTCTTCGGAACGGCACCCGTACGTATTGGCACAGCCTGATCACCCGTGGCGCGGGTATGTCCAGCGCGGCTCCGCGCATCCGCAGCGAGGGGTGGGCCTGCTCGACGACGGCCTTGTCCTGCAGCACCAGCACGACGGCTCGATTCAGCGTCACCGTCGACAACGGCTCGAAGCTCGCGTTCAGCACCAGCGTGTCCCGCATCACAGCCCACCTCCCGTGCGCACCGGCCCACCCCCTGGCGGGCTGGAACAACTCTGGCCGGGCACGCCGGGATGGACAACGCAATATCTGCTGCTCCGACGAGGGACGCGCCCCCGCCACCCCCCGGCAACAAAAATGCCCGCCCCTGATCCATTCCAAGACCGGGGGCGGGCAAACGTTCCATGAACGCTCGGAACACTCAGCTGTCCGCCGGCACCTCGTACTCACCGATGAGCTGGGCCCGCGCGAGCGTGTGGAACCGCAGGTTGAAACCCACGAACGCCGGAGTGCCGTCCGCATCCGGCCCGAGCTTCTCCTGGTCCACGGCGTACACCGTGAACACGTACCGGTGCGGGCCGTCCCCGGCCGGCGGCGCGGCACCGCCGAAGTCCTTGGTGCCGTAGTCGTTGCGCGCCTGTACGGCACCCTGGGGCAGCCCCTCGAACGCGCCGTTGCCCGCGCCCGCCGGCAGCTCGGTCACCGAGGCCGGGATGTCGAACACCACCCAGTGCCAGAACCCGCTGCCCGTCGGGGCGTCCGGGTCGTAGCACGTCACGGCGAAACTCTTGGTCTCGGCGGGGAAACCCTCCCACCGCAGGTGCGGTGAGGTGTTGCCGGCGGAGTAGACCTGGTCGTCCTTGAGCGACCCGCCCTCCGGAACGTCCTCACTCGTGACGGTGAACGACGGCACGGGCGGGTGGAAGTCATGGGGGAGCGGACGCCGCTTCAGCTCGGTCACCTCGGTACCTCCTGAATGGTCTGGTGCAGAGATGACCGAGCCTAGATCTTCTAGAACCAGTTGCGCTTGCTGCCGACCTCGGAGAGCCACTGGTTGAGGTACGCCGTCCAGTCGGTGCCCTGGTAGTCGTTCAGCCCGACCTTGAAGGAACGGAACGTGTCGCTGCCCTCGCTGAACAGACCGGGCTTCTTGTCCATCTCCAGCACGACGTCCATCGCCTGTGCGTCGGCCACGAAGCTCAGCTCGACCTGGTTCAGCCCGCGGTACTGCTGCGGCGGGAAGAACTCGATCTCCTGGTAGAAGGGCAGCTGCTGCCGCGTCCCCCGGATGTGGCCGCGCTCCATGTCCGCGCTCTTGAAGCGGAAGCCCAGACCGATGAACGCGTCCAGGATCGCCTTCTGCGCCGGCAGCGGGTGCACGTTGATCGGGTCCAGGTCACCGGAGTCCACGGCGCGCGCGATCTCCAGCTCCGTGGTGACGCCGATGTTCATCCCGCGCAGCGACTGCCCGTCGATCATGGTGATCGGCGTCTCCCACGGGATCTCCAGACCGAACGGCACCGCGTGCACCGCACCGGCCTTCAGCTGGAAGGCGCCACCGAGCCGCACCTTGGTGAACTCGACGTCCTGCTTGTACTCCTGGTCGCCGCTCTCCACCTCGACCTTGGCCTGGAGCCCGACCGACAGCCCTTCGATCTCCTGGTCGACGGACCCTCCCTGGATCCGCACCTCGCCCTGGACGACACCCCCCGGTACGACGTTGACCTCGCTCAGCACGGTCTCAACCGAAGCCCCGCCGGCCCCCAGGCTCGCGAGCAGCTTCTTGAACGCCATGTCTCTCCCTCTCCAGGCTTACGTGTGAATCCCTCGATCCCTACAAACGCGATCCGGCCGTGGCCGGTTCCGCGCCCCACACCCTGGCAAGGCGGACGCTCCCCGACCACCCCGCGTACGGTCCCGGCTGCGTTACGCTCGGACGGCATGATCGCGAGCCCCGACCGTACGCCCCTGCCCAGGGATTTCTTCGACCGCCCCATTCTCGAGGTGGCCCCCGACCTCCTGGGCCGCGTCCTGGTGCGCAGCACCCCCGACGGCCCGATCGCCCTCCGGCTGACGGAGGTGGAGGCCTACGACGGTCAGAACGACCCCGGCTCCCACGCCTACCGCGGTCGCACCCCCCGCAACGACGTGATGTTCGGTCCTCCCGGACACGTGTACGTCTACTTCACCTACGGCATGTGGTTCTGCATGAACCTGGTGTGCGGTCCCGAGGGCAGGGCGAGCGCGGTCCTGCTCCGCGCCGGCGAGATCATCGAGGGCGCCGAGCTGGCCCGGACCCGTCGGCAATCCGCCCGCAACGACAAGGAACTGGCCAAAGGCCCGGCCCGCCTCGCCACCGCCCTGGGCGTGGACCGCGCCCTGAACGGCACGGACGCGTGCACGACCGAGGACACTCCGCTGCGCATCCTGACCGGCGCCCCCGTCCCCGGTGACCAGGTACGCAACGGGCCCAGGACCGGTGTGGCCGGCGAAGGCGGCGTGCACCCCTGGCGCTACTGGGTCGCCGACGACCCGACGGTCAGCCCGTACCGGGCGCATGTCCCCAGGAAGCGCCGAAGTTGACTCCCCTTGGGCAGACGCGTAATGTAGCCCGAGCCGCTTGACCGGGTAGGGCAATCGCCTGCAACCGGAAGCGGCCAACCCACTACCTACGACTTCCCTCAGCGGGAGCGAATTCGGCATGTCCGCATGCCTGAATTCACACTCGCGGGACTCGATTATGAGCCCACGGAGAAATCGGCTAACGTAGTGAATGTCGAAAGGCCGACGAGTGAAAGCCCGAACGCATTCGACAAACCCCGCCGACCGGGAATCGGATCGAAAAGGATCTGATAGAGTCGGAAACGCAAGACCGAAGGGAAGCGCCCGGAGGAAAGCCCGAGAGGGTGAGTACAAAGGAAGCGTCCGTTCCTTGAGAACTCAACAGCGTGCCAAAAGTCAACGCCAGATATGTTGATACC
>NZ_MULI01000115.1 GCF_002939385.1 Streptomyces sp. MH60 | reverse complement strand
GCTCGCGGGGGCGGCGGCCGGCGGGTAGCCGTACCCGCCGGTCGGGGCGCTGGGCCGCGCGGGCGGGGCCGGGGGTGCCGCGGGGCCCGGACCGCCCTGGTGGCTGGTGGAGGAGGCGAGCGTACGGCTGCGCACCCGGTACAGGCCGGTGTCGAGGTCGTCCGCCTTCTCCAGGTGGACCTTGATCGGCCCCATGAAGGTGTAGCGCTGCTGCTTGGCGTAGTCGCGGACCATGCCGGCCAGCTCGTCGCCGAGCTGCCCGGAGTAGGGGCTGAGCCGCTCGAAGTCGGGCGTGCTCAGTTCCACGATGAAGTCGTTGGGCACGACGGTGCGGTCGCGGTTCCAGATGGTCGCGTTGTTGTCGCATTCACGCTGGAGCGCTCCCGCGATCTCCACGGGCTGCACCTCGGACTTGAACACCTTCGCGAAGGTGCCGTTGACCAGACCTTCGAGACGCTGCTCGAACTTCTTCAGGACTCCCATGGGGCACCTCCTCCGTCGCTGCCGTCCTGGCCACTGCCTTGCGTACTGCTGCCCTGCGCCGTGCTGTGTCGCGTCGTGCCGCCTCGCGCGGTGCGGTGCGGTCCCGTACTGCCCACCTGGTACTGCTTACTGATCGTATCCACGCGCCGGTCGATCGGCTGGTTCCCCCTGTCGGCCCGGTCGACGGGTGTCGACGCCTCTCGGAGTTCCCGCCGGAGCTCCCCTTCGAACTCCCGCGGACCTTCGGGATGTGCTCCCGCAGGTACTCATGCCCAGGATCGTAGAGGCGGCCGCAGACCAGTGTCCCGCACCTGACCGCGGTCCCCCACCGGCTCCTGGGGAGACGGGCCGGACCGGTACGAGGTTGATACGTGAACGGCCAAGGACCGGGACGCGTGCCCGAAGAGGGCGTGCGCCCCGGTCCGCGGGGGGAAAGGGATGTGAATCGACCCCTTCCAGCGTGCTAATGTTCTCGTGTCGGAAGGCGCCGGACCGCAAGGAAAAGCCCGGAAGACACACCCAATGCGCGGGTGGCGGAATAGGCAGACGCGCTGGATTCAGGTTCCAGTGCCCGCAAGGGCGTGGGGGTTCAACTCCCCCCTCGCGCACCAGCCGGAAGCCCCCCAGGTCTCGGACCTGGGGGGCTTCCGCGTGTCCGGGCGCGGTGGCCCGCGATGCCTGCGCTGTGAGGAAGGTCTCAGGACTCCGGTCGCCACAGGGCCGGCACGTTCGGCGGCTCCCAGCCCGTCATCGAGGTGTGCGCCTGGAGGCAGCGGTAGGAGCGGCCGCCGTACGTCACCCGGTCGCCGGCGGTGTAGGCGTGGCCGCTCGCCCAGGTGCCGTCCGGCGGGTCGGTGGGCGGGTCGGTGGGCGGATCCGTGGGGCCGGTGTCGCCGTCCACGTTCAGCACGAAGTCGAAGGTGCCCTCCTTGCCGCCGCCGGCGCCGCGGACGTTCATCAGGAGGGCCGGGTCGAAGATCATGTCCGTGCTGTTGCGGGGCTCGCCGGGGAAGTAGAGCTGGGTGGTGAGCACGGGCTCGCCGGGGGCCTGCGCCTTGACGTGGATGTGCCGGGTGCGGCCGGGATAGAGGCCGGGGACGATCGTCCGCAGCGCGAAGGCGCCGGTGGCGTCGCTGAACTGGTGGCCGCGGAAGGTGTACCCGGCCATGTCGTAGTCGCCGTTGTCGTCGGCCTGCCAGAAGTCGAGGAGCACGCCGGACAGCGGGGCGCAGTTCCGGCCGAAGACGTAGCCGCTGACGGTCAGCGGGGTGCCCCGGGTGCCGGGGGTGACCAGATCGGTGCGCAGCGGGGAGTTCGGCTTGAAGTACGGGCCCTCCATCTGGTCGGGCGTCGGGTCGTCGCCGTCGTCGCAGTACGGGGTCGGCGTCAGGGCCCGGCCGGTGGAGGAGCGGGCGGCGTCCCGGGCCAGCGCGATACCGCCGGTCGCGAGCAGCGGGACGGTGGCGCCGGCGGCGACGGCCGCCCTGAGCAGCGTCTTGCGGCTGATCCCGCGGTCGGCGCCGGGACCCGGGCCGGGCCGGGGACCCGGTGTGGGCTCTTCGGGGGCGGTGGGGGTGTCGGAGGTCATGGCGGTTCCTCGGTCTCCTCGGTGGGTGGTCCCTGGGGAAGGTGTGCGGGACGTGCGGCATCCGGGACGTCGGGGACAGGGAGCGCGCCCGCCGGCGCGGGGCAGGCTGCTGTGAATGCTTCGGCGGGCGCGCTCCGTGGTGATCACTGGCCACCGTAGGCGCGCCGGGCGGGGCGGGGGCACCTCCTGTTTCGCCCCCTGCCCGGCGTTATGAGCCCGCGGACAGGGGCCCGTGTACGGGCGGTGCGGCCGGGGGTACGGTCGTGGCGCGCCGGCGCGGCGCGGTGCCGACGGGTCCGCCGCGCCGGTATGGCGAGGCACGGTACGACGCGGTACGGCGCACGGGTACGGACGGGTACGACGAGCACGGGGAGGGCGGCCGGGATGACCGGGTCGACGGCGGGGGCGGGCACGGAGACGGCGACCGGAGGGGCGGCCGGGGTGGTGCCCACGGCGCGTGCGGACGCGGAGGGGACGCGGGGGACGGGATCCGGGACGGGAGGGGCGGCGCCGGGCGGACGGCTGCCGGACGTCCCCGGGTTCGCGCGGTGGCCCGCAGCCGGCTCGCCGAAGGCGGAGGGCAAGGCGTTGCGCACGCGCGTCCCGCGCTCCGCGCACGCCGCGCTCGGCCTGGACGCCGCCCGGCCGGACGCGGTGCGCGCGGTCGAGGAGTCCCACCGCGGCCGGATACCGGGGCTCACCCCGATCCGCGCCGGGCGGATGGCGGCCACGCCGTTCGCGTTCCTGCGCGGGTCGGCGGGCCTGATGGCGTACGACCTGGCGCGCACGCCGGTGACCGGGATCGGCGCCCAGATCTGCGGGGACGCGCACGCCGCCAACTTCGGTCTCTACGGCGACGCCCGCGGCGGCCTGGTCATCGACCTGAACGACTTCGACGAGACGGTCCACGGCCCCTGGGAGTGGGACCTCAAGCGGCTCGCCGCCTCCCTCGTCCTGGCGGGCCGGGAGGCCGGTGCCGACGAGGACACCTGCCGCGAGGCCGCCCACGGCGCGGCGGGCGCCTACCGGCGCACCATGCGGCTGCTGGCGAAGCTCCCCGCGCTGGACGCCTGGAACGCCATCGCGGACGAGGAACTGGTCTCCCACACCGACGCCCACGACCTGCTCGGCACGCTGGAGCGGGTGTCCGAGAAGGCGCGGGCCAACACCAGCGGGCGCTTCGCGGCGAAGTCCACCGAGTCCACCGAGGACGGCGGGCGGCGCTTCGTGGACGCGGAGCCGGTGCTGCGCCGGGTGACGGACGCCGAGGCGGCGGCGGTCGCGGGCGCCCTGGAGGGGTACCTGGCCACCCTCTCCGAGGACCGGCTGCCGCTGCTGGCCCGGTACGCGGTGCACGACGTGGCCTTCCGGGTCGTCGGCACCGGCAGCGTGGGCACGCGGTCGTACGTCGTGCTGCTCCTGGACCACCGGGGCGAACCGCTCGTGCTCCAGGTCAAGGAGGCCCGGCCCTCCGCGCTGCTGCCCCACCTGGCCGCCGCTGGGTTCGAGGCTCCCGAGACCGCGCACGAGGGCCGCCGGGTCGTCATGGGGCAGAAGCGCATGCAGGTGGTCAGCGACAACCTGCTCGGCTGGACCTCGGTCGACGGACGGCCCTTCCAGGTACGGCAGTTCCGCAACCGCAAGGGCAGCGTCGACCCCGCGGCCCTGGCCGCCGACCAGCTGGACGACTACGGCCGGATGACCGGCGCCCTGCTGGCCCGGGCCCACGCGCACAGCGCCGACCCGCGGCTGATCGCGGGTTACTGCGGCAAGAACGGCGAGCTGGACGAGGCGGTCGCCGCCTTCGCCGTCGCCTACGCCGACCGCACCGAGGCGGACCACGCGGAACTGGTGGCCGCGGTGCGCACGGGGCGGGTCGCGGCGGAACTGGGGGTGTGAGGGGGCGGGCGGACCGGGCCCCGGCCCGCGTCGGGGGCACCGTCCGCCGGACAGGCCCTAGGCTGGTCGGGTGACGACGCCGGAAGCTGAGCCCGAGCAGGGGGGTGCGCCGCGTCCCGAGGAACGGCTGGAACAGGCCGTACGGGCCGCCGAGCAGGCACTCATCGAGTACGAGATCGCGCTGGAGACCTTCCGCGTGGAGGTCGAGAACTTCTCGCGGCTGCACGAGCAGCGGCTCGGCCCGGTGTACGCCCGGCTTGAGGAGCTGGAGGCGCAGATCCTGGAGGCCAGGGCGGCCCGTACGGGCGACGCGGACGACCTGCGCCGGGCCGACGAGGCGCGGGCCCGCCTGATGCCGATTCCCGGGGTCGAGGAGCTGCTGCACGGCTGGATGGACGGGGACGGGCTGTTCCCGGAGGCCACGGCGATGCTCACGGACCAGGCGGTACGCCCCCCGCAGCGGGTCAGGCCCGGCGAGGAGGCCCGCAGGCTCTACCGCGAGCTGGCCCGCAAGGCCCACCCCGACCTGGCGCAGGAGGAGGCCGAGCGGATCCGGCGCGAGGAGTTCATCACCCGCGTCAACGCCGCCTACGCGCGCGGCGACGAGGCGGAGCTGCGCGAGCTGGCCGAGGAGTGGGCCGCCGGGCCGGTGCCCGAGCGGCGCCCGAGCCGCGGCGAGGAGCTGTACGCCCGCCTCGAATGGCTCGACCGGCGCAAGGAGCTGCTCACCCTGCTCGCCAAGGAGCTGGAGGAGAGCGCGATCGGCGCCATGCTCAGGCTCGCCCCGGACGACCCCGACCGGCTGCTCGACGAGATCGCCGAGCAGCTGGCGACCCAGGTGCACGAGCGGGAGGCGGAGCTGGCCGGGGTGCTCGGGCGGGAATGAGCCGCCGGGGGGCGGCTCGGGTAGCGTCTGGGGCATGAGTTTCGGAGCTGGTGTGCCCACGGTCGGGGTCGAGGACCTCAAGGACGGCGACTTCCTGCTGGACGTCCGGGAGGACGACGAGTGGCAGGCGGGTCATGCCGCCGGGGCGCTGCACATTCCCCTCAGCGAGTTCGTGGCCCGGTACGGTGAGCTGGCCGAGGCCGCGCCGCAGGACGGCCGGGTGCACGTGCTCTGCCGTGTCGGGGGCCGTTCGGCGCAGGTCACCATGTACCTGGTCCAGCAGGGTGTCGACGCGGTGAACGTCGACGGGGGCATGCAGGAGTGGGCCGCGGCCGGGCGTCCCGTGGTGGACGACAAGGGGCAGCCGGGGCACGTGCTCTAGGCCGTCCCCGCCGGATGTGGCGACGGCCACGGTGCGGCCGGTCCGCCGGGGGCTGTGCGGGCGGCCGGTCCTGAGTACCGTTCCCGTTCGAACGTCGCCGAGCAGCCGCACGGGTGCGCGTGAGCGCCCCGTGGCGGGGCGGGCGGATGGATGGATCGGGACCGAACGGGGCGGAATGGACGCGTACGACAAGGGCTCGGGCGCCCGGCACGGGCAGGACGGGCCGGCCGGGCCGGACGGCGAAGCGGACGCGCCGGAAACCGGCGGTCCGGCCGGGGCCGGCGAGGCCACCGAGTCCGCCGGGGCCGGCGAGCCCGCCGGGCGCGCCGCCGCTGCCGAGGGGGCCGCGGGGGCTTCCGCAGCGGCCGGGACGGCCGAGGGCGCCGTGACCACCGCCCCGGACGAGGCCGATGCCCCGGAGGACGCCGCTGTCCCCGTCTCCGAGGAGGCCGGTGCCGTACCTCCCGCGCAGGACCCTCCGCAGCCCCCCGCCCCCCGTACCGGGGTCGCCGCGCTCTCCCCGCGCTACCAGGTCGGTGCCGTGGTCGCCCTCGCGGTGGTCGCGGTCGCCGTCTGCGCCCACATAGGTCTGGTGTTCCTGCACGTGGCCCCGTCCAACACCCTCACCAAGCAGCACGGTTCCGTGGTGGACGAGTGGGTCTTCCCGGAGTTCGAGCAGAACTGGAAGCTCTTCGCGCCCAACCCCCTCCAGCAGAACGTCTCCGTCCAGGTCCGCGCGGAGGTCAGCACGGCGGGCGGCGAGATACGGACGACCGGCTGGTACGACCTGTCCGCCGAGGACGGCCGGGCCATCGACGGCAATCCGCTGCCGAGCCACACCCAGCAGAACGAACTGCGCCGGGCCTGGGACTTCTTCGTCGCCAGCCACGACTCCGACAACCGCCCGGTGGGCCTGCGGGGCACCCTCGCCGAGACGTATCTGCGGCGCATCGCGCTGCTGCGCCTGGACCGCGAGGGCGCCGCCGGACCCGGCGGTGTCGTCGAGCGCGTGCAGTACCGTTCCCGGACCACGAACGTGGAGCCGCCCCCGTGGAGCGGTGAGAAGGTCTCCGACCGGCCGACCGTCCGCGAACTGCCCTGGTGGTCCGTGGCCGCGGAGAACCGGGGCGCCGGGGCCGGACCGGCCGAGCGGGAAGGGAGCGCCGCGTGAACGCCGCCGCCCTCTCGGTCTCCCGCGGCATCGCCCGCGTCACGGGCGCCGCGCTCGGCCCGTACCAGGCCGCCGTGATCCGCATCGGCTTCAGTGCCACCTGGCTGCTCTTCCTGCTGCGCGAACTGCCCCACCGGGGCGAGCTGTACGGGCCGGACGGGCCCTGGAGCCACGACCTCGCCGAGCAGCTGATCGCGGACAACGGCGCCTTCACGGCGCTGATGTGGTCGGACGGGCGGACCTGGTTCGAGATCGTCTACGCGCTGGCCGTCCTGAGCAGCGTGCTGCTCCTGCTGGGCTGGCGCACCCGGACCATGTCCGTGCTGTTCATGGTCGGGGTGCTCTCGCTGCAGAACCGCAGCGTCTTCATGGGGGACGGCGGCGACAACGTCATCCACCTGATGAGCATCTACCTGGTCCTCACCCGGTGCGCCCAGGTGTGGTCGCTGGACGCGCGCCGCGCCCGGCGCGCGGCCGCGGCACGCGCGCGGGGCGAGCGGGTGACGGACCGGGTCGGTCCCGTGCTGTGGTGCGTCTCCGGGTTCCTGCTGCTCACGGTGACGCTGGCGGGCGGGCTCGGCGGCGACTGGTTCGTGCCGGCGCTGCTGTGGGCGGTGTGGGTCGCGCTGGGACTGTGGTGGATCGTGCGGCGGGGCGCGGAGGGCAGCCAGCCGCGGATCCTGCTGGACGTGGTCACCAACATCGTGCACAACGGCGCGCTGGTCGTGATCATGGCCGAGGCGTGTCTGATCTACGCGACGGCCGGCTGGTACAAGATCCAGGGTTCGCGCTGGCAGGACGGCACGGCCGTCTACTACCCGCTGCACCTGGACTACTTCTCGCCGTGGCCCGCGCTCTCCGACGCGCTGGCCGCCAACGGCACCATGGTCATGCTCATCACCTACGGCACGGTCGCCGTGCAGGTCGCCTTCCCGTTCACGCTGTTCAACCGGCGGGTCAAGAACGTGCTGCTCGCCGCGATGATGACCGAGCACGCGGTGATCGCCGTGACGCTCGGGCTGCCGTTCTTCTCGCTGGCGATGATCGCCGCCGACGCGGTCTTCCTGCCGACCTCGTTCCTGCGCCGGCTGGGCGGCTGGGTGGCCCGCGCGCGGGGCCGGCTGTCCGGCCGGGGGCCCGCGGGGGCTCCCGCGCCGTCCCCGGACGGGCCCGGGGAGGGCGGTACGGCGACGGTGCCCGGGCCCAGGGCCGGTGGGGCCGGGACGACGGCCGGAGCGGGCGCGGCGGACGGGAAGGACCCGGAGCACACACACGTAGGCTTCCGGGCATGACCTCCCCCGGACCGGGCCCCGCCTCCGGCCCGCCGGCCGCCTGGTACCCGCACGCCGGCCGGTGCGTGCTCCTGGACGGCTTCCACGCCCTCAAGCACGCGCTGCGCTTCGGTGCCGAGGTGCCGGTGGCGGTCACCAGCGACCGCGCGGGCGCCCTGGCCCTCGCCGACGAGCTGGCGCCGGACGTGCGCGAGGCGCTGGCGGGGCTGCTGACGGAGGTGTCGCACGAGGTGTACGCGTCGCTCGTCGCGCGGCCGCACCCCACCGCGGTGGCCGCCCTGGCGGTACGGCCCTCCCGGGCGGCCGGGCTGGAGACGCTGGCGCACATGCCGCGCCGCGCCCCCGTCGTGGTCCTCGACCAGCCGCGCAACCTCGGCAACGCGGGTGCGGTGATCCGGCTGGCCGCCGGTTTCGGCGCGACCGGCGTGGTCACCACCGGCACGCTCGACCCCTGGCACCCCACGGTGGTGCGCGGTGGGGCGGGGCTGCACTTCGCGACCGTCGTGGAGCGGCTGGAGGTCGCCGGGCTGCCGCCGGGGCCGGTGTTCGCGCTGGACCCGGAGGGCGAGGACATCCGGGGGCTGAAGCTGCCGGACGAGGCGCTGCTCGCGTTCGGCTCGGAGCGCAGCGGGCTCTCGCGCGAGCTGCGCGCGCGGGCCGACCATCTGGTGGCGCTGCCGATGCGCCCCCAGGTCTCCAGCTACAACCTCGCGACCAGTGTGGCCATGACGCTGTACCACTGGAGCGCCGGCGGGGGCGCACCGCGGGTCCTGCCCTAGAGCGCCTGGCTCAGGCCGGGCGGCGGACCTCCACCACCCGGAAGCGGTTCGCGACGAACGCGCCGTCGCACAGGGCCGCGTTGGCCGCCGGGTTGCCGCCGGAGCCGTGGAAGTCGGAGAAGGCGGCCGTCTGGTTGACGTACACCCCGCCGGTGAGGTTCAGGGAGAGCTGGGCCGCCTCCTCCAGGCAGACCTCCTGCACGGCCTCCTCGACCTCCGGGTCGGTCGTGTACGCGCCCACGGTCATCGCGCCCTTCTCGCGGACGCTGCGGCGCAGCAGCTCCAGGGCGTGGTCGGCGGAGTCGACGGCGACGGCGAAGGAGACCGGGCCGAAGCACTCGCTGGTGTAGGCCGCCTCGTCCTCGGGCTTGGCGCCGTCCAGCTTGACGATCACCGGGGTGCGCACCACCGCGTCCGGGAACTCCGGGTTGGTCACCTCGCGGGAGGCCAGGGCCACCTCGCCGAGACCGGCGGCGGCCTCCAGGCGGGCCTTGACGTCCGGGTTGACGATCGCGCCGAGCAGGGCGTTCGCCCGGGCGTCGTCGCCGAGGAGGCCGTCGACGGCGCGGGCCAGGTCGGCGGTGACCTCGTCGTAGGTCTTGGCGCCCTGGTCGGTGCGGATGCCGTCGCGGGGGATCAGCAGGTTCTGCGGGGTGGTGCACATCTGGCCGCTGTAGAGGGAGAGCGAGAAGGCCAGGTTGGCGAGCATGCCCTGGTAGTCGTCGGTCGACTCCACGAGCACCGCGTTGACGCCGGCCTTCTCCGTGTACACCTGGGCCTGGCGGGCGTTGGCCTCCAGCCAGTCGCCGAAGGCGGTGGAGCCGGTGTAGTCGATGATCCGGATCTCGGGGCGGGTCGCGAGGGTCTTGGCGATGCCCTCGCCGGGACGCTCGGCGGCCAGCGCGACCAGGTTCGGGTCGAAGCCGGCCTCGGTGAGGACGTCGCGGGCGACCTGGACGGTGAGCGCGAGCGGCAGCACCGCGCGGGGGTGGGGCTTGACCAGGACCGCGTTTCCGGTGGCGAGGGAGGCGAACAGGCCGGGGTAGCCGTTCCACGTGGGGAAGGTGTTGCAGCCGATGACCAGGCCGATGCCGCGCGGGACCGGGGTGAACCGCTTGGTGAGGGCGAGTGGGTCGCGCTTGCCCTGCGGCTTGGTCCACTCCGCCGTGTCGGGTGTGCGGGACTGCTCCACGTACGCGTAGGCCACGGCTTCCATGCCGCGGTCCTGGGCGTGCGGGCCGCCCGCCTGGAAGGCCATCATGAACGCCTGCCCCGAGGTGTGCATGACCGCCTGGGCGAACTCCATGGTCCGGTCGGCGATCCGCCTCAGGATCTCCAGGCAGACCATCGCGCGCAGCTCCGCGCCCGCGTCCCGCCACGCCTTCTGGCCGGCCCGCATGGCGGGCAGCAGCACGTCCAGGTCCGCGTGCGGATACTCCACGCCCAGCTCGATCCCGTACGGGGAGATCTCGCCGCCCACCCAGCCGTCGGTGCCGGGCTGGCCGAGGTCGAGGCGGGTGCCGGACAGGGCGTCGAAGGCGGCCTTGCCCGCGGCCGCGTCCAGGCTGCCGTTCTCCCCGTAGGCCTTGGGGTGCTCGGGGTGGGGGGACCAGTACGCGCGCGTGCGGATCGTCTCCAGCGCCAGGTCCAGGGTCGGCCGGTGCTGGGCGATCAGCTGGTGTGCGGTGAGTTCGGCGGCCATGCGGGACCAACTCCTCGTCTCCCACGAACTCGCCGTCGACTCGTCGTCGAGTCCGTGGACCTGGGGGAAACCTGGGCAGAAACAGGCGGACACGGCTAGAGTAACCGAACGATCGGTCGGGACAAGGGGGACCGCCGCATCTGTGGAAAACCCCGTGCGGGAGGATCGCGCACATGACAGCACTCGACCTCAGCAGCCCCGTGGCCGTCGTCGGCACCGGCACCATGGGCCAGGGCATCGCCCAGGTGGCGCTGGTCGCGGGCCATCCCGTGCGGCTGTACGACGCCGCCCCGGGCCGGGCCCGGGAAGCGGCCGACGCGATCGGCGCCCGGCTCGACCGGCTCGTCGAGAAGGACCGCCTCACCGGCGCCGAACGGGACGCCGCCCGAGCCCGGCTCACGCCCGCCGAGACCCTCGACGGGCTCGCCGGCTGCGCGCTCGTCGTCGAGGCGGTCGTGGAGCGGCTGGACGTCAAGCAGGAGCTGTTCCGGGCGTTGGAGGACGTCGTCGGCGAGGACTGCCTGCTCGCCACCAACACCTCCTCCCTGTCCGTCACCGCCGTCGGGGGCGCGCTGCGCGTGCCCGGTCGCTTCGTCGGCCTGCACTTCTTCAACCCCGCGCCGCTGCTGCCCCTGGTGGAGGTGGTCGCCGGGTTCGCCACCGACCCCGCGTCGGCCACGCGCGCGTACGAGACGGCCCGTGCCTGGGGCAAGACCCCGGTCGCCTGCGCCGACACCCCCGGCTTCCTCGTCAACCGCATCGCCCGGCCCTTCTACGCCGAGGCCCTCGCCGTGCACGAGGACCGGGGCGCGGACCCGGCCACCATCGACGCCGTGCTGCGCGGGTCGGGCGGCTTCAGGATGGGCGCCTTCGAGCTGACCGACCTGATCGGGCAGGACGTCAACGAGTCCGTCACGCACTCCGTGTGGCAGGGGTTCTTCCAGGACGTGCGCTTCACTCCGTCGCTGGCCCAGCGCCGTCTGGTCGAGTCCGGCCGGCTCGGCCGCAAGAGCGGACAGGGCTGGTACGACTACCGCGACGGCGCCGAGCGCCCCGAGCCGCACACCGCCGGACCGGCCGAGGCGCCCGCGTACGTCGTCGTCGAGGGGGACCTGGGCCCGGCGGCCGAGCTGGTCGGGCTGATCCGCGAGGCGGGCATCGAGGTGCGTCCGGAGGACGGGTACGGCGCGGGGAGGCTCGTCCTGCCCGGCGGCGGCACGCTGCGCCTCACCGACGGTGAGCTGCCCGTGTCGGAGGACCTGGTCCACTTCGACCTCGCGCTCGACTACCGCGCGGCCGCCCGGATCGCCCTGTCCGCGACCGCCGGCGTCCGCCCGAGCCTCCTGTCCGAGGCCACCGGCCTGTTCCAGGCGCTCGGCAAGAAGGTCAGCGTCGTCGGCGACGTCCCCGGGATGATCGTGGCCCGGACCGTCGCCCGGATCATCGACCTGGCGTTCGATGCCGTGGCCAAGGGTGTGGCCGCCCCCGAGGACGTCGACACGGCGATGCGCCTGGGTGTGAACTACCCACTCGGCCCCTTCGAATGGAGCCGTCGGCTCGGTGACACCTGGGCCTACTACCTGCTGGCCAACGTGCACGAGTGGGAACCGTCCGGGCGCTGCGCGCCGTCCCTGGCACTCCACCGCCACGCCGAGGCCGCCGAGGACCGGGAGGGCACCCCCTCATGACCACCGCCAAGCGCGACACGTACACGCCCGAGACGCTGCTCTCCGTCGCCGTGCAGGTCTTCATCGAGCGCGGCTACGACGGCACCTCCATGGAGCACCTGTCCAAGGCGGCGGGGATCTCCAAGTCGTCGATATACCACCACGTCACGGGCAAGGAGGAGCTGCTGCGCCGGGCCGTGAGCCGGGCCCTGGACGAGCTCTTCGGGATCCTCGACGAGGAGCACGCGCGCGTGGGGAGTGCCTCCGAGCGCCTCGAGTACGTCGTGCGGCGCATGGTCGAGGTGCTCATGGCCGAGCTGCCCTACGTGACGCTGCTGCTGCGGGTGCGCGGCAACACGGGCACCGAGCGGTGGGCGCTGGAGCGGCGGCGCGAGTTCGACCACCGGGTCGCCGCCCTGCTGAAGGACGCGGCGGCCGAGGGGGACGTGCGCGCGGACGTGGAGGTGCGGCTCGCGACCCGCCTCGTCTTCGGCATGATCAACTCGATCGTCGAGTGGTACCGGCCCGCGGGTCCCGACGGCCGGGGCGACGCGAACGGCTCCGGTGAGCGCGAGGTGGTCGAGGCGGTGGCGCGGCTGGTGTTCGGGGGGCTGCGCAAGGCGTCCTGAGCCGTACGGAGCCGTCCTGAGCCGTCCTGAGCCGAGCCGGGCGGCACCGGGCCAGGCGCCGACGGTCAGCTCTGCGGTTCGAGGTCCTCGGTCTCGAAGACCAGCAGGGTGCGGGTGCTGAGCACCTCCGGGATGGCCTGGAGGCGGCTGAGCACCAGCTCGCGCAGGGCCCGGTTGTCCGGGGTGTGCACCAGGAGCAGGACGTCGAAGTCGCCGCCCACCAGGGCGATGTGCGAGGCGCCGGGCAGCTGCCGCAGCTGGGCGCGGACCGTCCGCCAGGAGTTCTGGACGATCTTCAGGGTGATGTAGGCCGAGGTGCCGTGCCCGGCGCGTTCGTGGTCGACGCGGGCGCCGAAACCGCGGATGACGCCGTCCTCGACGAGCCGGTTGATGCGGGCGTAGGCGTTCGCACGCGAGACGTGCACCCGCTCCGCGACCGACCGTATGGAGGCCCGGCCGTCCGCCTGGAGCATGCGCAGGATGTCCTGGTCGATGGCGTCCAGCGGGCGCGGGGGCGGGGCGCCGCCGGACTCGTCCGGGCCGCCGCCCTCCCCGGGGCGATCGGCCATTTGTTCAGATGCCACGTGCCCCCGCCTTCCCCTCATGGACGTACTGCGTCCATCTCAGGCTGTGGAGAACCGTTTGTCCACAGCCTGGGGCCGCATGTAGCCAAAATGTGCCGACGACCGAACAATCGGTAGGTGAGGCCCGTCACACCCGTGGCGAGCCCGGAGCCGTCTCCCACGAGGAGGTGCCGTCATGACGGTCATGGAGCAGCGGGGCGCGTACCGGCCCACACCGCCGCCCGCCTGGCAGCCCCGAACCGACCCCGCGCCGCTGCTGCCCGACACGGAGCCCTACCGAGTCCTCGGCACCAAGGCCGCGGACCGCGCCGACACCGAGCTGCTGCGCACGCTGTACGCCCGGCTGGTGCGCGGCCGGCGCTACAACGCGCAGGCCACGGCGCTGACCAAGCAGGGCCGGCTGGCCGTCTACCCCTCCAGCACCGGTCAGGAGGCGTGCGAGGTCGCCGCCGCGCTGGCCCTTGAGGAGCGGGACTGGCTCTTCCCCAGCTACCGCGACACCCTCGCGGTCGTCTCGCGCGGCGTCGACCCCGTCGAGGCCCTCACCCTGCTGCGCGGCGACTGGCACACCGGCTACGACCCCCACGAGCACCGGGTCGCCCCGCTGTCCACGCCGCTGGCCACCCAGCTGCCGCACGCCGTGGGCCTTGCCCACGCCGCCCGACTCAAGGGCGACGACGTGGTCGCGCTTGCCATGGTCGGCGACGGCGGCACCAGCGAGGGCGACTTCCACGAGGCGCTGAACTTCGCCGCCGTCTGGCGGGCCCCGGTCGTCTTCCTCGTGCAGAACAACGGCTTCGCGATCTCCGTCCCGCTCGACAAGCAGACCGCCGCCCCGTCGCTGGCCCACAAGGCCGTCGGCTACGGGATGCCCGGCCGCCTGGTCGACGGCAACGACGCCGCCGCGGTGCACGAGGTCCTGTCCGAGGCCGTGCGGCACGCCCGCGCGGGCGGCGGCCCCACCCTGGTGGAGGCGGTGACGTACCGCGTCGAGGCGCACACCAACGCCGACGACGCCACGCGCTACCGGGGCGACGCCGAGGTGGAGACCTGGCGCCGGCACGACCCGGTCGAGCTGCTGGAGCGGGAGCTGACCGAGCGCGGACTGCTCGACGAGGACGGCATCCGCGCCGCCCGCGAGGACGCCGAGACCATGGCCGCCGACCTGCGCGCCCGCATGAACCGGGACCCGGAGCTGAACCCGCTGGACCTGTTCGCCCACGTCTACGCCGAGCCCACACCGCAACTGCGCGAGCAGCGGGACCAACTGCGCGCGGAGCTGGCGGCGGAGGCCGAGACGGACGCCGCGTCCGCACCGCAGGGGGGACACCGATGACCACCGTCGCCGCCAGGCCGGCCACCATGGCGCAGGCCCTCACGCGCGCGCTGCGCGACGCCATGGCCGCCGACCCGGCAGTGCACGTCCTCGGCGAGGACGTGGGCACCCTCGGCGGGGTCTTCCGGATCACCGACGGGCTCGCCGCGGAGTTCGGCGAGGACCGCTGCACGGACACCCCGCTCGCCGAGGCCGGCATCCTCGGCACCGCCGTCGGCATGGCGATGTACGGGCTGCGCCCGGTCGTCGAGATGCAGTTCGACGCCTTCGCCTATCCGGCGTTCGAGCAGGTCGTCAGCCATGTCACCAAGATGCGCAACCGCACGCGCGGGGCCATGCCCCTGCCGCTGACCATCCGCGTCCCCTACGGCGGCGGCATCGGCGGCGTCGAGCACCACAGCGACTCGTCCGAGGCGTACTACATGGCGACTCCGGGGCTCCATGTCGTCACGCCCGCGACGGTCGCCGACGCCTACGGGCTGCTGCGCGCCTCCATCGCCTCCGACGACCCGGTGGTCTTCCTCGAACCGAAGCGGCTGTACTGGTCGAAGGACACGTGGAACCCGGAGGAGCCGACGTCCGTTGAACCGGTGGGCCGCGCGGTGGTGCGGCGCTCCGGCCGGAGTGCCACGCTCATCACGTACGGGCCGTCGCTGGCCGTCTGCATGGAGGCGGCCGAGGCGGCCCGGGCCGAGGGCTGGGACCTCGAAGTCGTCGATCTGCGCTCCCTGGTGCCGTTCGACGACGAGACGGTGTGCGCTTCGGTGCGGCGGACGGGACGCGCGGTCGTCGTCCACGAGTCGGGCTCCTTCGGGGGTCCGGGCGGGGAGATCGCGGCCCGGGTCACGGAGCGCTGCTTCCACCACCTGGAGGCGCCGGTGCTGCGGGTGGCCGGGTTCGACATCCCGTATCCTCCGCCGATGCTGGAGCGTCACCACCTGCCTGGTGTGGACCGGATCCTGGACGCCGTGGGGCGCCTGCAGTGGGAGGCCGAAAGCTGATGGCACACGCTTCTGACGGGCGCAGCCTGGAGTTCAAGCTGCCCGACCTCGGTGAGGGGCTCACCGAGGCGGAGATCGTGCGCTGGCTGGTCGAGGTCGGCGACGTGGTCGCCGTGGACCAGCCGGTCGTCGAGGTCGAGACGGCCAAGGCGATGGTCGAGGTGCCCTGCCCCTACGGGGGTGTGGTCACCGCCCGCTTCGGCGAGGAGGGCACGGAGCTGCCCGTCGGGGCGCCGCTGGTGACCGTGGCGGTGGGCGAGGGCGACGCGGCGCCCGACGCCCCGGTGCGCGGAGCCGGCACGGGCACCGCTACCGGTGCCGCCGAGGCACCCGCCGCGGAGCGGAAGGCGGAGGGCTCCGGCAACGTCCTGGTCGGCTACGGCACCTCCGAGGCGCCCGCGCGGCGGCGCAGGGTGCGTGCCGACCGGCCGACCGCCACCGGCGCGTCCGGCCGGGCGAACGGCCGGGTCCGCGGCGCCGAGCCGGTGGACGGTCCGGTCCCGGTGATCTCCCCGCTGGTGCGCAGGCTGGCCCGGCAGCACGACCTGGACCTGCGCGAGCTGACCGGTTCGGGACCGGAGGGGCTGATCCTGCGGGCGGACGTGGAGTACGCGCTGCGTGCCGCCGCCGCCCAGGGCGGACGTGCGGCGGCCCAGGAGGCCGGGACGGACCGGGCGTCGGATGCCGCGTCCGCCGTGTCCTCCCCCGCGCCCGCCGCCTCGCGTGCCGACGGCACCCGGGTCCCCCTCAAGGGCGTGCGCGGCGCCGTCGCCGACAAGCTCTCCCGCAGCCGGCGCGAGATCCCGGACGCGACCTGCTGGGTGGACGCCGACGCGACCGAGCTGATGCGGGCGCGCACCGTGATGAACGCGTCCGGCGGGCCCAAGATCTCCCTGGTCGCCCTGCTGGCCCGGATCTGCACGGCGGCCCTGGCCCGGTTCCCGGAGCTGAACTCGACGGTCGACACGGAGGCCCGGGAGATCGTCCGGCTCGAACAGGTCCACCTCGGCTTCGCCGCCCAGACGGAGCGGGGGCTGGTCGTGCCGGTCGTCCGGGACGCGCACGCGCGGGACGCCGAGTCGCTCACCGCGGAGTTCGCCCGGCTGACCGAGGCGGCCCGCGCGGGCCGGCTGACACCGGCCGAACTGACCGGCGGCACCTTCACGCTGAACAACTACGGCGTCTTCGGCGTCGACGGCTCCACGCCGATCATCAACCACCCCGAGGCGGCCATGCTCGGCGTCGGCCGCATCGTCCCCAAACCCTGGGTGCACGAGGGCGAACTGGCGGTGCGTCAGGTCGTCCAGCTCTCGCTCACCTTCGACCACCGGGTGTGCGACGGCGGCACGGCGGGCGGCTTCCTGCGGTACGTGGCGGACTGCGTGGAACAGCCGGCGGTGCTGCTGCGCACCCTGTGACCGGGGCGGTGACGCCCGCGGGGTGACGGCGGGGCGGCACCCTCCGCGATCGCGCGGGCTCCCCTGCGTTCCCTGTGATCGCCCAGGGCCCCATACTCGGGGGGTGACCGCGTACGAGCCCCCCGGCGACCCAGGCGCCGGCACCGACCCCGCGCCGGCTTCCGGCCGCGCCGGGTACGACGCCGTCGTGCTCGCCGGCGGGGCCGCCCGGCGGCTCGGGGGTGCGGACAAGCCCGGTCTGCGGGTGGGCGCACGCGCGCTCCTCGACCGGGTGCTCGCCGCCTGCGCCGG
>NZ_MULI01000114.1 GCF_002939385.1 Streptomyces sp. MH60 | reverse complement strand
TGGCGGCGGCAGGCGGCGCGGGAACGACGACGGCGGCGGCCGGGGCGGCCGCGGTGGTCGCGGCGGTTCGCGGCTGCCGCTCCTCGCGGCCGTCGGCGTCGGCATCGCCGTCGTCGGGGTCGGTGCCGGCGCGATGATGGCCGGCGGGGGAGAGGACGAGGACAAGGGCGGCAACCAGACGGTGTCCGCCACGGCCCCCGCCTCCGAGTCCGCGTCCGCCCCGGCCTCGCCGTCCGCCGACCCGGTCCGGCAGCAGGCCGTCGAGCTGGACAAGCTGCTCGCCGACAGCGGCACCGGCCGCACCACGGTGATCAACGCCGTGGGCGACGTGAAGACCTGCGACAACCTCTCCCAGGCGGCCAAGGACCTCCGCGAGGCCGCCAAGCAGCGCAGCGGGCTGGTCGACAGCCTCTCCCAGCTGTCGGTGGACCAGCTGCCCCGGCACACCGAGCTGACCACCGCGCTCACCAAGGCGTGGCAGGCCTCCGCGTCGGCCGACAACCACTACGCGGCCTGGGCCGACCGGACGGCCGGCAAGAAGGGCTGCAAGAAGGGCAAGGCCGCCACCCAGCCCTCGGAGGCCAACCGGGCGAGCGGCACGGCCAGCAAGGAGAAGGCCAAGGCCGCGGCGCTCTGGAACGCCATCGCCAAGAAGTACGGCCTGACCGAACGCCGACCGACCCAGCTGTGAGCCCGTCCGGTCCGCCGGACGCCCGCTAGGCCACGTCCGCGTTCTGCAGGGTGCGGGTGGTGTCCACGGCGCCCCGGCGGGCCGAGACCAGGTGGCCCTCCCGCACGACCTGGAGGGTGACGTCGGCGTTGACCAGGCGCGGGAAGCCGACCGAGGCCAGCTTGTCGGCGAACGTCCACCTCAGGTCGGGGGTGAGCCCGCCGGTGCCGACCTCCAGACCGTCGTCGAGGGCCCGCCGTACGGTGTCGGCGCTCACCTCGCCGTCACCGAGCGACTCGACGACCTCCTTGAACACGGTGTAGGCGATCCAGGTGGTCTGCACTCCGGCGTCCGCCGCGTCGACGTCGTTGTCGCCGAACGCCTGCTCCTTGATCAGCTTCTTCATCCCGTCCCAGGCCGGGTCGCCCACCGACGGGTACCAGCCCGTGACGTACGCCCCTTCGTAGGGCCCGGACGCCCCGCCGCTCGCGTTGACCGTCGTCTGGTCGACGCTGCCGAGCACGGTCGCGGTCCGTACGTCGGGGTGGTCCTCGCGGGCGCGCCGGAAGGAGTCCATGAAGGTGCCGGTGCGGTCCCCGAGGACCGGCACCACGCACCCCGGCCTGCCCCCGCCGGTGCCCTCTCGCGCCAGTGCCCGCGCGGCCTGGTCGTCGTACGCGGTGGCGTCCTCCGCCGCCCGCTGGTCGTGGGCCCGCTCGTGCCCGCCCGAGACCAGCCCCGAGTCCAGCAGCGCGGGCAGCTGGTCGCCCGCGATGGTGTCGGGGCGGACGAGCGAGACCGGCCCGCAGGAGCCGGCGAGCGCGCTGCCGAGCCCCGCGAGCAGCGCCGGCTGGCCCCCGTTGACCGGGTACGACAGCGGACTGGTGAACTCCGAGTTGGTGAGGCCGTAGCCGCCGATGTACGGGATGCGGGCGCCCTCCAGGACGGGGAAGAAGGAGTCGGCGTACTGGCTGTAGGAGCCCAGGACGGCGACCGCGTGCTCCTTGACGGCACGGCGAGCGCACTTCGCGGCGGCCACGCTGTCGTTGTCGTCGTTGCAGGTCAGGACGTTGAGCTTGCGGCCGCCGAGGCCGCCCTGGGCGTTGACCCAGCGGGCGTAGGCCTGGGCCAGGGCGGGCATGCCGGGCTTGTTGGTGGCGCCGGTGTCCTGCGGTGCCCAGGTCATGACGGTGATCGGGTCGTCCCCGGAGCCCCCCGTGGCACCGGGGACGACCCCGCAACCGACGGCGAGTGACGCGCACGCCACCAGCGCGCACGCGGCCAGGGCGCCGGTGCGGGTGGCCCGGGAGCGGCCGCCGAGGCCGCCGGGGAGGGTGCTGCGGATGGGTCGCCTGCCGGTCATGTACCCACACGATTCCGTCACCCGGCCAACCCGGGAGTGACCTGCGGTCAACGCGTGGTGACACGGAGGTGAATTACGGGCGCCGGAAGGAGGCGGGGAAGAGGAACGTAGGATCGATGACCGTGCAAGGTTCGGAGAACTCTTCCCGTCGCGGCCGTCGCTCCTCCACCATGGGCGGCATGCCACTCAACGACATGCCGTGGTGGCGCTGGCGCAGCCAGGTGCGCTCCGCGCTGCACATGCTCTCCTCCCCCGCCTTCCAGCGGGACGTCTGGCTGGCCGGCGTCGACGGCTACGGGGACGTCACCGACGCCGTGTACCGCCTGGTGGAGGACACCTGGCTGGACCACTGGTCGGCCGAGAAGTACGTGGGCACGGTCTTCCGCGACTCGCAGGAGGCGGCGCTGGTCGACACCGCCGTGCTGCGGGTGCTGCGGATCATGCACCAGGTGGGGCCGGACGCGCCGGTGACGGCGTACCTGGAGCACGCCGACTGGCCGGAGGCGGTACGGGCGGCGCGCGACGCGCACGTACGGCTGGCCACCAGTGACGGCGAGGACCCGGAGACGGAGCCGCGCACGCTCGAGGTGCTGCAGATCCTGACCCGGTCCGCCTGACGGGACGGCTCGCGGTCCGGGGGGCCGGATATGGGACCCTGTGCTGCATGAACGCGCAGTCCTCCGCCGCCGACGCCCCGGCCGACCAGTACGTCCTCACCCTGTCCTGCCCCGACAAGCAGGGCATCGTGCACGCCGTGTCGAGCTATCTGTTCATGACCGGCTGCAACATCGAGGACAGCCAGCAGTTCGGGGACCACGACACGGGCCTGTTCTTCATGCGGGTCCACTTCTCGGCCGGCGAGCCGGTGACCGTGGACAAGCTGCGCGCCAGCTTCACCGCGATCGGTGACGCCTTCCACATGGACTGGCAGATCAACCGGGCCGACGCGAAGATGCGCATCGTGCTCATGGTGAGCAGGTTCGGGCACTGCCTGAACGACCTGCTCTTCCGCGCGCGGATCGGCGCGCTGCCCGTGGAGATCGCCGCCGTGGTGTCCAACCACACCGACTTCGCGGAGCTGGTGGGGTCCTACGACATCCCCTTCCACCACATCCCCGTGACGAAGGACACCAAGCCGGAGGCCGAGGCCCGGATTCTGGAGATCGTGCGCGAGGAGAACGTCGAACTGGTCGTGCTGGCCCGCTACATGCAGGTCCTCTCGGACGACCTGTGCAAGGCGCTCAGCGGGCGGATCATCAACATCCACCACTCCTTCCTGCCGAGCTTCAAGGGCGCCAAGCCGTACCACCAGGCGCACGCGCGGGGCGTGAAGCTGATCGGCGCGACCGCGCACTATGTGACGGCCGACCTCGACGAGGGGCCGATCATCGAGCAGGAGGTCGAGCGGGTCGGCCACGACGTCACGCCGGACCAGCTGGTGGCGATCGGGCGGGACGTGGAGTGCCAGGCGCTGGCGCGGGCCGTGAAGTGGCATGCGGAGCGGAGGATTCTGCTCAACGGTCGCCGGACGGTGGTCTTCGCCTAGCGGGGCGCGGGTTCGGTCTCGTCGGCGGCTGCGGGTAGTCGGCGGCTTGTCGCGCGGTTCCCCGCGCCCCCGAAAGACGCGGTGAACGCCGTTCAAGGGGCGCGGGGCGGTACTGAATATGCGGCTCCGCCGGGTGGGCGCGAGCAACCCCCACGCACCCGCAGCCGCCGACGCGACAGCCGCCGCCCCCTACATCCGGCTCAAGCTCGCCGCGGCGAACAGCACGTCCCGGATCGCCTCCCGGTCCCCCACCTGACCCGCCGCCGCCTCCGCCGGAGGCACATGGCCCGCGGCCAGTCGGCAGAACTCCACGCCGTCCAGGGCGACATGGGCCACCTCGTGATCGGCGGAGCCCACCGCGCCGGGGGAGTCCAGCGGGATGAGCCACTCGCCGCCGCCCGAGCCCTCGATCTCCAGCCGCAGGCTGCGTCCCGGCTCACCCGCGGCGACCAGGTGCGGACGGTCGCCGGGCGTGGCCAGACCGGCCCGGCGGCGGGCCGCCAGGACGCCCGGCAGCATCCGGGCCGCGAGGTCGATCATGCCGTTGAGATGGCGCGCGGACGGCGGCGCGTACGGATAGTCCACCGCCTCGGCGATGTCCTCCGCGTGCACCCAGCACTCGAACGCCCGGTCCAGCATCGCGTCCCGCAGCGGCAGCTCGAAGTCGCCGTACGAGACCGGCAGCCCGCCCGCGTCGCCGGTGAACGCCACCGTCCGGACGATGCTGTGACTCTGCGCACGCCAGGGTGCCCGCACCGCGCGGGTGGGCGGATAGTGCGAGGCCCGCCAGTACGCCTCCGTGCGGGCGGCCGGCGCCCGGGAGGGCGCGGTGATGTCGCCCAGTGGGTCGTCGAGGCCCAGGGCGACGGCGACCGTCCCGTCGACCGTCAGCAGGTGGGCGATGACCCCGGCGACGGTGGTGCGGCGGCTCGCGGCGCCGTCGCCCTCGAACCAGCGCAGCCGGACCGGGGCGTGCCACTCGGCGTCCCCGAAGTCCTGGAGCAGCGCGTCGAGGCGCGCGGTCTCGGCGTCGTAGGGGGTGGCCCACTCGGGCACCGGGATGCGGGGCGGACGCCGCTCCAGGCACCCGTCCAGGACCCGGGTGCGCAGGGCGGGATCCAGATCGAGGCTCTCCGGCCGCTGGAGCAGCGTGACGGCCTCGCGCAGGCGCAGCGCCTCCTCGGCACAGGCCTCGCACTCCCCGAGGTGCTCCTCGACGGCCGCCGCCTCCTGCGCCGAGCAGGCGGCCAGCGCCCACGCGCCGAGCAGCGACGTCAGCACCTGGTGCTCCAGCGCGACCGGCGCCGGGTCGGGCAGTACCCGCCCGCCGTCCTCGACGGAGGCACGGGGCAGCGGAATACGCGCTCCGGTGCCGGTGCCGGTCTCCGTGTCGTCGGCTGCCCCCTTCTCGTCGTGCCCGTTGTCCCCGTCGTCCTCCTCATACGCCTTCATGCCGCACCCCCGTACTCGGGCGGGGCCCCGGGCGGGTGCGGGGCGGTGCCGGCGTCGCGGGCGGTGGACAGGAGCTGGAGGCCCAGGCGGAGGCGGCGGCGGGCCTCGTCCTCCGTGACGCCCAGGTCGGCGGCGGTCTGGCGGTAGTCGCGGCGCTGGAAGTAGGCCAGCTCCAGCGCGGCGCGCAGCGGAGCCGGCATGGACTGGACGATGTAGTCGGCGCGGGCGGCGACCGAGGCGCGCCGCACCTTGGTCTCCAGTTCCTCCGCGGTGCCCGGCCCGCCCCGCACCAGGGCCGCCGTCTCGGTGGCGCGCAGCCGCTGGACGGCGAAACGGTGCGTGAGCGTGGCGATCCAGGTGCGCAGCGGGCCCTGTCGGGGGTCGTAGGCGTCGGGATGCTCCCAGACGTGCGCGAAGACGTCGCGCGTGAGGTGGTCGGCGGCCCGCTCGTCGTCGAGCACGCGGTGCGCCAGACCGTGGACCAGCGAGGCGAACCGGTCGTACAGCTCGCCCAGGGCGGCGGCCTCGCCGCGTGCGAGCCGCTGCTGCATCTTGCGGTCCCAGCGCAGTGGTGCGTCCCTCTTCGCCATGCGGTCCCTCCACCCCCTCCTCGGTCCCAGCCTGCGGCCACGCTCTCCCCGAATGTAGTCGGCACGTCCGACAGCGCACGCCCCTTTGTTCCAATGCGCGCCCCCGGTCGGCCGGAGGTGATATGCGCCTCGACTACCCTCTAGCGTGCGACCGAATTCGATCGAACAGGATCGAAAGCGTCTGAAACAAGCCACTTTCGACCGGCCTCCGTTTCCGCCGCGGCGTTTGCGGGAACGGCCGGTGGGCAGGCGCGCCGCCAAGAAGCGTAAGTATGGCTTCCGTTTCGGGTGGATCCCGGAAGTTCCAGACGTTCCGACGGATGAAGGGCATGGTGGTGACGTTCAACGTGACCGGCGGCGAGCGGGGCCAGTGGGCCGTGCTCCAGGTGTCGGGCGAACTGGACCTGGTGACGTCACCGGTGCTGCGGCAGCGCGTGCACGACGAGGTCGCGGAGGGGCGGCACAGCCTCGTCCTGGACCTCTCCGACGTGCTGTTCTGCGATTCCAGCGGGGTCGGCGTCCTCATCGCGTCGCGGCGGCTCATCCGCTCCTGCCAGGGCAGGCTGCGCCTGATACTGCCCGCCCAGGGCGCCGTCGACGGCTCGCACGTCAACCGCGTCCTCGGGGCGCTGGGCGTGCGCCGGCTCTTCGAGTGCCACCCCGACCTAGCCTCGGCGACCGGGGACGAGCCACGGCCCCTGTCCGCGTAGGCCGCGCGGCGGCAGCGGCGGCGGCAGCGGCGACAACGGCGGCGACGGCAAACGACGGCGATGGCAGCGGCACGGCGCGTCGCGGCCCATCGCGGCAAGTCCCGTCCGCGGCGGCGCCCCGCGACGTACGCTCCCGGCGAGACGTACCCCGAACACCGACGTGAGGCGGCCGGAGAGAACCATGGTCAACAGCGAGTACGAGCGCAGGATCGCCGCGCGGTTCACCACCTTCGACCAGGACGGCAACGGCCACATCGACCGTTCCGACTTCAGCGGGGCGGCCAAGGCACTGCTCGCCGAGTTCGGCGTCGCCGCCCGCTCCGACAAGGGGCAGGCCCTGTACGGCGGAGCCGAGGCGCTCTGGCAGGGCCTGGCCGGCATCGCCGACCGGGACGGCGACCAGCGCATCACCCGCGAGGAATTCGTCACCGCAGCGGTCAAGCGGCTGCGGGACAAGCCGGACCGGTTCGCCGAGATCGCCCGCCCCTTCCTGCACGCCGCACTCGCCGTCGCCGACACCGACGGTGACGGAGCGGCCACCGTCGCGGACACCGCGCGGGCGCTGACCGCCTTCGGCGTGCCGGAGGACCTCGCCGGGCCGGCCGCGGCCGCGCTCGACACGGACGGCGACGGCAAGGTCGGGGAGGCGGAGATCGTCCCGGCCTTCGCCCGCTACTTCACCGTGCCCGAGTAGCGCGTACCGGAGGGGCACGCGCCCGGGTGCCGCGGATCGTGGCAGAACGACGTCACGGAACGTTGATACCGGGTTGTGTCCGCCGAGTGGTCCGTCACGGCCCGGAGTCGGTGCCACACTCCGGTACCTTGTGGTGGATGCGAGTGGTCCCGAGCGCCAGCCGTGCCGGAGTTGCCCCTGGGGCGGCTCCGGAACCGGTGGTGTGCGCCTTGCCCCGCAGGGTGCGACGGCCGTCGGCCACCGCCTGTTCGACTCCCCGGAAAGCGCGTCGCACAGTATGCCGCACGCGTACTCCTTCGCGCTGGAATATGCCCGAAGCGCTTGTTGACGTGACTGTACGTCAACCATGCTGTCCCGCAGGGGATTCACGGTCCGTGATCCCTGCCCCGGCCGTTGTTCTGGCCATGCTGGAAATGGCTACGATCGTGGCCCTCATGAGGCGCGAGCCTTTGTGTCCGCCGGTTCGGATGGTGTGAGCGGTGCAGGTGCTTCAAGTGCAGCTGGAGGTCCGTCCAGACCCCTCGGAAGTGGGGCGTGCCCGGCGTTGGGCGCGTTCACGGCTCGCCGGTTCGGGGATACGGGCCGATGAACCACTCGCCGAGACGCTGGTCCTGCTCGTCTCCGAACTCGTCACCAACGCCGTGGTGCACACCGGGCGTTCGGCGGTCCTGCGGCTGGTGCTGCCGGGCGCGGTGACCGAGGAGACCGAGGAGGCCACCGTCCGCCTCGAAGTGGACGACGCCAGCGACCGCGCCCCCGTGCCCCGTTGCGCCGGCGGCGAGGCGACGGGCGGCCGGGGCCTCGCCCTCGTGGACGGCCTCGCCGACCGCTGGGGCTGGAGCCGGGAGGGCACCGGCAAGCGCATCTGGTGCGAACTGGACCGGTGCGCCGCGAGTGAGGAGACCCCGCCGGCCTGCCCGAGCGGCGGCGCGGTGGCGTACGAGGGATTCGCGTACGAAGTGGTGTAACGGCCGTGCGCCGGGGTGTGCTTCCGTGCGCGTCCCCGGCGAAACGGGACACACGTGAGGAAACTCCCCTTGCCGGTTGACGGATCGTGACCGTTTCCTCACGCTTGTAGGCAACGATTCGCCGCGAGGGGACGACGAGGGCTCGGTGACGGAGCCCTCGACGAGCGTGGGTCGTGTCGGCGGCGGTTCCCTCGGGGGCGACGGGAGCCGGGCGGGAGCGCCGGAGTCGGGCGGCGGCGCGCGATGCCGTGCTCGGGGCGGGCAACGCCGCGCCGCCGGCCGACGCGTTCGGGACGGACCCCGATCATTCTCCACAGGCTGTGGACAACTCCGCGCGGAAGGTCCGCCGGTACCCGGTCGGCGTGACCCCGAGCACCGCCTGCAGGTGCTGCCGCATCGACTGGGCCGTGCCGAACCCCGCGTCCCGGGCGACCTGGTCGATGGAGAGCACGGTGGACTCCAGCAGGTGCCGGGCCCGTTCGACGCGCTGCCGGGTGAGCCACTGGCCCGGACTGACGCCGACCTCCTCGCGGAACCGGCGGGTGAAGGTCCGTACCGACATCGACTCCTGCGCGGCCATGTCCCGGAGCTGGATCGGCTCGTGCAGGCGGCCGAGCGCCCAGGCGCGGGCCCCCGTCGTGGACGCCTGCTGCGGATCCGGCACCGGCCGCTCGATGTACTGCGCCTGCCCGCCGTCCCGGTGCGGCGGTACGACGGTGCGGCGGGCCACCTCGTTGGCGACGGCGGTGCCGTGGTCCCGGCGCACGATGTGCACGCACAGGTCGATCCCGGCCGCGACCCCGGCCGAGGTGAGCACGTCGCCGTCGTCGACGAACAGCACGTCGGCGTCCACCCGCACCTGCGGGAACAGCCGCTGGAAGTGCTCGGCGGAGGCCCAGTGGGTGGTCGCCGGGCGGCCGTCCAGATATCCGGCGGCGGCCAGCACGAACCCGCCCGTGCAGATCGCGACGAGCCGGGTGCCGGGCCGCACGAGGGCCAGCGCGGCGGCCAGTTCCCCGGTCAGCACGCCCTCCTCGTAGACGGGGCCCAGCTCGTAGGAGGCGGGGACCACCACCGTGTCGGCGGTGGCCAGGGCCTCGGGGCCGTTCCCGACCAGGATCTCGAAGTCGGCGTCCGTGGCGACCGGGCCCGGCGGGCGGACCGAGCAGGTGACGACCTCGTACAGCCGGCGCCCGTGCTCGTCGCGGGCCAGGCCGAAGATGCGCTGCGCGATGCCCAGTTCGAAGGGCAGCAGGCCGTCGAGGGCGAGCACGACGACGCGGTGTGGGCGGTCGGCGGTGGGCGGAGCGCCGAGGGTGTCGGAGGCCATGGCCCGATCCTAGCGAACGCTGTCCTTCGGGCCACTGGATCGGCGGCGGTCCCGCTCGGAGACTCTGTGACGTGACCCAGACAACCGACGCCGCCGCAGTGACCGAGGACCAGCGGGAGCCGGCCCGCCGCAGGCGCGTGCACCGCGCCTGGTGGGTCGCCGCCGTCACCTTCGTGACGATCATCGGCGCCGCCGCCTTCCGCTCCCTGCCCGGCATCCTCATCGACCCGCTCCACCAGGAGTTCGGCTGGTCGCGCGGCACGATCGGCGCCGCCGTCTCCGTGAACCTCGCCCTCTACGGGCTGACCGCGCCCTTCGCCGCCGCGCTGATGGACCGCTTCGGCATCCGGCGGGTCGTCGCCGTCGCCCTGCTGGTGATCGCGGTCGGCTCCGGACTGACCGTGTGGATGAACTCCGCCTGGCAGCTCATCCTGTGCTGGGGCCTGCTGGTCGGCCTCGGCTCCGGCTCCATGGCCCTGGCCTTCGCCGCCACCGTCACCAACCGCTGGTTCACCGAGCGGCGCGGCCTGGTCACCGGCGTCCTCACCGCCGCCTCCGCCTCCGGCCAGCTGATCTTCCTGCCCCTGCTGTCCTGGATCGTCGAGACGTACGACTGGCGCCCGGCGGCCGTCACCGTCGCCCTCGCCGCCCTGGCCGTCGTCCCCTTCGTCTGGCTCCTGCTGCGCGACCACCCGGCCGACGTCGGCCAGAAGCCGTACGGCGCCGAGGAGTTCGTACCCAAGCCCGCGCCCGTCCCCGGCGCCGCCCGGCGCACCCTCGCGGTCCTGTTCTCCGCCGTCCGCACCGGCCCGTTCTGGCTGCTGGCCGGCAGCTTCGCGATCTGCGGCGCCTCCACCAACGGCCTGATCCAGACCCACTTCGTGCCCGCCGCCCACGACCACGGCATGCCGATCACCGCCGCGGCCTCGCTGCTCGCCGTCATCGGCGTCTTCGACGTGGCCGGCACGATCGCCTCCGGCTGGTTCACCGACCGCTTCGAACCGCGCCGCCTGCTCGCCGTCTACTACGCCCTGCGCGGCGTGTCCCTCCTCTTCCTCCCCATGCTGCTCGCGCCGAGCGTCCATCCGCCGGTGATCTTCTTCATCGTCTTCTACGGCCTCGACTGGGTCGCCACCGTCCCGCCCACCCTCGCCCTGTGCCGCGAGCACTACGGCGACGACAGCGCGATCGTCTTCGGCTGGGTGCTGGCCTCGCACCAGGTGGGCGCCGCCCTCGTCGCCTTCCTCGGCGGCATGGCCCGCGACCACTTCGGCTCCTACGACGTGGTGTGGGTCGCCTCCGGGGCGCTGTGCGCGGCGGCGGCCCTGATGGCGCTGGTGATCCGACGACGCCCGGTGCCGGTGGCGGCCCTGTCATGAGCGAGTCGTAAGCTCCCGGGCATGGGGTGGGGAGCAGGGCCGGGGGCGCCCGGACGGGGGCGCCTGGCGTGGTCGAACGACGAGTGGAACCTGGCGTCGGCGCTGTGCGCGGTGCAACTGCCGCTGGTGTGGCTGGCGTGGTGGCTCTTCGTGGGGGCGGGGCAGGACGACTACGGGCGCGGCGGGGGAGCTTTCGGTGTGCTCTGCGTCCCGCTGATCCTGCCGCTCCTCGGAGTCCTGCACTCCAGTGCGCAGGTCATGCCCGCGGCGACGCTGTCCCGTCTCTTCCCGCGCCGCCCGCGCGGGCCCGAGTGGGCCGGGCACGTGGTGGCTTCCGTGCTGGTCGGCGCGGGGTGGGCCGTGCTGGGGCACATCGTGGAGGACTGGTCGCTGAGAGACACGATGCCTTGGTTCGCGGGTGTCGGGATCCTGCCCGTGCTGTTCCTCGCCCCGCTGCGCCGGCGGGCGTGGGGCGGGTGGAGCGTCTGGCTCCGTTCGGCCGCCGCCTGCTTCGTCCTCTTCGTCGTCGGCGGGCTGGCCGTGGCGGCCCTCGCCGACGACTACGAACCCCCTCGGCTGTCCGCCGGGCAGCTCGCCGGGGACTATCGCGGAGACCACGGGGCCGTGCTGCGGCTGGCCCCGGGAGGCCGGGCCGAGCTGAACCGGGTCCCGGCCCAGCCCGACCTCGAAGCGGGCCAGGACTACACCAGGTGCGGCGGCACCGGCAGCTGGACCCGCGACCGGTACGGCGACCGCGAGGCCGTCCTCGTGAGGCTCGACGGCGACTGCGGGGAGGAGACGCACTGGACGATCGGAGGGAGTGAACAGGCACCCGAGCTGTTCGCCCTGTTCGGCGACCCGGACGCCGGTGATCTGCTGATCCTCACCCGGGGCTAGCCCGGCAGCCGCGACACGCGGCCCGCCTCCCTCTTCGCCACCGCCCCGGCGATCCGACCGGCGTCGATCGCCAGTTCGCGGAGCATCCCGCTGATCGGGTTGGTGAACCCGGTGAAGTACAGGCCGGGGGCACCGGACGGCGTACGGCCCCCGTGCACGACCGGCCTGCCGGAGCCGTCCAGGACGCCGAGGTGCCCGACCAGCCCCTCCAGCCCCCGCCGGTACCCCGTGGCCGCGATCACCGCGTCCGGGGCGATGCGGGTGCCGTCGGCCAGCAGCACCTTGCCGTCCTCGAAGCCGTCCATCGCGGCGACGACCTCCACCCGGCCGGCGCGCACCGCCTCGATCAGGCCCACGTCCTGCACCGGGATGGCCCCCTCGGCCACCCGGCTGTAGAGCCCGGTGTCGGGACGTGGCAGCCCCTGTGCCGACAGGTCGGGCACGCTGATCCGGGCCACCGGCCGGGCCAGCCGGTCCACCAGCGCGACCGGCAGCCGCCGGCACAGCACGCCGGTGTACTGGGCGGCCCACCCGGCGGTGGAGCGGCGGACGATGTGCGGCGCCGTGCGCACGGCGAGCCGGACCCGGGCGGCCCCGCCCTCCACCAGGTCCACGGCGATCTCGGCGCCGGTGTTGCCCACCCCGACCACCAGGACGTCGCGGCCCGCGTACGGGGCCGGGGAGCGGTACTCGGCGGCGTGCCGGAACTCACCGGTGTAGGTGTCCCGGCCGGGCCAGTCCGGCACGCGCGGGGTGTGGTTGTAGCCGGTGGCGACCACCACCGCGGCGCCGGTCAGCTCCCGCCCCCCGGAGGCGTGCAGCAGCCAGCCCGTCCCGTCGGGGGTGCGCTCGACGCGCGAGACCTCGACGCCGGTGACGATCTCCAGCTGGTGGTACTCGGCGTACTTCTCCAGGTAGCGCACCACGTCGTCCCGGGCCACCCACCGTCCGAAGCGGCGCGGCATCGGCAGGCCGGGCAGCGCCGACAGGCGGCGGGTGGTGTGCAGCCGCAGCCGGTCGTAGTGCCGCCGCCAGGAGGAGCCGACGCCCTCGGCCCGTTCCAGGACCACGGCCCGCAGACCGCGGGCGCGCAGCGCCTGGGCGACGGCGAGACCGCCGGGGCCGGCGCCTATGACGTAGACGGGCAGGCCCGCGGGGTGGGCGGGCCGCTGCGGTTCAGCGGACACGGTGGAGTCGGCCATGCGGCGAGCGTAATCGCGCCCCCGCTTGATGGGTCTCGGTCAAGACCGGAATCGGTTGCGGATCGGTCACGACCGGGACGGGTCGGCTTGAATGGCCGGATGGCCCACACACGCATGTACACCCTCGACCCGTCCCTCGCCCACTCCGAACCCCGCGGGCACGGACTGCGCCTGCGCGCCTGGGACGCCGCCTCGGACGCCGACGCGGAGACGTGGCTGCGCGGCTGCCTGGACCCGGAGTTCCAGCGCTGGAACACGACGCTCAAGCTGTGGACCGACCTCGCCGGGGCCCGCGAGTCGCTGCGGGGACGGGCGCGGGACGCGGCGGACGGCAGGTCGGCGTCGTTCCGGATCACCGACGACGAGAGCGGTACGACGCTGGGGCACATCGGTCTGAACGAGATCAGCCGGCAGATGAAGGTGGCCCGGGTCGGCTACTGGGTGCTGCCCGAGGCCCGCGGCCGGGGCGTCGCCACCCGGGCCCTGCTCCTCGCCTCCCGCTGGGCCTACGCCGAACTCGGCCTGCACCGCCTGGAACTGGGCCACGCCGTGGGCCACGACGCCTCCTGCCGGGTCGCCGAGCGCAGCGGCTACCGCGCCGAGGGGACCCTGCGCGAGGCGATGTTCGCGGCCGGCCGGCACGACGCGTTCCGGGACGTGCACCTGCACGCGCGCCTGGCGACGGACGAGGAGCCGACGCCGCCCGGCGCGCGGTGAGCGCGGTTCACGGCCACAGCAGCCGCCGGTCCCAGTCGCCGTCCTCCGTCCGGCGGTAGGCCAGCCGTACGTGGCGCCGACGGCCTCGCCCTGGAAGAACTCCACCTCGTCGGGGCGCAGCCGGTACAGCGTCCAGGACGCCACCGGGGCGTCCGGTTCCCGCTCGGCCCGCTCCCAGGCCGCCTTGGAGGCGCGGGCCAGTTCGTCCGGCGAGCCCAGCTCCGCGCTCTGCCGGCCGGTGAGCGCGGCGGCCAGGGCGCCGGTCGACCGCGCGTGCAGGTCGGCCCGCGCCTCCTCGGCCGGGGCGGTGGCGACCGGTCCGCGCAGCCGCACCTGCCGGCCCAGCACCGGCCAGTAGAAGACGAGGACGGCGTACGGGCGGGCGGCGAGGTGGCGGCCCTTGCGGCTGTCGGCGTGGGTGGCGAAGGCCCAGCCGTCCGCGTCCGCGCCGTGCAGCATCACGACCCGCGCGTCCGGCAGGCCCTCGGCGTCCGCCGTCGCCAGCGACACCGTGTGCGGCTCGCGTTCACCGGCCGCGACCGCCTCGGCGAACCACCGGGTGAACAGCTCCAGCGGGTCGCCGGGCGCGCCGGCCGGGTCGAGGGGCGGCAGTTCGGTGACCGCGGGGTCCCACACCCGCAGCGACCTCAGCAGTTCGTGAAGATCGGTTCCCATACCCCGATTGTCGTGCGGCCAGGGTCGCCCGGGGGTCACACGGAGCCGAGGTCGGAGGAGACCCAGCGTTCGGGGCGCATCCGGACGACGACCTGCTCGCCGTGGTTCGCCGAGGCGAAGGCGACGTAACCGTCGACCTTCTCCGCCGGGAGATAGCGCGCGGAGATCTCCCGCAGGTGTTCCTCCGTCGCGGTGACCGTCTCGACGGCCGGCCCCTCCACCGACACATAGCGGATGGTGGGCTCCAGCCGGTCGACCAGCAGCGAGAACCGGCCCGCCTTGCTGATCAGCTCGTACTTGCGGCTGTCGAGGCCCGTCATGATCCACACCTCGCCGCCGGGCTCGTACTGGTACCAGATCGGCACGGTCAGCGGGGCGCGGCCCGCGCCCGCGTCGACCGCGAGCGCGGCGATGTGCGGCTCGGCCAGGAACGTCTCACGCTCTTCGCGGGTCAGGGCCACGGCGGTCTCCTCCAGCGGATGCGGATGCGGATGCGGATGCGGATGCTGTGCGGTTCTGGATGCTGAACACAACGTCGGCCGGGCGGACGGCTGTTCCCCGGCCGGGGCCGTCGCGGGGGCTGAACTTCGAGGCGCTGGACTCGTGCCGGAGCGGCCGGAGGGCCGGGGCACGGTCGCCGAGTTCGAGCGGGCGGCCGACGGGGCGACAAAGGTCTGGAGGACTGCTGGAGACCGGGAGACCCGGAGATCTGCTGAAGTGCGACGGGCGGCGACGCGGCGGAGCGGAGATGACAGGCTGCCGCGCGGCGAACTACTTGGTGGGCTTCTTTCCGGTGATGCCGAGATACGTCAACAGGGCGAGATGCGGCTTGAGTTCCGCCTGTTTCACACCCCAGGAGGAGAAGCCCTTCTGGTGCGAGGCGGCGGCCGCGAGCATGACGACCAGTGATCCGGCGATCGCCGCCGGGTTCACGTCCTTGTCGACCTTGCCCTTTGCCTGGAGATCGGCGACGGAATCCGAGAGGGAGGAATTCACCGAGTTAAGGATCTTCATGCGGATTTTGGCGAATCGCTTGTCGCCCTCCGCCGCGCCGAGATCGATCACGCGCAGAATCGCGTCGTTCTTCCGCCAGAACTCCAGGAATCCGTCGACGAGTTCCTGTGCCGTCTGCCAGCCGGCCTTGCCGACCCACGAGCGGCCCGCCGTCAGCTCGGCCAGCGAGGAACTCTCGGCGGCCATGCGCTCGGCGATCTCCAGGACGGCTCCCTCGACGTCCGGGAAGTACTGGTAGAAGGTCGCGGGCGAGGTGCCCGCCTTGCGTGCGACATCGATGACTTTGACATCGCGATAGGGGGAGGAGCTGAGCATTTCGCTGAGGCAGTCGAGCAGTTTCTGCCGGGTCGCCTGCCCACGTCGACCGGCCACGCGGCCGTCGACGGTACGCACTTGTCCTGTCATGCCGTCAGCTTACCGACGGGTGATCCGAGCGCGATTCGGCCGACTGCAAATGGGGTGTGAGCGCGGAGAGAGGCTGGTGTGCCTGGTCTGCGCGGTGCGGGCGACGCGGTTACTTTGACGGCATGGCCGAAAACGGGGCATTCGAGAAGAGGTCGCCGAAGTCGTCGGACCGTCCGTCCGCCCGCCGGGAGGGAATCCCCTGCTGGGTGGACGCACAGCTCTCCGACGTCGAGGCGGGCAGGCGTTTCTACGGCGAGCTGTTCGGCTGGACCTTCCGGGAGGAAGAGGAGGGGGAGACCGAGGAGAGCCCCTACCGGGCGGCGGGGGCGTCCGTACGGGCGTGCCTGGGCGGGGAGCCGGTCGCCGCGCTGGTCCGCAAGACGGACGGCCGGATGCCCACCGTGTGGTCCGTGTACTTCCACACCCCGGACGCCGCCGCGCTCGCCGCGCGGATCCGGGCGGGCGGCGGTCAGGTCGTCACCCCGCCCCGCCCGGTCGGCGACCTGGGCACCGCCGCCCTCGCCGCCGACCCCGACGGTGCGGTGTTCGGGCTCTGGCAGCCGGGCCGCCGTACCGGCTTCGGACGCCGGCACGAGCCGGGCACCTTCGCCTGGGCCGAGCTGTACACCCGGGACACGGAGGCCGCCAACGCCTTCTACGGCGACCTGTTCCACGACGCGCTCTTCGGCCCGGACGCCTCCCCGGACTTCGGCCGCGCCCGGGTCTCGGACGTCTTCCCCGCCGAGATGCCGCCGCACTTCCTCGTCCACTTCCTGGTCGAGGACCTGGACGCCGCTCTCACCGCGGTGGCCCGGCTCGGCGGGCGGGTGCGGGTGCCGCCCTTCGGGACGTCGTACGGGCGGGTGGCGGTGGTCTCGGACGGTCAGGGGGCGTCGTTCGCGCTGCTGCGGCGCTGAGCGGCGGCCGCGAGCCCGAACGGGGCCGGGAACGGTCTCGTGAGGGTTCTTTGCCCGGAATCAGGCTAGACACCCCGATTGTCGTCAGGTTCGCCACCAGCGCCTCGGACAGGAAGAATCGGGGTGCGTGGCGCCACGGAGGTGCGGTGGTGAGACGCTGCACTTCGGTCGCGTACATATGTGGGTGGCGCGGCCCGTACGGGGAGGTGGCAGGCAAGTGGTGGATCAGCTGACGCAGCACGATCCGCGGCGGATCGGGCCGTTCGAGGTGCTGGGCCGGCTCGGCGCCGGCGGCATGGGGCTGGTCTATCTCGCGCGCTCGGCGTCCGGGCGGCGCGTGGCGATCAAGACGGTGCGCACGGAACTGGCGGAGGACCAGCTGTTCCGCGTCCGCTTCACCCGCGAGGTGGAGGCGGCCCGCGCGGTCTCCGGCTTCTACACGGCGGCCGTGGTCGACGCCGACCCCCGCGCCGCGGTGCCCTGGCTGGCCACGGCCTACGTGCCCGCACCCTCCCTCGAGGAGATAGTGAACGAGTGCGGGCCGCTGCCGGCCCAGGCGGTGCGCTGGCTGGCCGCCGGCGTCGCGGAGGCGCTCCAGTCGATCCACGGCGCGGGCCTGGTCCACCGCGACCTGAAGCCCTCCAACGTCCTCGTGGTCGAGGACGGCCCCCGCGTGATCGACTTCGGTATCGCGTCCGGCGTTTCGAACACCCGTCTGACCATGACGAACGTCGCCGTCGGCACCCCCGCCTACATGTCCCCGGAGCAGGCCAAGGACTCCCGCAGCGTCACCGGGGCCAGCGACGTGTTCTCGCTCGGCTCGATGCTGGTCTTCGCCGCCACCGGACACCCGCCCTTCCACGGCGCCAACCCGGTCGAGACGGTCTTCATGCTGCTGCGCGAGGGCCCCGACCTGGAGGGCCTGCCCGACGAGCTGCGCCCGCTCATCGAGTCCTGCATGCAGATGGAGGCCACCGGCCGCCCCAACCCGGCCGACCTCCAGTCCCAGCTCGCCCCGCACCTCTTCGGCTCCGGCTCCGACGACAGCGGTACGGCGTCGGCGTGGCTGCCCGAACGGGCCGTGGGCCTGATCGAGGGACGCCGCAACGGCCGCCCCGCGGTCAAGCCCGCCACCACGGGCGGCGGCCGCGGCCCGGGCCCGTCCGGCGCCCGCGCCCCCGTCCAGGC
>NZ_MULI01000113.1 GCF_002939385.1 Streptomyces sp. MH60 | reverse complement strand
GGACGCCGGGAGCGCCGCACGCGGCCGGGCGCCCCACGGCGGCCGGCCCCAGGGACGCCTGCTGCCGGACGGCCCGGACCCCGACCTCGCCGCGCTCGCGCGGCACTGGGTGACCGGCGGGCCCGTCGACTGGACCCGGCTGTACACCGGCGCCGCACCGCGCGTCACCTCCCTGCCGACCTACCCCTTCGCCGCGATGCGCTGCTGGATCCCCGAGGAGGACACCACCGGCGGACCCGCCGCCTCCCCGGACCCGCGTCCCGGCCGTGCCGCCCCGTCCGCTCCACAGGACGCCGGGGACATCGAGTTGCTGCGCCGCGAGTGGCTGCCCACCGGCGAGGCGGCCGACGGGAGCGGCCCCGCCGAGGGCGCCGTGGTGTGCCTGTACGGCACCGCGACCCGAGCCGTGGCCGACGCGCTCGCCCGCACGGCACCGCCCGGCGCCCTCGTCCCGGTCCTCGTGCACGACGGCCACTCCCCGGACGGCGCGGGTGGGTTCGGCGACGACGCCCAGGCCGACGCCGTCACCGACGGACTCCTCGCCCGCCACCCGGCGATCGCCGGCTGGATCGACCTCACCGACCTCGACCGGCCCGACCCCGCCGCCCCCGGCCCCTGGACCGCCCGCCTGCTGCTGATCCGCCGGCTCGTCGGCGCCCGGCCCGGCGCCCGGCTGCGCGGCCTCCAGGCGGTACGAGGACTCCAGGACCTCGACGGGCCCGCCCCCTGCCCGTCCGGTGCCCGCATGGCCGGGTTCCTGCGCTGCCTCGGCGCCGAGTACCCGCGACTGGACACCACCGTCCTCGACACCGACCTGCCCACCGCCGACCCCGAACGACTGGCCGCCGCGCTCTGGGGCGAGTGGCACCGGCCGGGCGGCCGCGCGGAGGTCTGCCACCGGAACGGACTGCGCTACGAACCCGTCCTGCGCCCCACCCTGGCCCGGCACACCCCGCTCGTCCCGGACCCCGGCCGGGCCTACGTCGTCACCGGCGGCACCCGGGGCATCGGCGCCCGGGTCGCCGCCCACCTCGTCCAGCGCGGGGCACGGGCCGTCGCGGTGCTCGGCGGCAGGCCACTGCCGCCCCGCGAGCGGTGGGACACCCCGGGAGCCCTCGATGCCGCCGAAGCCGAGACCGTCGCCGGCGTACGGCGACTGGAACGGCTCGGCGCGCGCGTCCTGGCCCACGGCGGCCCGCTCACCGACCGCGCCGCCGTCGGTGCCTTCCTGGACCGGGTGCGGTCCGAACTGGGGCCCCTGGGCGGCGTGGTGCACTGCGCCGGCGGTCTGGGCGGCGGCCGGCCCGCCTTCGTCGGCAAGGACACCGCCACCGTCCGCGCGACCTTCGCGCCCAAGGCCGACGGCCTGGAGACGCTCGCCGACCTGTGCGAGGGCGACCGGCTCGACTTCTTCGTGGCGTTCTCCTCGGCCTGCGCCCTCGTCCCGCGTCTCGCCGTGGGCGTCACCGACTACGCGGCGGCCAACGCGGCGGCGGACCTGCTGCTCGGCCACCGGGTCCGTACCGGGGGCGCCCACCTGCGCTCCGTGGCCTGGCCGATGTGGACCGAGAGCGGCGCGGCGCGCGGCAAGGACAACGTCTGCGCCCCCGTCGGCCTGGACACCGTCGACGACGCCACGGGGCTGCGCATCCTGGAACAGGTGATCGCCATGCCCTGGGGCGGCACCGTCCTGCCGGTCCTGCCGCTGGACGCCTCCTTCGACGCGGAGACCCTGCTGGACACCCGGACGGGCGGGAGCCCGGCCGCGCCACCGGCACCGGCCGCGCCACCGGCACCGGCACCGGAGCCAGCACCGGAGCCCGCGCGCGCCGGCAGCGGTCCCGCCTGGCTGGTCCCGCTGGTGTGCGCGGTCCTCGGCACCCCGGAGACCGACCTCGACACCACGGCCGACTTCACCGACCTCGGGGTGGAGTCCGTGATGCTGGGGGAACTGCTGGAGCGCGTCGAGGACGCCGTCGGCAAGCGCCTGCCCCCCTCGCTGCTGCTGGAGCACCCCTCGGTGCGGCAACTCCACGACCACCTGACGTCCCTCGGTCTGGCTCCGCGGCCCGTACCCGCGGCCGAGGCACCCGTACCGGCCGCTGCCGTTGCCGCCGCGCCGCCGCCCCCTGCCCCGGTGCCGGCCACCGGGGCCGCCGCGGCCCCCGCCGACCGCCGTACCGACGGCCGTGTGGCCGTCATCGGCATGGCGGGGCGGTTCCCGGGCGCCCCGGACGTCGCCACCTTCTGGCGCAACCTGGTCGAGGGCCGCTGTGCCGTCACCGAGGTACCGGCCGACCGCTGGGACACCGGAGCCCACTACCGTCCGGCGTACGAACCGGGCCGCAGCACCGGGAAGTGGGGCGGCTTCCTGGACGGTCTCGACCTGTTCGACCCCGGGCCGTTCCAGCTCGGCGACGACGAGGCGACCGTGCTGGACCCGGGGATCAGACTGTTCCTGGAGGCCACCCGCGACTGCCTGGCCGACGCCGGCTACCGGGGCGAGGAACTGCGCGGCCGGGACGTGGGCGTCTTCGTCGGCGGGCGGGTCACCTCCTACCCGCTGCGCGCGCCGCTGCGCCCCGACGTGCTCCAGTCCGACCAGAACTTCCTGGCCGCCCAGGTGGCCCACCGTTTCGACTTCCGGGGCCCCGGCCTCGTGGTGGACAGCGCCTGTTCGTCCTCCCTGGTGAGTGTGCAGCTGGCGTGCCGCAGCGTGCTGGCCGGGGAGACGGAACTGGCCCTGGCCGGCGGGGTGGAGGTCCTGCTGGACGAGCGGCCCTACCTGGAGTTCAGCGTGGCCCGCGTGCTGTCGCCCACCGGCCGCTGCCGCCCCTTCGACGAGGGGGCCGACGGCATCGTGCCGGGGGAGGGCTGCGGTGCGGTCCTGCTGAAACCGCTGGCCGCCGCCCTGCGCGACGGCGACCGCGTGCACGCGGTGATCGAGGCGGTCGCCGTGAACAACGACGGCCACACCATGGGCACGACCACGCCGAACCCGGCCGCGCAGACCGACGTCGTCCGCAGGGCCCTGGCCGCGGCCGGGCGCCGGGCCGAGGAGGTAGGACTGGTGGAGGCGCACGGGACGGCCACCAGGATCGGCGACCCGATGGAACTCAAGGCGCTCACCGACGCGTTCGCGGGCGCCGAGGAGCCGTACGGCCGCTGCGGTATCGGCAGTCTGAAGGCCAACGTCGGTCATCTGCTGAACGCGGCCGGCGTGGCGGGCCTGATCAAGGTCGCGCTGAGCCTGGAGCACGGGGTCGTGCCGCCCACGCTGTTCTGCGAGATGCCCAACCCGCGCTTCGACTTCGCCCACTCGCCGTTCCGGCCCGTGACCGCGGCCGAACCGTGGACGGTACCGCCCGCGCGGCGGGTGGCGGGGATCAGTTCCTTCGGTCTGGGCGGCACCAACGCCCACCTCGTCGCCTCCGCCCTCGACCCGGCCGAGCGGCCGGCGGGCGTACCGGTGCGCGAGCCGCTGCCCGCGCCCGCCTACACCCGACGGCGGCTGTGGCTGGACCGGAAGGCGGACGCCGGTCCCGTGCCGCCGGCCGAACGCCCGACCTCTCCCGTACCCCCGGCGGAACCCCGGCCGGCGGCCGCCCGTGCCGCCATCCTCGATCTGCACTTCGTCACCCGCCAGGTGACGGACGGCGTTCCCGCATCAGGCCCGGCGGCGCGGGTGCCGTAGCACCCGGCCGCCCTTCACCACCACGGAAGGAAGCACCCCCCATGGAGAACTCCGCAGAGGCGGCCCCCGGGCCCGCGGACGCGGCACCGGCCCTGCCCACGCCTCGTCAGGCCGCCCTGGCCATCGCCGGTGTGATGGCGGGGATGCTGCTGTCGGCCCTGGACCAGACCGTCGTCAGTGTCGCCCTGCCCAGCATCGTCGGCGAACTGGGTGGTCTCGAACGCCTGCCCTGGGTGGTCACGGTCTACCTGGTCACCTCCATGGCGGTCACCCCGCTGTGGGGCAAGGTGTCCGACCTCTACGGCCGCCGGACCGTGGTGCAGTGCGCCATCGGCGTTTTCGTGGTGGGGTCCGTGCTGTGCGGCGTGGCCCAGAGCATCGGGCAGCTCATCGTCTTCCGCGGCATCCAGGGCCTCGGCGCGGGCGGTCTGTTCGTGCTGGCGCTCGCCGTGATCGCCGACGTGGTGCCGCCGGAGCGCCGAGGCCGCTACCAGGGCCTGTTCGGGGCCGTGTTCGGCCTGTCGAGCGTGGTCGGGCCGCTGGTCGGCGGCTGGTTCACGGACGGTCCCGGCTGGCGCTGGATCTTTCTGATCAACGTGCCGGTCGGCGTGCTGGCCCTGGTGGCGACCGCGATCGGCCTGCGCGTCCGCGGTCCCCAGCGCCGGCACACCATCGACTTCACCGGCGCCGCCCTGGTGGCCGGTGCCGTCGTCTGCGCCCTGCTGTACCTCAACTGGGCGGGCGAGGCCCACGGCTGGGCCGCCCCCGGCTCGCTGGCGCTGGCCGCCGGTGCCGTCGTGCTGGGCGCCCTGTTCGTGTGGGCGGAGAACCGGGCGGCCGAACCCGTCATCCCCATGCGCCTGTTCCGCAATCCGGTCTTCGGCGTCGGAGCCCTGTTCGGACTGCTCGCCGGGGCCGCCATGTTCGCCGGCATCGTGTACCTGCCGCTGTACTTCCAGGCTGTCATGGGCATGTCGTCCACGCGCTCCGGACTCGCCATGCTGCCCGCGATGTTCGGACTGACCTTCACTTCCATCGCATCCGGGCAGCTGATCAGCAAGACCGGACGGTACAAGGTGTTCCCGGTCTCCGGTTCCGCACTCCTGGTCGTCACCATGCTGCTGCTGTCCCGGGTCGACGCGGGCACCCCCTACTGGCAGATCGGCGTGTACGCCTTCCTGTTCGGCGCCGGCGTCGGCCTGGTGATGCAGCCCGTCATCACCGCCGTACAGAACTCCGTGCCGCCGCAGGACATCGGTGCGGCCACCAGCTCCGCGAACTTCTTCCAGCGCATGGGGTCCGCGATCGGGGTCGCCGTCCTCGGCACCGTCCTCACCAGCCGGGTGGCCGACCGGCTGGCGGACGTCGGCCAGGACGCGGCACGCGCCGCCGACCAGGGCGTCACGGCCCTGCACCGGCTGCCCGAACCGGCGCGCGGGGACGCCCTGGACGGCTACGCGCACGCCATGGGCGACATGTTCCTGGTGTGCGTCCTGCTGGTCGGGATCGCCCTCGTGGTGTCCCTGTTCCTCAAGGAGATGCCCCGCGAGAACGACCCGGCCGCCGAGGAGCCGGCGCAGGAGACGTCCACCGCCGGCTGACCCGTCCGGGCGGGCGGGACCGTCCCCCGCCTGCTCAAAGTTGTGCAGCCCCGGGACGACGGTCCGCCTAGCGTGGCTCGCGCCGGCCCCGGGCCGGCACGAGCCACGCATCCTGCGCACTGGAAGGACGGCCATTCATGGACCAGCGGACCCCCCGGAGCGCGGCCGGTCCCAGCCCCGCGTCGGCCCAGAGCCCCGTGCCCGCCGACAAACTGCTGCACTCGGGCAACTCGGGCTTCACCATCGCCCGCAGCGCCCAGCTGAAGTACGAGCACCGCGACGAGGGCCGCAAGCTCTTCGCCGACGTGATCGCCTACATGAACCAGTCCGACCTCAACGGTGCCTCCTTCTACTTCTACGAGGAGGCGTTCGGCAAGCGGGACCGGGTGCACTGGCTGATCCACTGGAAGACCCCGAACGACTACGCCATCAGCTTGCACATGGTCGATCACGACGAGAAGATGATCGACCTGCTGGAGAGCGACCGGGTGCCCGAGGACGCCGGCGCCGGCGTGTGGGGCCGGGCCGTCGTCGAGGGCTCCGTGCGCGAACGCATCCTCGTCCCGCAGCACGGGCTCGTGCACGAGGAGGACGATCACGACAGCGGCGAACTCTGGGTGGACCCGGCCAGACTGCAGACCGACCAGTCCGACACCGAGCTGCTGCACTCCGCGAACTCGCTGCTCACCCTGCACCGCACCGGCCAGGCCTCGCACGAGTTCCGCAAGGAGGCCCGGCTGTACGCGTTCGCCTGGCAGAACGAGGTCAACCGCAAGCTGCCCGGTCGCGCCACCTCGTACCTCTACGAGGAGACCTTCGGTGTGATGGACCGGCTGCACTGGCTCATCCACCTCAAGGACTTCGACGCCTACCAGGAACTGCTCGAACTCGAGCGCACGGACGCCGACTTCCGGGCGCTGGGCGAGCGGCAGTTCGTCGCCGAGCACAAGGGCGGCGGCACCTGGGGCCGTTCCTTCGTGCCCGGCACCATCGAGGACACCTTGCTGCTGCCGCACCAGCTCAGCCCGGGCGCGTGAGGGCCTGGCTCTTCGCAGGCCAGGGCGCGCAGCGCGTCGGAATGGGGCAGGAGCTCTTCGACCGCTTCCCCGAGTACGTGGCGGCCGCCGACCGCGTCCTCGGCGAGTCCGTGCGCGACCTGTGCCTGGACGACCCCGACGGCCGGCTGAACCGCACCCGGTGGACCCAGCCCGCGCTGTACGTGGTCAACGCGCTCGCCTGTGCGCAGGCGCTGGCGGAGGGGCCCGCACCCGACGTCCTGGCGGGACACAGCCTCGGCGAGTACAACGCGCTGCTCGCCGCGGGCTGTTTCGACTTCGAGACCGGCCTGCGGATCGTGTGCCGGCGCGGGGAGCTGATGGGTGAGGCGGACGGCGGCGCCATGCTGGCCGTCCTCGGCCTGTCGCCGGACGCCGTCCGAGCCCTGCTCGACCGCAGCGGCGCCACCGACGTCGACCTGGCCAACCTCAACACCGCCACCCAGGTGGTGGTGTCGGGGCCGGCCGAGAGCGTCAAGGCGCTCCGCGCCGCCGTGCGGGCGGCCCCGGGCGCCCGCTGCGTCCCGCTGGCCACCAGCGGCGCCTTCCACTCCCGGCACATGCTCCCCGCTCAGGAGCGTTTCGCCGCGTTCCTCGACACCGTCGGCTTCCGGCCACCGCGCATCCCCGTGTTCGCCAACGTCACCGGCCGGCCCTATCCGGCCGACGGCGTGGCGGACCTGCTGGCCCGGCAGATCGCGGCCCCGGTGCGCTGGCACGAGACGCTGCGGGAACTGATCCGGCGGGGCGTGACCGAGGCCGACGAGTTCGGCCCGCGCCCGATGCTGCGGCAGATGTGGGAGTCGGTACGGGCCGAGGCGGACACCGTGCCGCAGCCGCAGCCGCAGCCGCAGCCGCAGCCGTCGCAGCGGGTCCCCGTGCCGCAGCCGCAGCGGGAGCAGCCCGTCCCCGTGCCGGTGCCGGTGCGGCGGGAGGCGCCGGTCGTCGCCCCGGGGCCGGAAACCGTACGGGACCCCGCCGCCGCCCGGCTCGGCAGCGCGGAGTTCCGGCAGGACCACGGCGTGCGCTACGCCTACCTCGCCGGCAGCATGTTCCGCGGGGTGTCCTCGGTGGAACTGGTCGCCCGGCTCGGAAGAGCGGGCCTGCGCGGCTACTTCGGCGCCGGCGGACTGGACCTGGACACCGTCGACAAGGCACTCGCCGAACTCGCCCGCACCCCGGGCCTCGACGGCCGCTACGGCGTCAACGTGCTGCACGACCTGACGCGTCCCGGCGCCGAGGACGCCCTGACCGACCTGCTGCTGCGGCACGGCGTCCGGCACGTGGAGGCCGCCGCCTTCACCACCGTCACCCCGGCGCTCGTCCGGTTCCGGTTCACCGGCGCCCACCGCACCCCGGACGGAACCCCCGTCGCCGTACGCACCCTGGTCGCCAAGTGCTCGCGTCCCGAAGTGGCCGCCCACTTCATGGCGCCGCCCGCCGAGGAACTGCTGCGGCGCCTGGTCGCCCGGGGCGCGCTGACCGCGGCCGAGGCCGACGCGGCACGCGGGCTGCCGGTGGCGCAGGACATCTGCGTGGAGGGCGACTCGGCCGGCCACACCGACGGCGGGGTCAGCCTGGCCCTGGTGCCGACGACGGCCGCGCTCGCCGCGCGACTGACCGCACGGCACGGCTACGTCCGCCGGCTGCGGGTGGGGGCCTGCGGAGGGCTGGGCACCCCCGAGGCGGTCGCGGCGGCCTTCGTGCTCGGCGCCGACTTCGTGGTCACCGGCTCGGTCAACCAGTGCTCGCCCCAGGCCGGCACCTCGGACGCCGTCAAGGACCTGCTGGCCGCCCTGGACGTCCAGGACACCGCGTACGCGCCCGCGGGCGACCTGTTCGAACTCGGCTCCCGCGTCCAGGTGGTCCGCAAGGGCACCCTCTTCGCGGCCCGGGCCAACAAGCTGTACCAGCTCTACCGCGGCCACAGCGGCCTGGACGACCTGGACGAGGCCACCCGCACCTGGCTGGAACGCGACTGTCTGCGCGCCCCGCTGGACCAGGCGTGGAAGCAGACGTGCGCCCATTACCGGGACACCGGACGCGGCCACGAGATCGAACGGGCCGAGCGCGACCCCAAGCACCGGATGGCGCTCCTGTTCAAGTCGTACTTCGCCCGCACCAACCGGGCCGCCCAGGACGGAGACCCCGCCGAGCGGGCCAACTACCAGGTGCACTGCGGGCCCGCGGCCGGCGCGTTCAACCGCTGTGTCGCCGGCACCGCCCTGGAGCCCTGGCGCGAGCGGCACGTCGAACGCATCGCCGAGCTGCTGATGACCGGGGCGGCACGGGTCCTCGACGAGCGCCTGGCCGCCTTCACCGAGCCCGGTCCCCACCCCGCGACCCACCCATGACCCACACGAGGAGAGCGACATGACCCTGGACAGCGGCACGCCCGGTGTTCCGCCCGCCCGGCACCAGACCACGCAGCCCACCGACCGGATCCTGCACTCGGCGAACGCCGGGGTCGTCGTGGAGCGGGTCGCGCAGATCGCCGCCGGCCAGGGCGACAGCGCGCGCCGGCTGGCCCGTGAGGCCGCGGAGTTCGTCAACACCAAGCATCCCGGCCTCGCGACCGTGTTCGTCTACGAGGAGACCTTCGGTGTCAAGGACCGCCTGCACTGGCTGATCCACTTCCGGTCCCTGGAGGACTACGAGCGGCTGCTGCACATGGGCGGCCCCCGCGACTTCCGGGACGGGGTGCTCGGCGGCCACGTCTCCCAGCACCAGGCCGACGCCTGGCAGGCCGCGTTCGTGCCCGGCAGTGTGCGGGAGACGATGATGCTCCCGCACCGTTGGGGGATGTTCGGCACCGCCACCCAGACCATGGCCCAGGACCCGTCGATGAGTCCGCTGGCCGCCGACCGGGACGAGCCCTGGTTCGAGGTGCAGCCGGCGCACCACCAGACCGCCGTCCCCGCCGACCGGCTCCTCAACACGGCCACCGCCGGGGTGATCATGCACCGGGTGGTCGACTTCAGCTACAAGTACCGGGCCGAGGCCCGCCTGTTCGCACGCACGGTCGCCGAGAACACCAACCTGAACGCCGACGGGGACGCCACCGCGCTGGTCTTCGAGGAACTGTTCGGGACCATGGAGCGGATGCACTTCCTCATCCACATGAAATCGCTGGGCACGATGTACAAGCTGATGGGCATCGACGCCCGCACCGACCCCGCGGCGCCGCGTGCCACGTACATGCAGGACTGGGTGCCCAAGGAGCAGGGCGGTGGCCGCTGGGACAGCCTGATGCTGGAGGGCAGCGGGAACGACGGCTGCCTGACCCCGCAGTACTGGGCGGACTGAGGCCGCACGAGGAGGCCGCGGCACTCGGGTGAGTGCCGCGGCCTCTGGCGTGGCGTCGTCCGGCGGGGCCGGCGTCAGGCCATGGTGGTGACGCAGAACGGGTGACCGGCCGGGTCGATCAGGACGACCCACTTCTCGCCGCCCGGCTGGTGGTCCGGCTTGGTGGCCCCCAAGGAGGTCAGCCGCTCCACGGACTCGTCCAGGTCGCTGACGCTGAAGTCGAGGTGCATCTGCTTGTCGTCACCGGGCCAGGTGGGCTGCTTCAGGCTCTCGACCCGCTGGAAACCGATGCGGCTCGAGCCGTCCGCGGTACCGATGTAGGCGAAGTCCTCGCTCGCGAAGAGCGTCTGGTAGCCGGTGACGGCGCTGTAGAACTCGGCCAGAGCCTTCGGGTCCGGCGCGTCGAGGGTGACCGCTGCCAGCTGCCCAATGGGGGACATGAAAGGTTTCCTTCCTCAGGACGATGATCGTCTCGGCGTGCAACCTCCGCGTGCACCTCCGGCGTTCGCGAGCCTAGGCCCTCACCGGTGCGGGCGCACGCGGATCGCCGGGACTACTCGAAGGAGTGGTCCAACGCGATCGCCGCGTGACCGTCCGGACCCGGGTTGTCGCAGAAGTAGGTGCCGGTCCCGCGCAAACCGGCCAACCCGCCCGTTCCGGAACCCTCCAGCACCTCCAGGGTGGCCTTGGCCGCGCCCCCGCCGGTGGTACCGGTGACCTGGAGGACGAAGCTGCCGCTGCGGTCGCCGATCCGGCCCGTCACCCGTTCCAGCGCCGTGAACACACTCGCCCCGTCGGGGGACAGGGCGATGAGGACCTGCTGGACGCCCTCGCCCTCGATCTGCCCCCGGTAGTGGTTGGCCACCTGGCCGTGCAGCAGCAGCGGAGCACCCTCCGTCTGCTCGTAGGGCGCGGGCTGCCAGGGATCCCAGGTCATGGTGCTGGTCGACTGCATGTGCTGTCCTCTCGCTCGCGGTACCTCGGCGAACCGGTGGCCGGACTGCCGACGGGGATCAGCCGGATTCTCGCGCCTGGACACCGCTGCATCTGCTCACTTTTGAGCGGTGCAGAGAAAGGCAATTCCGGGGTACCGGGACCGGAAAGCGCGCTGTTATCTTCGGGGCATGACCGATGAATTCCAGGAAATGCCCGAGGACTGGACCCGCGCCCTTGCCGTGGTGGCGCACCCCGACGACATGGAATTCGGCGCGGCGGGCGCCGTGGCGCGCTGGACCGCGGCCGGGAAGTCGGTCGCCTATCTGGTGGCCAGCCGGGGCGAGGCCGGCATCGACTCGATGGCGCCCGAGAAGGCCGCCGAGATCCGCGAGGCGGAGCAGCGGGCCGGCGCGGCGGTGGTGGGAGCGGCCGGAGTGGAGTTCCTCGACCACCCCGACGGCCGGATCGAGTACTCCGCCGAGCTGCGCCGCGAGTTCGCCGCCGCGATCCGCCGCCACCGTCCCGAGCTGGTCCTCGGCTTCTGCCACCACGACCACACGTCGACGGGACGCTGGAACTCGCCGGACCACCGCAACACCGGCCGCGCCCTCCTCGACGCGGTGGGCGACGCGGCCAACCGCTGGATCTTCCCCGAGGACGGCCCCGGCCCCTGGCAGGGCGTGCGCTACGTGGCGGTCTCCAACTCGCCCAGGCCGACCCACGCCGTGGACGTCACCGACCACATCGACCGGGCGGTGGCCTCGCTGGAGGCCCACGCCAGCTACCTGGCGGCCATGCAGCCGCCCGTCACCGACGTCCGCGGCCCGCTGCTGGGCCTGGCCCAGGCGATGGGGGCGCGCTTCGGCGGCCGTCCGGCGATCGCCTTCGAACTCATACCGCGCTGACCCGCCGCGCCGAGCACCCCGGTCCGGACACCGCCGGCCGGGGACGACGGGCGGCCCGCCCCGTCGTCCCCGGCCGGCGGCGAGAGGGGATCGCGGCGGCTCAGCTCCTGACGTACACGCTGCGGTGCACGCGCCACTGCTGCACCCGGGGGCGGTCCTGGTCGGGCAGCGCGCGCAGGGCGGCCAGCGCGGGCTCGACGACCCGCGCCCAGGTGTCGTCGTCGACGTCCCACAGGTACGGCGGCAGCCGGCGCTCCAGGCTCTCCAGGAGCTGCCGGGGGGTCGTGGCCCGCTCGTAGTCGGGGGCGAACTCGTGCCGCAGCCGCTCCAGCCCCACCTCCCGCGCCGCCGCGTCGAGGCCCTCGGGCGTGTCGGGACGCCGCGGCTGCAGCACCGCCAGCCGGTCCAGTACGGCGACCAGCTCGTCCGGATCGGCGGCGGGATCTCCGTGCACCGCGAGCAGCCGCCCCCCGGGACGCAGCACCCGCGCCGTCTCGCGCAACGCCCGGGGCATGTCCCCGACGAGGTGCAGGACGTGGGTGAACACCACGTTGTCGAAGCTGGCGTCGGCGAACGGCAGCGCCCTCGCGTCCCCCACGCAGACCCGCCCCGGGAGCCGTTCGGCCGCCCGGGCCAGCATCGGCGGCGACACGTCGACGCCGCGCACGTCGTGGCCCAGTTCGGCCAGCCCCGCCGCCACGATGCCCGTGCCGACGCCCACCTCGAGCACCGGGCCCGGAGCCAGGTCCCCGGCCAGCTGTGCCGCGGCCTGCCTGCCGCGTTCCATTCCGCCCCGCATCCGGTCGTAGTCGTCCGCGACCCGGTCGAAGGCCTTGGCCTCGGTCACCGCGCAGTTCCTTCCGTGTCGATGTGCCAGGTGATCTCCGCGTACCGCACGAGATCGGCGACCTCCCGCGGCGCGCGGAGGAACTCCGTGATCAGCTCCGCCACCAGGGCGGGGCGGTCGTGCGGCGCGTAGTGGCCGGCGACGGCCAGTTCCGCGTACCGGGCGTGCGGGAAGCAGCGCGCGGCCTCGCGGGCCCGGGCGGGGGAGGAGATGCCGTCGAACTCCGAGCAGACGAACAGCGTCGGCACGGCCACCCGGGGCGCCTGCGCCGCCGAGTCGAGCCGCCAGAGGTCCACGAGCTGACGGGCGTACCGCACGAGCACCTCGGCGTCCCGGAAGGGCCGCCGCACCTCGTCGGCGAGTGCCCGGCTCAGCACCCCGAGCACCCCCGCGTCCCGGGCGCCGGGGCTGCCTCCGCCGCCCGCGGCGCCCGGGGCCAGCAGGTCCAGCATCCACGCGGCCTTCTCCGGCCTGCGGTCCAGCGCGCGGCACACCGCGGCCAGATCGGACTCGTACTTGGTGTCCATGCCGTCCCAGCGGTCGTTCTGCCGGAACGTGGCGTTCAGGAACACCAGGGAGGCGACGGCCCCCGGGCGGTGCTGCTGGAAGGCGGTGGCGATCTTGGCCCCGGTGCACCAGCCGAGGAGATGGGCGCGCTCGGCGCCGACGGCCGCCAGCACCGCGTCGATGTCGTCGAGCTGGTGCCGGGTCCCCCAGGGCGGATCCTCCCGCTCGGTGCCGCGCACCTGCCAGGTGACGACGCGGTGGTGCGGGACCAGATGGGCGCACAGCCGGGTCAGGAAGCCCGGTCCCTGCCCGAGCGCGTTCAGCACCAGCAGGGGCGGACCCTCGCCGGTCCCGCCCTCGAACAGCACCAGCGGCCGCCCCGCCACGTCCACGACGCGCCGCCGCAGACCCCCCGTGCCCCGCGCCGCGTCCGGCGACGCCCCATGGGCCCGGACCGCGCCGAACAACTCCCACTGCCCGGCGGGGGAGAGGGACGACGGGGCGTCCGAGGGGGCGGTCCCGTCGGCGGAAGGCGGCAGCGGAGCCTGCGCGGCCCCGGCCCCGGCCCCGGTCGCGGCCGTGGCCGTGTCCGTTCCGTCCGGCCCGGACCGTGCGGTGCCGTGCGCCGGGCCGCCGGACCGGGCCGCCTCCGCCGCACCGGACGGTCCCGCCGGTGCCGTCCCGCGCAGGCGTACCGCCTGACGGCGTACGCCGGTCAGGCGGAGGTCCAGGAGCCGGTCGACGGCGTTGAAGTCCGCCCGGTCCGGCACCGGGCGGACGTCGATGCCGTGCACCGCGCCGGCCCGGGCGAGCACGTCGGTCAGCGGGACCGGGGCGGGTCGGGGCACCGCGGCGAAGCCGTCGGGCAGGTCTCCGGGGGCGCCGGCCCGCCAGAGTTCCCCGGCGGCCCGTTCCGCGGTCAGCAGGGGCAGGCCGAGACCCGCCACACCGGCCACCCGCAGCGGTTGCCGCTCGAACCAGTCGGGCACCCGGTCCGCCACCTCCGCGCGCACCGAGTCCAGCGCCCACAGCAACCGGTGGGCGCCCGGCGGGCACTCACCCAGCGCCGGGGCCCGCGCGTCCACCACCGGTGCCGTGCGCAGCATCCGCCAGGACACCCCGGAGTCCAGGCACGCCTCCACGGCCGGCCGTTCCAGGTCCCGGCAGGACCGCCGCGCCCGGTCGTCGTCCGGCGCCGGGTCCTGGCCCACCTGCACATAGCGGCGGGCCCCGAGGCCCGGCAGCGCGGCGAGCAGCGAGCCGGCCAGCGCGGCGTCCGCGCGTGCCCCGCGGGCCCGCGACCGGTCCCAGCCCGGCACCACGCACCACACCTGCTCCGCCGTCCAGGCCTTCAGCTCGGCGTCCACGCCGTCCGGCTCGACGCACACCACGGTCAGCCGCCCCGCGTCGAGCGCGTCCGGCCCTTCGGCCCCGCTGCCCTGTTCCGTCACGAACCCGGCCAGCTCCCGACGTCCCGGAGCGGGCGCCCCGGGACGGGACCGGACGACGGAGAGCAGGACCACCTCGGTATCGGCGGCACGCTCCCCGGCCGCCAGGCAACGGGCGGCGAGCCGGCCCGCGAGGAGCGGCGACGTACCGGCGATCAGCACCCGCTGCGGCATGCGTGACGTCCTCCTGTGGCGACGGGCGCCGCCGAGCTCCTGATTCCCGGGGGCTGGAAACAAAAAGAAGAACCCAGATGGTCCGCTCTTTACTGGCCGGAATTCTGCTCAATAGTGCGCACGCCGAAAAAGTACCCGGACGCCCTTGCGGCGACGGAAATTCCGTCGTTAGCATCCCCGCGCCGGATTTATCTCGAACGGGCCCGCACGCCCATTCCGCGACGTTCCCGGAGCCGGCCGCGCGCCGCACGGCGATACGGATCACCCGGCACACCGGCACCACCCCGGCGACGACGAGAAGGACGAGGCGCACCGTGGCGACGAACTGGGACGAGACCTTCGAGAAGCTGGTCAGGGCCGCACTCACCGACTACCCCCCGACCGCCGCGCTGCGCGCCGACCTCCCGCTGCCCGCGCACGGTCTGGACTCCCTCGGCATGGTCGGCCTGTCCGCCCGGCTGGAGGACGCCTACGGCATCGAGTTCCCCGACGGAGCCCTGGCCCCGGCCAGCTTCGCCACCCCGGCCGACCTGTGGCGTGTGGTCAGCGGCTGTCTGGCGGACCGGTGACGCCCGGCGCGCCGGGCACCCGGCCGGGCGCCGCCAGAATGCTTCAGGACTGGTTCGCCGACGGCCTCGCCCGCAACCCCGGCGGCCCCGCCCTGCGCATCCTCGACCGCCACTGGACCTACACCGAGGTCGACGCGCTCGCCCGCACCTGGGCCGCCGCCGTCGTCGCGGCCGCCGAGCCGGGCGCACCCGTCGCCGTGCTCGCCGCCAAGACCCCCGAGGCGTACATCGGCCTGCTCGCCGCTCTCCACGCCGGCGCCCCGGCCGTGCCGCTGAACCCGGAGAATCCGGTGGCCCGCAACGCCGCCGTACTGCGGGCCGCGGGCTGCGGTGCCGTGATCGCCGCCCCGGGCGCGGCGGGGCAGGTGGCCCGCCTACTGGAGTCCGCACCCGTCCACGTCGCCCTGGCCCCGGGCACGGACCGCACCGCCCTGCCCGCGAAGCTGCCCAGTGCCATCGGCGGCGCCCGCGTCCTGACGGCGGAGGAACTGTCCGAGCCCGGCGCCGGGCCCGGCCGGCGGCCGGCCGCGGGGACGCCCGACGACCTCGCCTACATCCTCTTCACCTCCGGCTCCACCGGCACCCCCAAGGGCGTGCCCGTCAGCCACGGGAACGTCTCGGCGTTCCTCGCCGCCTCGCACTCCCGCTACGGCGTGCGGCCCGAGGACCGGTTCAGCCAGGTCCACGAGACCACCTTCGACCTGGCCATGTGCGACATCTTCCCGGCCTGGGCCGGTGGGGCGTGCGTGTGCGTCCTGTCCCGGCTCCAGGCCCTGGACCCGGCACGCTGGGTGCGCCGGTACGGGCTGACCGTCTGGCACAGCACCCCCAGCCTCGCCCGCGGCCTGCAGCGTGCCGACCGGCTCGCCCCCGGGAGCCTGGCCGGCCTGCGCCAGTCCGTGTTCGCCGGTGAGCCCCTGCACCTGGACACCGCGCGCTACTGGCAGCGCGCCGCGCCCGACGGCGTCCTCGACAACATCTACGGCCCCACCGAACTGACCATCGCCTGCACCGCGTTCCGCTGGCATCCCGGCCAGGACCTGTCCGCCCCGGAATACGGCGCCACCGTACCGATCGGAGTCCCGAACACCGGGATGGAGGCGATGCTCCTCGGCCCGGAGGGCACGCCCGTCGACGGCACCGGCGAACTCGTCATGACCGGACCCCAGATGTTCCGCGGCTACCTCGAACCGGCCCAGGACGCGGGCCGGTTCCTGGAGTACGGCGGCCGGCGCTGGTACCGCACCGGGGACCAGGTGCGCGCCACCACGCACGGTTTCGTCCACCTCGGCCGCAAGGACGCCCAGGTGAAGGTCAACGGCTACCGGGTGGAGGTCGGCGAGGTGGAGGCGGCCCTGCGCGACACCTCCGGCACCGACGCCGTCGTGTTCGCGCTCGCGGCGCCCGGCGGCACCCGGCTCGTCGGCTACCTGCTCGGCGACGCCGAACCCGACACCGCGCACCTGGCCGAACGGCTCGCCGACCGGCTGCCGCCCTACATGCTGCCCCGACACCTGTGGTGGCTGCCCGACGCACCACTGAACACCCATGGGAAGACGGACCGGACCCGGCTGCGCGAGGACGCCGTCCGCCGGCTCGGACACGAGGGGGAAGCCACGCCGTGAACGACCCGATCGAGTGTCACCTCTCACTGCCGCACGACGACTTCATCATGCAGAACCACCGCATCCACCAGGTGTCGGTGATGCCGGGCGCGACCTTCCTCGACATCGTGTACCGCATCCTGCGCGCCCAGGACCTGGACACCGAGCGGGCGACACTGCGGGACGTGCTCTTCGCCGAGCCCATGGCCACCGCCGTGGGACGCGACCTCGCCGTACGGGTCACGATCGGCGCCCCGGACGCCACCGGCGCCCGCCCCGTGGAGGCGGCCGGCGCGATCGTGGCACCGGGCACCGACCCGGCGACGGCGGAGTCCGACGGCATACCCTGGCGCCCGCACTTCTCGGCCCGCCTCGAGTTCACCGACGAACCCCCGCCCCCGCCGATCGACCCGCGCGCCCTGCTCACCCGCGCCCGAGGGAGCAGGGACATGGCCGAGCTGTACCGGCAGGCACGGAGCGAGGACATCGAGCATGGGCCGCCCATGAAGGGCTTCGGCGAACTCCACCTCCTCGACACGGGCGGTCTGCTGGCCCGCCTCGAACTGGACCCCGCCTCCCGGGACCAGGAGAGCGCCTTCCACCTGCACCCGGCGAAGCTCGACGCCGCCACCCTGGTCACCTTCGGCCACCGCCCGCCGCCCGGACCCGACCCGTTCATCCCGGTCCACATCGCGAGGTTCCGCGCCCCGCGCGCGGTGACCGGACCCTGCTGGGTCCACGTCCCGACGGCCGAGACCGTCGCCCCGTCGGGTGACCTGATGCACAACGACTGCCTGGTCTACGACGAACAGGGCCGCTTCGTCGCCGAGTTCACCAAGCTGAGCTGCAAGCGGGTGCGGCACGCGGGACTCATCACCCGCCTGCTGGACACCCCGCCCGCACCGCCGGAGCAGCGACCCCGGCCCGCCGCCGCGACCGGCGGCGATCCCGAGCAGCGGCTCGCCGCGCACCTGCGCACCCTGATCGGCGGCCTGCTGGGCCGGGCCCCGGACGCCGTGGACCCCCGCCGGGGCTTCTACGAACTCGGCCTGGACTCGGTGACGCTGCTCGCGCTGAGCACCGAACTGGAGAAGGCCGTCGACGGACGCCTCTACCCGACGCTGCTCTTCGAGCACCCGGACGTCGCCTCCGTCGCCCGCCACCTGGCCCAGCGGCACACCGTCACGCTGCCGGCCGAGGACCGGCCCGCCGCGGCACCGAGCGCGGCGGCGGACACCGCCCCCGCGCAGCCGCCGGGGCGGCCC
>NZ_MULI01000112.1 GCF_002939385.1 Streptomyces sp. MH60 | reverse complement strand
CGCCCCGCCCATGCCGTCCGCGCCGCCGCCCGGCCGTCCCGGCGGCTACGGCTATCCGCAGCCCGCCGGCGGCCAGCAGCCCCCGGCCGCACCCGCGCCCGGCGGACGCACCCGCCACTGGATCGAGATCAACGGCACCCGCCACCAGATCTCCCACGCGACGCTCGTGCTGGGCCGCAGCACCGAGGCCGACGTGCGGATCGACGACCCCGGCGTCTCCCGCCGGCACTGCGAGATCCGGACCGGAACGCCCTCGACGATCCAGGATCTCGGGTCCACCAACGGCATCGTGGTGGACGGGCAGCACACCACCCGCGCTACGCTCCGCGACGGCTCACGGATCGTCGTGGGCAGCACCACCGTTATCTACAGGCAAGCCGAAGGGTGATCCGGGGGCAATGTCAGAGCTGACCCTCACGGTCATGCGGCTGGGTTTTCTCGCCGTACTGTGGCTGTTCGTGATCGTGGCCGTGCAGGTCATCCGCAGCGACCTCTTCGGTACGCGGGTCACCCAGCGCGGCGCGCGGCGCGACGCCGCCCGACCGCAGCAGACCGCCACGCGCCAGGGCCAGGCGCCTCCACCTCAGCGCCAGCAGTCCGGCGGTGGCCGCGGCCGCCGCGGCGCGCCCACCAAACTGGTCGTGACGGAGGGCACGCTCACCGGCACCACCGTTGCCCTCCAGGGCCAGACCATCACGCTCGGCCGGGCACACGACTCGACGATCGTGCTGGACGACGACTACGCCTCCAGCCGCCATGCCAGGATCTACCCGGACCAGAACGGCCGGTGGATCGTCGAGGACCTGGGCTCCACCAACGGCACCTACCTGGACCGGGCCCGGCTGACGACCCCCACGCCGATTGGCCCCGGGGCGCCGATCCGCATCGGCAAGACCGTCATCGAGCTGCGGAAGTAGTGCTACACCAATGAATGAGCGCGAGCGGAGCGAGCACGCAGCGGCGGCCGGCACCCCGGGCCCCGGCGCGCTCCCGACCGGAGGGTGGGCAGTGTGGCTCGACACGACCGGCTGCAGTCGGAGCCGACGGGCGAGGTGCGCATGAGTCTGTCACTGCGCTTCGCCGCCGGTTCCCACAAGGGCATGATCCGGGAGGGCAACGAGGACTCCGGCTACGCCGGTCCGCGCCTGCTCGCCATCGCCGACGGCATGGGCGGCCAGGCCGCCGGTGAGGTCGCCTCCTCCGAGGTGATCTCCACCATCGTCGCCCTCGACGACGACGTGCCCGGCTCCGACGTCCTCACCTCCCTCGGCGCCGCCGTCCAGCGCGCCAACGACCAGCTGCGGCAGATGGTCGAGGAGGACCCCGCCCTGGAGGGCATGGGCACCACGCTCACCGCCCTGCTGTGGACCGGCCAGCGCCTGGGCATGGTCCACGTCGGCGACTCCCGCGCCTACCTGCTGCGCGACGGCGTCCTCACCCAGATCACCCAGGACCACACCTGGGTGCAGCGCCTCGTCGACGAGGGACGGATCACCGAGGAGGAGGCGGGCACCCACCCGCAGCGCTCCCTGCTGATGCGCGCCCTCGGCAGCGGCGACCACGTCGAGCCCGACCTGTCCATCCGCGAGGTGCGGGCCGGCGACCGCTACCTGATCTGCTCCGACGGACTCTCCGGCGTCGTCTCCCACCAGACGATGGAGGACACCCTCGCCAGCTACCAGGGCCCCCAGGAGACCGTCCAGGAGCTGATCCAGCTCGCCCTGCGCGGCGGCGGCCCCGACAACATCACCGTCATCGTCGCCGACGTCCTCGACCTCGACACCGGCGACACCCTCGCCGGGCAGCTCTCCGACACCCCCGTGGTCGTCGGCGCCGTCGCCGAGAACCAGGCCCAGATGGGCGACAACGGCATCATGCAGACCCCGGCCGGGCGCGCCGCGGGCCTCGGCCGGCCGGGCGGACAGCGCGGCGGGGGCGGCGAGTTCGGCCCGCCCGGCAGCGGCGACACCACCGGCTTCATCCCCACCGGCGGCTTCGACGACTACGGCCCCGACGACTTCGTCAAACCCCGCAAGAACCGCAAGTGGCTCAAGCGGTCCCTCTACACCGTCCTCGCCCTCGCCGTGATCGGCGGCGGCACCTACGGCGGCTGGCGCTGGACCCAGACCCAGTACTACGTCGGCACCAACGACGACCACCTCGCGCTGTACCGGGGCATCAGCCAGGACCTCGCCTGGGTCTCGCTCTCCAAGGTCCAGAAGGACCACCCCGAGATCGAACTCAAGTACCTGCCGCCCTACCAGCAGAAGCTGGTCGAGGCCACCATCCCCGAGGGCGACCTCAACGACGCCCGGGCCAAGATCGAGGAACTGGCGGTACAGGCCTCCGCCTGCAAGAAGCAGGCCGACCGGCGCACCGCGGAGACCGAGAAGAACGCGAAGACGGGCGAGGGCGAGGCCGGAGGCACCACGGGAACCACTCCCGCCTCCTTCACGTCCAAGGCCTCGCCGAGCCCGAACCCGTCGGGATCGCCCGAGACACCCGAATCGTCCGAGTCCCCGTCCACGACCGCACCCACTCCAGGCTCAGGACCGACCCTCTCGGAGGAAGAGCAGAAGGTCGTCTCGCTGTGCGGTAAGCAGTAGGCAAGCCGTGAGAGGCCCTGTCACACGATGAGCAGTACTACCAACCCGTCGACGCACCACACGTCCACGATCGGCGCCATCGGCGCCCCGAGCCGGCGCAACACCGAGCTGGCTCTGCTCGTGTTCGCCGTCCTCATCCCGGTCTTCGCCTACGCCAACGTGGGCCTCGCCATCAACGACGAGGTGCCCGCGGGGCTGCTGAGCTACGGCTTCGGCCTCGGCCTGCTGGCCGGCGTCGGCCATCTCGTCGTGCGCAAGTTCGCGCCGTACGCGGATCCGCTGCTGCTGCCGCTGGCCACCCTGCTCAACGGCCTCGGACTGGTCGCCATCTGGCGCCTGGACCAGTCCGAACTGCTCCAGAGCATCGACCAGGCCGGCACCGCGGCACCCCGCCAGCTGATCTACACCGCGATGGGCATCGCGCTGTTCGTCGCCGTGCTGGTCTTCCTCAAGGACCACCGCGTCCTGCAGCGCTACACCTACATCTCCATGGTGGGCGCCCTGTTCCTGCTGCTGCTCCCGCTCGTACCGGGCCTCGGCAAGAACATCTACGGCGCCAAGATCTGGATCCAGGTCGGCTCCTTCTCCATCCAGCCCGGTGAGTTCGCCAAGATCGTCCTGGCGATCTTCTTCGCCGGCTACCTGATGGTGAAGCGCGACGCGCTCGCCCTGGCCAGCCGCCGCTTCATGGGCCTCTACCTGCCGCGCGGCCGCGACCTCGGTCCCATCCTGGTGGTCTGGATCGTCTCGATCCTCATCCTCGTCTTCGAGACCGACCTCGGCACCTCGCTGCTGTTCTTCGGCATGTTCGTGATCATGCTGTACGTCGCCACCGAGCGGACCAGCTGGATCGTCTTCGGTCTGCTGATGTCCGCGGTCGGCGCCGTCGGCGTGGCCAGCTTCGAGCCGCACATCCAGCAGCGCGTCGACGCCTGGCTCGACCCGATGCGCGAGTTCGCGCTCTCCCGCGCCAACCAGGTCGGCCACTCCGAGCAGGCCATGCAGGCCCTGTGGGCCTTCGGCTCCGGCGGCACCCTCGGCACCGGCTGGGGCCAGGGCCACTCCGAGCTGATCCGCTTCGCCGCCAACTCCGACTTCATCCTCGCCACCTTCGGCGAGGAGTTGGGCCTCGCCGGCCTGATGGCCCTGCTCCTGCTCTACGCCTTGATCGTGGAACGCGGCGTGCGCACCGCCCTCGCCGCCCGCGACCCCTTCGGCAAGCTCCTCGCCATCGGCCTCTCCGGCGCCTTCGCCCTCCAGGTCTTCGTCGTCGCCGGCGGTGTCATGGGCCTCATCCCGCTCACCGGTATGACCATGCCCTTCCTGGCCTACGGCGGCTCCTCCGTCATCGCCAACTGGGCGTTGATCGGCATTCTGCTGCGCATCAGCGACACCGCGCGCAGACCGGCACCCGCCGCGCCCGCCAGCCCCGACGCCGAGATGACCCAGGTGGTCCGACCGTGAACAAGCCACTGCGCCGAATCGCGATCTTCTGCGGCCTCCTCGTCCTCACCCTCCTCATCCGGGACAACTGGCTCCAGTACGTCCAGGCGGACGAGCTCAAGGAGGACGAGCACAACCGCCGGGTCGCCATCGAGCGGTACGCCAGCCCCCGCGGCGACATCATCGTCGACGGCAAGGCCATCACCGGACACGCCACCACCGAGGGCGACTTCAAGTACAAGCGCACCTACAAGGACGGCGCCATGTGGGCGCCCGTCACCGGTTACGTCTCCCAGGCCTTCGGCGCCACCCAGCTCGAGTCCATCGACGACGGCATCCTCACCGGCAACGACGACCGGCTCTTCTTCCGCAACACCCTCGACATGATCACGGGCAAGAAGCGCGAGGGCGGCAACGTCGTCACCACCCTCAACAGCGCCGCGCAGAAGGCCGCCTACGACGGTCTGAAGAAGCAGGGCGCCAAGGGGGCCGTCGTCGCGATCGAGCCGTCCACCGGCAAGATCCTCTCGATGGCCTCGTACCCCTCGTACGACCCCACCTCCATCGCGGGCAGCAACGACGCGGCCGGCGAGGCCTGGAACAAGCTCCAGAAGAAGAACAACCCCGACGACCCGATGCTCAACCGCGCCCTGCGCGAGGTCTACCCGCCCGGTTCGACCTTCAAGGTGGTCACCGCGGCGGCGGCCCTGGAGCACAGGAAGTACGACTCGGCCGACGAGAAGACCGACTCCCCGCTGCCGTGGACGATGCCCGGCACCACCACGCCCCTGCCGAACGAGGGCGACCTCCCCTGCAAGAACGCCACCCTCCGCGAGGCCCTGCGCGTCTCCTGCAACACCGTCTTCGGCAAGATCGGCTCCGACCTCGGCAACGACAAGATGCTCGAGACGGCCAAGAAGTTCGGCTTCACCGAGGAGCAGTTCGTCCCCGTCCGTTCCAGCGCCTCGGTCTTCTCCGACGACATGAACGAGTCGCAGGTCGCGCTCTCCTCCATCGGCCAGTTCAACACGGCCGCCACCCCGCTGCAGATGGCCATGGTCACCTCGGCCATCGCCAACAACGGCACCCTGATGAAGCCGTACATGGTCGACGAGCTCCAGGCCCCCAACCTCGACACCATCGAGAAGACGGACCCCGAGGAGATGAGCAAGCCGCTGTCCGCGGACAACGCCCAGATCCTCCAGTCCATGATGGAGACCGTCGTCGAGGACGGCACGGGAACCAACGCCAAGATCGACGGCGTCAAGGTGGGCGGCAAGACCGGTACCGCACAGCACGGCGTCGACAACAGCGAGAACCCCTACGCCTGGTTCATCTCGTACGCCAAGCCGGACGACGGCAGCTCGCCCGTCGCCGTGGCCGTGGTGATCGAGGACGAGAACGCCAGCCGCGACGACATCTCCGGCGGCGGCCTCGCGGCACCGATCGCGAAGAACGTCATGGAGGCCGTCATCGACAGCAAGAAGTGACCGCGCCATGAACGGGACGTGACTCCAGTCACGCCCCCTTCACATCGGCGCACGTTGCGATACCGGTCCTGTATCGGCTGCCCGGCTCGGCCAAAGGGCCGGCAGCGAGCCGGGTACGGTAGGCCGGACGGCAGCCTCCGACCGTACAAGCATGCCGGTCGGGACCGACGGAGAGGGCTGGTAGGTAACCATGGAAGAGCCGCGTCGCCTCGGCGGCCGGTACGAGCTGGGCCCGGTGCTCGGCCGTGGTGGCATGGCGGAGGTTTACCACGCGCATGACACCAGGCTCGGGCGCCAGGTGGCGGTGAAGACGCTGCGCGCGGACCTCGCGCGCGACCCGTCCTTCCAAGCCCGGTTCCGCCGAGAGGCCCAGTCGGCCGCCTCGCTCAACCATCCCGCGATCGTGGCGGTCTACGACACGGGCGAGGACTACATCGACAACGTGTCGATCCCGTACATCGTCATGGAGTACGTCGACGGCTCCACGCTCCGTGAGCTGCTCCACTCCGGCCGCAAACTGCTGCCGGAGCGGACGCTGGAGATGACCATCGGCATCCTCCAGGCCCTGGAGTACTCGCACCGGGCCGGCATCGTCCACCGCGACATCAAGCCGGCCAACGTCATGCTCACCCGCAACGGCCAGGTCAAGGTCATGGACTTCGGCATCGCCCGCGCCATGGGCGACTCCGGCATGACGATGACCCAGACCGCCGCCGTGATCGGCACCGCCCAGTACCTCTCCCCGGAGCAGGCCAAGGGCGAGCAGGTCGACGCCCGTTCCGACCTGTACTCCACGGGCTGCCTGCTCTACGAGTTGCTCACGGTGCGTCCGCCCTTCGTCGGCGACTCCCCGGTGGCCGTCGCCTACCAGCACGTGCGCGAGGAACCGCAGGCGCCGAGCGTCTTCGACCCCGAGATCACGCCCGAGATGGACGCGATCGTGCTGAAGGCCCTGGTCAAGGACCCGGACTACCGCTACCAGTCGGCCGACGAGATGCGCGCCGACATCGAGGCCTGCCTCGACGGCCAGCCCGTCGGCGCCACCGCCGCGATGGGCGCCATGGCCGCCGGCGGCTACGGCGCCTACCCCGACGACCAGCCGACCACCGCCCTGCGCTCGGACGGGGGCGGCGGCGCCACGACCATGCTGCCGCCCATGAACCCGGACGACGGCGGCTACGGCTACGACGAGCGCCCCGACCGGCGCCGCCAGCAGTCCCGCAAGAAGAACACCTCCACGATCTTCCTGGTCCTGGCCGGCATCCTCGTCCTCGTCGGCGCCATCCTGATCGGCAAGTACGCCTTCAGCGGGGGCGGAGGAGCCGGCAACGACAAGGTCCCGGTCCCGGCGTTCATCGGGCTGAGCAAGAACGACGCCCAGCAACAGGCGGACAACATCGACCTGGTGCTCACGTTCAAGCAGCAGGAGTGCGAGGACCAGCCCAAGGGCAAGGTCTGCGCACAGGACCCCGAGCAGGGCACCGACGTCGAGAAGAAGTCCACCGTCAACCTGGTGGTCTCGACCGGCGCACCGAAGGTCGCGGTCCCGAACGTGATCGACAAGAACGTCGACGAGGCCACCAAGCAGCTTGAGGACAAGGGCTTCGTGGTCGAGACCAAGCAGACCGAGTCCTCCCAGGACGAGGGCACCGTCCTCAGCCAGGACCCCGACCCGGGCAAGGAGCTGCAGAAGGGCTCCACGGTGACCCTGGAGGTCGCCAAGGCCGAGGAGAAGGCCACGGTCCCGGACGTCGTGGGCCGGTCTTGCGACGAGGCCAAGGCTCAGGTGGAAAGCAGCGGTGATCTGGAAGCCAACTGCGTCGACCAGCCCACCAACGACCCGAACCAGGTGGACAAGGTCATCTCCACCACGCCGCAGGGCGGACAGAAGGTCGACCCGGGCTCCAAGGTCACGATCGTGGTCGGCAAGGCCGTGGAGAAGAAGAAGGTGCCCGAGATCAAGCTCGGCACGCCCCTGGGCCAGGCCCAGCAGACCCTGCAGCAGGCCGGCTTCACCAACATCCAGGTCAACGGTCCGAACGACGGCAACGCGGTCGTCATAGGGCAGAACCCGCCGGCCAACAGCGAGGTCGACGACCCGGCCGCCACGCAGATCACCCTCACCACGGTGGGCGGCAACGGCGGAAACGGCGGCAACAACAACGGCGGCAACGACAACGGCGGCGCCATCGGCGGCCTGCCCGGCTTCGGCGACTGACCCGCCTGCCCGACCGACGGAGCCCCGGACCCTCAGTTCAGCTGAGGGACCGGGGCTCCGTCGTAGGGACCGGCGCGGTGGTCCTCAGCGCAGTTCCTTCGGCGGGTTCCGGTCGCCGTCCACCTTCTCCGTGCGGACCAGCTCGCCCCACACCACGTAGCGGTAGCGGCTCGTGTAGACCGGAGTGCAGGTCGTCAGGGTGATGTAGTGGCCGGCCTTCTTCTTGCCGGACTCGCCGGGGACCGCGTCGAGGACGTCGACGTTGAACTTCGAGGTCTCGGGGAGGACGGCGTACGCCTTGTAGACGTACCAGGTGTCCTTCGTCTCGAAGACGATCGGGTCGCCCTTCTCGATCTTGTCGATCTTGTGGAACTTGGCCCCGTGCCCGTCGCGGTGGGCGGCGAGCGCGAAGTTGCCCTTCTTGTCCGAGGTGGGCAGCGTCGCCTTGACCGGGTCGGTGTAGTAGCCGGCCACGCCGTCGTTGAGGATCTTCATCGACGTACCCTTCTCGACCAGGATGTCCCCCTCGCCCATCGCCGGGACGTGCAGGAAGCCGATGCCCGCCTTGGTGTCCAGGGCGCCCGGACCGCCCGCGCCGTTCCCGCCCACCCGGTCCTGGGCCCAGTTGTCACGGACCTTCTCGGCCTGCTTGTCCGCCGCGCGGTCGGCGACCACGTTCGTCCACCACAGCGAGTAGACGACGAACAGGCCCATCACCAGGCCCGCGGTGATGAGCAGCTCGCCGAAGACGCTCACCGCCCGCGCGACGATCCGCCGGGGGCCGCGCCGGCGGCGTGCCCCGGGCTCCGGCGGGCCGTCCTCGCCGGCGTGCTCCTGGTGCTCCGTGTCGGTGGTCGCTGCCACTGGTCATCCGCCCTTAACTGACGAGCGCATCCGGCTTGCCCTTGCTGCGCGGCCGTTCCTCGACCATCTTGCCCCACACGATCATGCGGTACTTGCTGGTGAACTCCGGCGTGCAGGTGGTGAGGGTGATGTAGCGGCCGGGTCCCTTGAAGCCCGACTGCTTCGGGACCGGGTCCAGCACACTGACGTTGCTGGGCGACGTCACCGGCAGGATCGACGCCATCTTGTACACGAAGTACTTGTCCTGCGTCTCCACCACGATCGGGTCGCCGGGCTCCAGCTTGTTGATGTACCGGAACGGCTCGCCGTGCGTGTTGCGGTGGCCCGCGAGCCCGAAGTTGCCGGTCCGGGCGTCCGGCATCGCCGTCTTCAGACCGTCCTCCGCGTAGTGCCCGACCATGCCCCGGTCCAGCACCTTCTTGCTGCTGATGCCCTCCGCGATCGGCACCACCACGTCCAGCTTGGGAATGTGCAGCAGCGCGAACCCCTGGCCCGGTTCGAACGATCCCGGATTGCGCTTGCCGTTCGCCCAGTCGTCCTGGAGGTTGCTCGCGGCCTGGTCCGCCTGCGCGTGCGCCCGCACGTTCGTCCACCACAGCTGGTAGGTGACGAACAGCAGCATCAGCACACCGGTCGTGATGAAGATCTCACCGATCGCCCGGCTGGCGATCACCGCGGCGCCGGGCTTGCGCGCCCGCGCCTGCCGACGGGCCTCCACGCGCGACAGGGGCGCCTTCGGCGTCTGGTCGGCTTCCTCCTCCGGAGAGTGGCCCCTGGGCGCCCCACGGCGCCCGTGACGCCGTTTGGCGGCCCTCCTGCGAGCCGCGCGGCCACCATCCGCGGGGCCGTCCCCGGCAGGGGCGGCGGCGGAGCCGCTCTCGGCGGCCGTCCGGCGCACCGGGGGCTCCGGGACGCGCAGCGCCACCGTCTCGTCGTCGAGCAGCGGCGGCCGGTACTGCTCCCCGAACGCACCGGAATCCCCGTACGGCTGCCCGTACGAGGATCCCTGGTCACCGGCCGTGCCGGAGTCACGCTCGGGGCGCAGCGCGGTCACGCCGTGGCCCTGCCCACCACCGGGGCGAGCCCCGCCGACCTCGCCACCGCGTCCCGGTCGCCGCACTCCACCAGCCAGTTGGCCAGCATCCGGTGCCCGTGCTCGGTCAGCACCGACTCCGGGTGGAACTGCACGCCCTCGACGAGCAGTTCCCGGTGACGCAGGCCCATCACGATCCCGTCGGGCGTACGGGCCGTCACCTCCAGCTCCGCCGGCACCGTGGTCGGCTCGGCCGCCAGCGAGTGGTACCGCGTCGCCGTGAACGGCGAGGGCAGGCCCGCGAAGACGCCCTTGTCCGTGTGCTCGACCGGCGAGGTCTTGCCGTGCAGCAGCTCCGGGGCCCGGTCCACCACACCGCCGTACGCCACCTGCATCGACTGCATGCCCAGGCAGACGCCGAAGACCGGCACCCCGGTCGCCGCGCAGTGCCGCACCATCTCGACGCACACCCCGGCCTGCTCCGGCGTACCCGGGCCGGGCGAGAGCAGTACGCCGTCGAAGCCGTCCTGGGCGTGGGCCGTCGACACCTCGTCGTTGCGCAGCACCTCGCACTCGGCGCCGAGTTGGTACAGGTACTGGACCAGGTTGAAGACGAAGCTGTCGTAGTTGTCGACGACGAGGATGCGCGCGCTCACTGGTTGTCCACCGTCACATCGTTGAAGGGGAGCAGCGGTTCCGCCCACGGAAAGACGTACTGGAAGAGGACGTAGACCACGATCATCGCCAGCATCAGCGAGAGCAGCGCCTTCACCCACGCGTTCCCCGGCAGATGCCGCCAGATCCAGCCGTACATGCCGTCCCTTCCGTCGCACCACGGCGCCAGACTCACGCCGTACCGCACCAGACTAGCGGCGCGCGGCCCTCGGGAACGGCCCTAATCCACAGGCTGGGCATAGTGCAGGTCCGCCGTGCCCGAGTAGCCCGGCAGCGTCACCCGCCCGTCCTCCTCGACCTTCCAGCCGAGCCCGTACACGTTGACGTACACCATGTAGTTCTGGATCGCCGGCGACTTCGCCAGCGCCTTCTTCAGCCGCTCCGGGTCGCCGACCGCCTGGATCTTGTACGGCGGTGAGTAGACGCGGCCCTGGAGGATCAGGGTGTTGCCCACGCAGCGCACCGCGCTGGTGGAGATCAGCCGCTGGTCCATGACCTTGATGCCCTCGGCGCCGCCCTGCCACAGCGCGTTCACCACGGCCTGGAGGTCCTGCTGGTGGATCACCAGGTAGTCGGGCTGCGGTTCCGGGTAGCCGGGAAGCTTCGCGGTGGCGTCCGGCGGGGCGTCGTCGAGCGTGACGCTGATCGCCTCGCCCTTCAGCTTCTGCGTGCCCGCCTTCTCCTCCAGCGCCGCGAGTTCGTCGTCCTCCGACTTCGTACGGCCGTCGTCGCGCTCGGCGAGGGATTCGACGTCCTCGCGCAGGGCCCCGTTGGACTCCTCCAGATCGCCGTTGCCCCGGCTGCGCTCGTGGATGAGGTCGGACAACTTGAGCAAAGAGGCGTCCGTACGGATATTGGTGCCCTTCGCGGTATTGAAGCTGGTGAAGAAGATAAGTCCCGCGAGGGCGAAGACGGCGGCCGTGAGGACCCGCACGGGCCGGAAACGGCGCCGGCGGACAGGGCTGGATCCCGTCCCGGGGGAGTCGGCAGAATTGCTCAACGTACCCTTATCTCCTTCGGCGCCACGGAAGGACTACGCTAACGGACGCCCGGGGGAGCGCTCAGAGTCCCCTCGTCCCCATGTACGCCGCATCCCGAGACCGAGCCCCGTTCCCTGCGCGGCCACGCAGCGCATCGACAGGAGAGACCCTCGTGCCGAAGTCACGTATCCGCAAGAAGGCCGATTACACGCCGCCGCCCTCGAAGCAGGCGACCAGCCTCAAGCTGACCAACCGCGGCTGGGTGGCTCCGGTCATGCTGGCCATGTTCGTCATCGGCCTGGCCTGGATCGTCGTCTTCTACGTCACCGACGGTTCCCTGCCCATCGACTCCCTGGGCAACTGGAACATCGTGGTGGGCTTCGGTTTCATCGCGGCGGGCTTCGGCGTCTCGACGCAGTGGAAGTAACCCCGGCGGTGGCTCCGCAGTAGCTCTGCCCAGGGCTGTTCAGGGAGTTATCCACAGGCGTTATCCACATGGGGAAAAGAAAGACGATCTGTGGATAACCCGCCGGGCATTGACGCCGGTGTGACGGAAGTACCGGCTGACCCCAGGTTCCGAAAACATGTTCGCCCCCTGCCTGACCTGCGAGAACACGGGTCAGTGACAGGGGGCACATGCGTTCCCGCACACTGTGCACAAGATCCGCCACCTACTGTGGACAACGGGCGCTCAGGTGAGCTGGACCGTCCTCAACAGGGTCAGCCCGACGACGACCAGCAGGACCAGCGCGCAGGTGCCGTACTGGACGAGCGTGCGCCGCTCGCGCGGGGCGTGGAGCATGGCGTAGCCGATCACGGCACCCGCGACGAGGCCGCCGACGTGGGCCTGCCAGGAGATGTTGCTCCGGGTGAAGGTGAAGATCAGGCTGATCACCAGCAGGATGACGACCGGCCGCATGTCGGCGTTGCGGCGGCGCATGAGCGCGGCGGTGGCGCCGAAGAGACCGAAGATCGCACCGGAGGCACCGAGGGTGGCCGTGGTGGGTGATTCGAGCAGGTAGGCGAAGACGCTGCCGGCGAGGCCCGAGACGAGGTAGAGCGCGAGGTAGCGGGCTCTACCGAGGGCTGCTTCCAGGGGGCCGCCCAGGAACCAGAGGGTGATCATGTTGAAGCCGATGTGCCAGATCTCCTGGTGGGTGAACATCGTGGTCACCAGGCGGTACCACTCGCCCTCCGCGACGCCCTCGGTCGGGACGAAGGGGGCGGGGGGCCAGCGCCCGATGAGCACCATGTCGGCGAGGAAGGAGTCGGGCAGCGCCCGGACGGCGATGAACACCGCCACGTTGATCCCGATCAGGATCTTGGTGACGAGGTGCGGGTCGGCCGCGACCGTGCCGCCCGCGAGGGTGCGGGGCCGGGAGGCGCTCGGGGCCGGTCCGCTGCTCCCCGGTGTGCGGCCGGCGGCGCAGTCGGGGCAGTGGAAGCCGACCGAGGCGTTCACCATGCAGTCCGTGCAGATGGGGCGCTCGCAGCGGGTGCAGCGGATACCGGTCTCGCGGTCGGGATGGCGATAGCAACCGGGCAGGCTCTGGGCATCCGGTCGGCCTGCGGCCGCGTGGTCCATGGCATCCCCTCGGTCGTCCCTGCGGGCGGTGTGTGCAGATGCACCGCCCCGCCCTTCTCTACGGATGGACGGGGCGTTTGGTTCCTGCCCGCTGTGCGGGGACGTCAGGCGTTCCGCGTTTCGATGACGACCGACTCGATGACGATGTCGGTGAGGGGGCGCTCGGTGCGGGGGTTGGTCGGGGTGGCGGCGATGGCGTCGACGACCTTCTGGCTGGCCGGGTCGGTCACTTCGCCGAAGATCGTGTGCTTGCGGTTCAGCCAGGTCGTCGGCGAGACGGTGATGAAGAACTGCGAGCCGTTGGTGCCGGGACCGGCGTTGGCCATGGCCATCAGGTAGGGCTTGTCGAAGGCGAGGTCGGGGTGGAACTCGTCCGGGAACTGGTAGCCGGGGTCGCCGGTGCCGTTGCCCAGCGGATCGCCGCCCTGGATCATGAAGCCGCTGAGGACCCGGTGGAAGACGGTGCCGTCGTAGAGCCTGGCCATGGATTTCTCGCCGGTGGCGGGGTGGGTCCACTCCCGCTCGCCGCGGGCGAGTTCGACGAAGTTCTTGACGGTCCTGGGCGCGTGGTTCGGCAGCAGCCGTACCTCGATGTCACCTTGGTCGGTCTTCAGGGTGGCGTAGAGCTGCTCGGCCACGACGTGCCTTCCCTCGTCCTGTTGTGCGCACCGATCCTCGCACGGTCGGGGGCACGTTCGTCGCTCATCCCGCTGGGTCACGAGCGTGGGGCGCCGATCCGTGGCATGGTCGTGGACAGCCGCGTGTTGCCCGGTATTCGTCCGTTATTGATGTCGATCAGCTCTTGTCCGCAACTTCATCACCACTTGTCCCAGAGGGCGCGGCGGCCTCGTCCGTGACCCGGATGCCCGCCCTCGCATGCCTGGCGGTGCGTCCGCAGGCATGATCCGTAAAAGGGTGGAAAGTCGAATTACCGTACGCCACCGAGGAGGAGGAACCCGTGACCCGCATCGACAGCGTGCGCGCCGCGACCGGTTCGGCGAAGGACAGCGTGCTGCACGCCGCGGAAGTGGTGGCGCCCTACGCCGACACGGCCAAGGACAGGGCCGCTCACTATGCACAGGAGGCGCGCGTACGGCTGGCGCCCAAGGTGTCGCAGGCCGCAGACCAGGCCCGCCTTCAGTACGACGCGCGAGTCGCGCCGCGACTGGAGCAGGCCCGTACGCATGTGCCGCCGAAGATGGACGCGGCCGCGCAGGAGGCAGCGATCCGTGCGCGTCTGGCCGCCCGGCAGGCGGCCGACTATTCCCGACCGAGGATTGAGCAGGCGGTGGCCGCGGCCGGTCCCGTGCGCGACGAGGCCACGGCGCGTGGTGCGGCCGCGCTGGCCGCGCTGCGTGGTCAGGTCACGGCGAAGGAGATCCAGCGGCTGACGCGCAAGCACCAGCGACGGGCCAGGGCCGGCCGGATCGCCAAGGTCCTCGCGGTGGCCGGCATCGTCGCGGGCGGCGCCTTCGCGGCGTGGAAGTGGTGGGACAAGCAGGCCAACCCGGACTGGCTGGTGGAGCCGCCGGAGGCGACGGAGGTTCCCGAGTCGGGCCGGCTGACGTCGGTGGACGGTACCGGCGAGGCGATCCTCGATCCCGAGGTGCAGGCCAAGCAGGCCCAGGAGGAGGCGGCGGAGGGCGACGAGCCCCGCTGATCCCCGCTCGCCGTACCGGCGTCGGCCGCTGCTTCTTACCGCTGCGGGGCAGGAGACCTTGAGTCTCCTGCCCCGCAGTGATGTTTCACGTGAAACCGCGCTCAGCGGCCGTAGCGGCGTTCCCGGAGGGAGTAGGAGCGCAGGGCCCGCAGGAAGTCGATCTCGCGGAAGTCCGGCCAGTAGGTCTCGCAGAAGTGGACCTCGGCGTAGGCGGACTGCCAGAGCAGGAATCCGGAGAGCCGCTGTTCGCCGGAGGTCCGGATGATGAGGTCGGACTCGGACCGTGTCTTGGAGTACAGGTGCTTGGAGATGTGCTCCATGGTGAAGGTGTCGATGAACTCGTCGATGTCGCCACCCTGGGAGCTGTGCTCCATCAGGGCGGAACGCACGGCGTCGACGATCTCGCGCCTGCCTCCGTAGCCCACGGCGACGTCGACCTTGGTGCCGCCCTTGCGGCCCTGGGTGGCGGCGGTGGCGGTCTTGAGGCGGCTCGCGGACTCGGCGGGCAGCAGGTCCAGGGCGCCGACGGCTTCGACGGGCCAGGGGTTGCCCGGCGCGGCCAGCTGCTCGACGACCTCGGCGATGATGTCGATGAGGGGGTTCAGCTGCTCTTCGGGCCGGTGCAGGTTGTCGTCGGAGAGCATGAACAGGGTGACGTGCTCGATCTGCGCGGAGTCGCACCAGCGCAGGAAGTCCAGCACCTTCGCGCCACCGGCCCGGTAGCCCTCGCGGGGGTCGTCGATGCCCGACATCTTGGCCCACCGGCGGTTGCCGTCCAGCATGATGCCGATGTGCTGGGGGCGTGGGCGTCCCTCCAACTCCTTGACCAGCCGCTTCATGTAGAGCGCGTCCAGAGCGGCTCGTACCTTGGCCCGCATGGTCTACCCCTTCCACCTCGTCGGTAGCGAACGGACGGCTCCGACGGCGATGAGCCACGTGGCACCGCCCCGCGGGGGTGTGGCGCTGATGCCTTGTGGGGTGACGATATCAAGAGCAGACAGCACCGCCCGGGCGCCGAGAGCGACCCGTCCGTGAGCCCGTTCCGGTGCCGGCGCGGGCGCCGGAGCGTTGTTCCACGTGGTCAACAGGCCCTTTCCCTCCGGTTGTTGTGGATCACCCGGTCGGTGCGGGCGGTGTCGGGCACGGTGTGAGGGTGACGACGGTGAGCAACGTCTCCGCCCGCCGGGGCCCGGACGGCCGGGCCGCTTGGGCCCGCCTGGAGAGAACAGAGCGCCTCCGACCCATGTTTGCGCAGGTCGGAGGCGTTCTTGACGGTGGAGCCTAGGGGAGTCGAACCCCTGACATCTGCCATGCAAAGACAGCGCTCTACCAACTGAGCTAAGGCCCCTCGGGCGGCCTCGCCGGTCCTGGTGTCGCGGACCGTCGGGTGCCGCGGACAAGAGTACCGGGTCGCCCCCCGTATCTCACAAATGATTGGGGGTCCCGGGGAACGACCACGCTCCGTAAGATGCTCGGCGTGGTTCGCTGGAGCGAACTGCGGTTTTTGGGGAAGCGATGGGGAGACGCAATGGACGCCGCACAGCAGGAAGCCACCGCAAGAGCGCGGGAACTGCAGCGGAACTGGTACGGGGAGCCGCTGGGGGCGCTCTTCCGCAGGCTTATCGACGATCTCGGTCTCAACCAGGCTCGTCTCGCGGGGGTGCTGGGGCTGTCCGCACCGATGCTGTCGCAGCTGATGAGCGGCCAGCGGGCGAAGATCGGCAATCCCGCGGTGGTCCAGCGGGTGCAGCTGCTGCAGGACCTGGCGGGGCAGGTCGCCGACGGCAGTGTGAGCGCGGCCGAGGCCACGGAGCGCATGGACGAGATCAAGAAGTCGCAGGGGGGCTCGGTGCTCAGCAACACCACGACGACGACCAGTAGTTCGGGTGCGCCCACGGTCAAGCGAGTGGTCCGGGAGATCCAGTCGCTGCTGCGCTCGGTGGCGGCCGCCGGGGACATCATCGACGCCGCGGACTCCCTCTCCTCCTCGCACCCGGAGCTGGCGGAGTTCCTGCGGGTGTACGGCGCGGGCCGCACCTCGGACGCGGTCGCGCACTACCAGTCCCACCAGAACTGACCCCGTGGGTCCGGTCGCCGAGGGGGTCGGCGGCCGGGCCCGCGGGAGTGGCGCGACAGGTCCCAGGGGAGGAGCGGCGCACAGCCATGGGTGAGGTCTTCGCGGGCCGGTACGAGCTGGTCGACCCGATCGGCCGGGGCGGGGTGGGTGCCGTCTGGCGTGCCTGGGACCACCGCCGCAGGCGCTATGTGGCAGCGAAGGTGCTTCAGCAGCGGGACGCGCACTCGCTGCTGCGGTTCGTCCGTGAGCAGGCGCTGCGGATCGACCATCCCCATGTGCTGGCGCCCGCGAGCTGGGCCGCCGACGACGACCAGGTCCTGTTCACGATGGACCTGGTCACAGGGGGTTCGCTGGTCCATCTGGTCGGGGACTATGGGCCCCTGCCGCCCGACTTCGTGTGCACGCTGCTCGACCAGCTCCTGTCGGGGCTGGCGGCGGTGCACGGGGAGGGCGTGGTGCACCGTGACATCAAGCCCGCCAACCTGCTCCTCGAGGCGACGGGGACGGGCCGTCCGCGCCTCAGGCTGTCCGACTTCGGCATCGCGATGCGGCTGGGCGAGCCCCGGCTGACGGAGACCAACCTCGTGGTGGGGACGCCGGGTTACCTGGCGCCGGAGCAGATGATGGGTGCGGAGCCGGACTTCCCGGCGGACCTGTTCGCGGTGGGTCTGGTCGCCCTGTATCTGCTGGAGGGGGCCAAGCCGGACGCCAAGGCACTCGTGCAGCACTTCGCCGAGCACGGTACGCCGCCCGCGCCGCGGGGGATCGCCGAGCCCTTGTGGCAGGTCGTGGCGACGCTGCTGCAACCGGATCCGTCGGCGAGGTTCCGTACCGCGACGGGGGCGCGCAAGGCGCTGGCCGCGGCGGTGGAACTGCTGCCGGAGCCCGGGCCCGACGACGAGCTGATCGAGATCTTCGACCAGGTGGGCCCGCTGCCGACGGGGTTCGGCCCCCAGGGCCCGCTCAAACGGGCCTCCGGTGTGGACGACGTACCGACGGACCCGCGACGCCCTCCGGGCGCGACCCCGTCCCCGCACGCCACACCGCCGACACCCCCGTGGCCGGCCACGTCCCCGCCCTTCCCGTCCCCGGACCGGACACCGCCCACCCCGCCGTCGCCGCCGGTCGTGCAGCCGCCCGACGAGGACCGGCCGTCGCCCGCCGTCCCGGGCACGGACCCGGCACCGGCGTCCGCACCGCCCGGCGCACCGTCGACGGGAACACCCTCCGCCCACGGCCGGCCGCCCACCACCGGTACACCCTCGCCGGGCACGGGCCCGGCCTCTGCCGGTGCACCGCCCGCTTCCGACGGCGCGCCGTCCGGCCCGGCCGGCGTCTCCTCCGGCCAGGGGTGGACGGCCGCCGTCCCC
>NZ_MULI01000111.1 GCF_002939385.1 Streptomyces sp. MH60 | reverse complement strand
CGCGGTCCGCTCGGCCGGGGGCGCCGGTGAGCCCCGCCGACCGGGCGTCGGGCTCGCCGCCGTCGTGCTCGTCGGCCGCGTCCCGGGCCGCCCGCAACCGCCGGGCGTCGGGCCGCTCCGGGCGTACGTGTCCGTCCTCGGCGAGCCGGCCGATCAGTTCGACCAGTTCCTCCACGGGCCGTCCGGTGGCGGCGGCGCGCACGGCCTCCTGCCCGCAGTGCGGTTCCAGGGGGGTGCGGTGCAGCAGCGCCATCAGCCGGGTCACGTCCTCCACGGAGCGGCACTCCGCCGCGGCCCGGATCGCCTCGTCCGCGCTGTCGGACTGCCGCGGCGGCCGGGTCAGCAGGCCGACCAGCCGGGTGACGTCCTCGACGGACCGGTTCACGCCGACCGCGCGGAGCGCGTCGATCGTGGCCTGCGCGTACCGCGGTGACTGCTCCAGCGTCGTGATCAGGTCGACGACCTCGTCCAGCGGCCGGTCGGCGACGGCGGCGCGCACCAGGTCGCCGACGGGATCGCCGTACGCGTGCGCCGCACCGTCGGCGGCGTCGGGCTCCGCGTCGGGGGCGGCGGCCGCGTCGGAGGCGGGGAGGTCGGGATCGGGCTCGAGTTCGGGGAGGTCGGCGTCGTCGAAGTCGACGTCCCAGAGGTCGCCCTCCTGCTCGGGCGAGGGCCGGTCGGCGGGCGTACGGACCGCCTGTTCCGCGCCGGGCGGTCGCACCGAACCGGTGGTCGTGGTCGTTTCCCCGGTGGGCAGGTCCACGGCGGATATGGCGTACTCGGGCGAGCGGGGTGATGAAGAGCCGGTGGTCATGATCTCTCCGTGTGGTGGGGGTGCGGCCGCCCTGCGTCCCCGACATGCGACTCGCGCTGTGTGCTGCCATTACTAGGCACGTCCAGCGCGCCGTGCCACTCCGGTGGGCCACAGGGATGAGAGACCGCCGCCCCGGGTCTTGCCGCCGACTTGAGCGGGCATCCGGGTAGGGGGGCGCGTACGGCGCGCCGAAGGAGGGGACCGTGGATACGACCACAGTGATCGTCGTGGCGGTGCTGCTCGCGGCGCTCGTCCTCGCGGCGGCTCTCGCCGTCCTGGTGCGTCTGGTCCGCACCCGGCGGGACCTCAGGCGGGCCGGCCTGCCCACGGGCCCGCGCTGGGTGTTCTGGGGCGCCGTCCTCTATCTGGTGCTCCCGACGGACCTGTTGCCCGATCCGGTCTACCTGGACGACATCGGCGTGCTGCTCCTGGCCCTGCGTTCCGCGCGCGGCCCGATCGCCGGGCGGCGGGGCCGTGCGGACGGGCGGCAGGGCACCGGTCCGCCCGGTGATTACGCAGCGTAAGGAAACCAATCACCCGTTCGATTCGTATAAGTCTCTGGAAGCCGAAGGAAGTCGGCGGACCAGGTGACGGCGCACAGGGATCGTCACCTGATCGGCGCAGCACCGACTAGGGAGAGACGATGCAACCGTTCGCGCTCAACTACGCACGGCCCGCAGTGGAGTTGGAAGCCACCACTCCGTACGTCTACGACTCCGGGCTGCAGTTGAACGTGCTCCTCGACGGGCGGGTGGCCGCCTGCGACCACGCGCTGCTGAGGGAACTGGGGACCACGACCTCCACCGCGGGGTCGAAGACCCACTTCGACGACTGAACACGGGCCGTCGAGAATGACCGTGTTGATCCTGACCAGTGAAGAGGACGTCACCGCTGACATGGTGGTGGTGCACCTGAACGCGTCGGGAGTGCCGGTGGTCCGCCTGGATCCCGCCGACCTCACCGACTCCGTCGCGCTGTCCGGCGAGTTCGTGCACGGCTCCTTCCGGGGCCATCTGTCCTCGGGGGGCCGCCTGGTGAGCATCGGCGGGCTGCGGTCCGTCTGGGTGCGCAGGCCGGGTGGCGCGGCCACGCGGGCGGCCGAGCCGTCCGCGTGGCTGACCGAGGAGGCCGGTCAGGCGCTGTACGGCATGCTCCGCGGCTCGGAGGCACGCTGGATGAACCAGCCCGACGCCGCGTACCGGGCCAGGTACAAGCCCTGGCAGCTGCGTCTCGCCCAGCGGTGCGGGCTGCCCGTGCCCGCGACGCTGATCACGACGTTTCCGCGGGCGGCACGCGAGTTCGCCGAGCGCTATCCGGATCTGGTGGTCAAGCCCGTCTCGGGCGCCCATCCGCAGGATCCGCCCCTGGCGGTGCCGACCAGCCGGGTCCCGCCCGAGGCCGACTTCTCCGCCGTCGCGCACGGCCCCACGCTGCTGCAACGCCGGATCGCCAAGCGCGCCGACATCCGGCTGACCGCCGTCGGCGAGGAATTGCTGGCCGCCCGCAAGACGGCACTGGCGAGCCTGGACCCGGACGAGGTGGACGTCCGTTTCGCGGCGTCGGGCGAGCCGTGGCGGCCGGCCGAGGTGCCGCCGCGCGTGGCCGAGCAGGTGCGCGCCTACCTCCGGGCGGCCGGACTGGCCTACGGCGCCCTCGACTTCGCCGAGGACGGCGACGGCACCTGGTGGTTCCTCGAGTGCAACCAGTCGGGGCAGTTCGGTTTCGTCGAGGTGGACACGGGCCAGCCGATCGCCCGCACCATCGCCGAGTGGCTGGCCCGGCCCGGCGCCGCGGACGCGGTCGACGCGGGCGGTCCCGACACGGCGGCGGTCGGGTGAGGTCCGGCGCGCCCGTCAGTGCGGGCGGGGACCGGGCAGCAGGGCGGTACGCTGCCAGCCGGCACCCGGGGACGGCTGGCGCTCGGCGCCCGGCAGGTGCCCGGGGGCGCGCAACGGACGCATGACCACCTCCAGTTCCCTGCTCACACGCTCGGCGTCCCGCCGCACCTGCTCGGGGACGTCACCGCGTTCGGCGACGAGTCGGTCGTAGATGGGGGAATCCTGGAACACCCGTCAACGCGCCTTTCGTGTCGTCCGCCCCCGTACGGAGGCGCGACTGAGCAGTCTAGGCTCCCGTTCACGTGGTGGTGCGCATTCCGCCAGGATGTGAACGGCCCCTCAGGCGCCGGTCGTGGACCCGGGCCGCACGATCATGAGGATGGTCACCGTGGCCCACAGCAGGTTGAACAGGCCGGTGAACATGGCGAGCCGGGCCGTGCGGGCCCGTTCGACGGGCTGCCCGTCGGCCAGTTGCTGCAGGAGCTCCTCCTGGCGCGGCAGGACGAAGGCGGCCAGGAGCCCGGCGGCGACGGCGGTGAGGGTGACGGACGTGATGAGCCAGGCGTCCTGCAGGACCCCCATCGAGGCGGCGGTGGCGAAGCCGAGGACCGGCACCGCGATGCCGAGACCGGCGTAGACCCGGCAGATGCGGTGCAGCAGCCGGACGGTGCGCACGTCCCCGGCGTCCGCCCCGCCCCCGTCCCCTCCCCCTCCGCCGACGGGCACGTCCACCGGCACGCGCCGCGCGGCCGCCGGGAACATGCTGGCCGCGACGGTGACGGGCCCGACGGCGACGATGGCCGCGAGGACGTGGAGGGACAGCAGGAACTTGGTCATCGGTCGGGCTCCGGGTGGCAGGATCGGGCGATGCGGTGATCGAGAACCAAGGTAGGAAGGCGGCGACCGGCCGCACAGGGGCTGAAACGACAGCTTCCAACGGGATCCCGCCAGCCCTTCCACCCGCGCCTCCCGGGCGCCACCCGGGCTCTGCCCGGGCCCGGCCCGGGCTTCTGGCAGACGGGGACCACCGCGCCGCAGTGGCTGCCACGGGCACGGGTGCGACGCGCCCAGTACCTGCTGGAGAAGACCCCCGTGTCGCCGGGGACCACGTAGGCCGCGCGGCGCGGTCCGGCGCCGTCACACGGCCAGCGACAGCCCGGTCTCCCCGTTGGCGTCCACCGGGCGCGCCTGCGGCGCCGTCCGCGCCTTGGCGAGCAGCAGCGCGTCCGCCTTCGCCACCGCGTCCTGGACGCTGGTGGTCGCCATCATCACGCACAGTGTGTAACTGACGTCCGTCAGCTCCCGCACCGTCGCGTGCCGGGGCCTCTCCGCCTGAGCGATCCTCAACGACGCGTACCGCGTCAGCAACTCTCTGACGACCTTCGGGTCCGGTTCCAGCACGAAGCGCCCCTCTCTCGACTTTCGCTGCGTATGCCCCGAACCCCTCGCCGCAATCGCACCATGGGCACCCCTGCCCGCGATTGACCAGATCCCACCCCTTCCTTCAGCACCTTCCGCTGCACGCTTCACGGTCCTGAGAGCCGGACGGCGCGGACGCGCTCAGGCGACCTGGCCGCTGTGCAGTGCCGCGTACGCTCCTCCGCCGGCCAGCAGTTCCTCGTGGGTGCCGATCTCCTGGATCCGGCCGTCGCCCATCACCACGATGCGGTCCGCGCCGCGCACCGTGGACAGCCGGTGCGCCACGACGAACGTGGTGCGCCCGCGCAGCAGCCGGGCCAGCGCCTGCTGGACGAGCGCCTCCGAGCGGGTGTCCAGGGCCGAGGTGGCCTCGTCGAGGATCAGCACCCGGGGGTCCCGGATCAGGGCGCGGGCGATGGCCAGGCGCTGGCGCTGTCCGCCGGACAGCCGCGCCCCGTGCTCTCCGACCAGGGTGTCCAGGCCGTGCGGCAGCCGGTCGACGAACTCCAGGGCGTTGGCGTCGCGCAGGGCGGCGCGCACCGTCTCCTCGTCGGCGTCGTCCATGCCGTAGGCGACGTTCTCCCGGATCGTGCCGTCGAACAGGATCGACTCCTGCGGCACCACCGAGACGAAGCGCCGGTACGTGCGCAGGTCGAGGGTGTTCATGTCGACGCCGTCCAGCAGCAGCCGGCCAGAGGTCGGCCGCAGGAAGCCGATCACCAGGTTGAGCACGGTGGACTTGCCGGCGCCGGACGCGCCCACCAGGGCGATGGTCTCGCCCGGTTCGACGCGGAGGGTGAAGTCGCTGACCGCGGGCCGCCCGTCGCTGTCGTAGAGGTGCTCGACCTCCTCGAAGCCGACGGCTCCGCGCAGCGAGGTCAGCTCCGTCTTGCCCTCGTTGTCCTCCAGTTCGGGGGCCTGGAGCACCTCACCGACCGAACGGACGGACTCCAGGCCCTTGGTGATGACCGGGGCGAGGCCCGCCAGCGTCGTCGTGGAGTTGGTGAGGGTGGTCAGGAAGGCGCTGAGCATCACGACGTCGCCGGCGGTCACGCCCCAGACGTCGTAGTACGAGACCAGCGCGGCGCCCGCCAGCACCAGGACGCCGACCACGTTGAGCACGACCCAGGACAGCGAACCGAAGCGTCCGTTGACCAGGTCCAGGCGCATCCCGGAGGTGAGCAGCCGGTCCAGGGTGCCGTCCATGCGGCGCAGCGCCTTGCCCTCCAGTCCGTGGGCACGGGTGACCGGGATGAGCCGGGTCATCTCCGTGACCCGCGAGGACAGGGTCTCGACCTCGTGGCGGAAGTGCTCGTTGTGGGTGCGCAGCCGGGCGCGGAGGCGGGCCACGAGGAGGGAGGCGGCGGGGACCACGACGAGGAAGACGGGGAGGAACTCCGGGGTGCGCACGGCGATGATGACGAGGCCGCCGGTGAGCACGGTGAACGCGCCGAGCCCGGTCTCGGCGGTCTGCTGCACCATCTGTTCCACCGTCTCCACGTCCCGGACGACCTTGGCCTGCAGGACGCCCGCGCTCACCCGCGAGTGGTAGCCGATGGAGAGCTGCTGCATGCGCGTGCACAGCGCGGAACGCAGGGCGGTGCCCATGCGGCGCACGCTGCCGTACAGGAGGCGCACGTACAGCAGGTGCAGCGGGTAGTTGACCACCAGGATGAACATGATGATCCCGGTGCTGGTCCACAGGTCGGTGATGGGACCGTGCTGGACGACGGTGTCGATGATGGCCGCGGTGATCAGGGGCAGCAGCCAGACGGGGCTGTGCTTGACGGTGAAGACGGCGACCGCGCCGGCCAGTCGGCGGCGGTCGGCGCGGAACAGGTAGACGAGGGTGCGTATCGGGTGCTCGCCCCGGTAGCGGTGATCGAGCGGCTTTTCCATCGACGACGCCATCGGCGCGGTCCTCCTGGTGACCGAGTGGGGCAAGCGCTTGCTTCCCGCGCTTTCCTACCCGGTCGGCCTGGAGTACGCCACACCGTTCCGCGCCTTGGAAGGGGGACCCGCGCCTTCTCCCCCGTGGAGGGCGCGGGTCCCGGTCTTCGGGGCGCGGGGCTCAGTCGCCGAGGGTGCGGGCGAGTTCGGTGGTGGCGCGGGTGATCTCGGTGTCGTCCTCGGCCAGCAGCCGTTCCAGGCCGTCCCGCCGGGCGCGGACGGCCTGCCGCGCCGCGCGCTCCCAGGCCACCGGGTTCTCACGGTGGTTGAGCAGCTTGGGGTAGGCGGTGGCGGTGGTCTCCCACTGCCGGGCGTCGGCGATGTTCTTGAGCAGCTGGATGATCTGCGCCCGGCAGCTCACCTGGGGCCGCTGCGCCAGCTCCCACAGGAAGGGGACGGTGGCGGCGGTCGCCTGCTCGACGACGAAGCCGTACTGGCAGATGCGCTTGCGCAGGTCGCCGAGGGCGGCGCGGGCGGTTTCGGCGTCGCCCCGGGCGACCTTGCGCAGCAACCGGGGAATGGCCGCCGCCGAACCGGTGGAGTCCTGGATGTCGCTCCAGGGCACTCCGTCGAGTCCTGCGAGCAGGGCGGTGGTGCGGGGGGAGCCGGGCGACGTCTGACGGTCGCTGCGCTGGATGCTCGGCTCGGGTGTCGGAGCGCTGCGCATGGTGTGGGGCCCTTCCGCGGCAGTCGGGTCAGGTGAGGGGGCGGGTCGACAACGTGGCCCAGACCGTCTTGCCCGCCGGAGGGCGCGGGGTCCAGCCCCACTCCTCGGCGAGGGCGTCGACGATGCACAGGCCGCGTCCGTGCTCCCGGAGTGCGGAGCCGTCGGACGGGTGGAACACGGGCATGTTGTCCCCGGGATCGGAGACGGTCAGCGTCAGGTCGCCGGGGCCCAGGGCCAGTCCGAGCCTGACCTCCGGAACGCCGGCCGCGGCCGACGGCACCGCGTGCGTCACGGCGTTGGCGATCAGTTCGGTGATCACGAGGACCGCGTCGTCACCGCGGTGGTCGAGCGACCACTCGCGCAGCGTGTCCCGCGTGAAGCCCCGGGCGCGGGCGAACCCGGCCCCGCTGCACGCGACGCGCAGCACCGCGGCGGCCGGGGGGCCGCCGAGGGCGGGACGCCCCGCGTGCCGGAGCCCCGCGGAGCGACTCGTCGCGCCTGCCTCCGACACGGGTTCGCCGGGCGACCGGAGCGTTGGATGCGCAGGTGACGGCACTGCATCTCCCTGATGCGACGTCAGAAAGGGACCTCAACCGGGGGGTTGACGCCACGGCTATTATCCACGCTGAGAGCGCTCGCGTGCAATTGCACGAGAAATTGCGCGAAAAAAATCGGATGGGGGCGCTCGGGGACCGGCACGACTCGGTCCGCTCCCCCCGAACAGCAAGGAGACCGCGGTGCCACCAGTGCGCAACGGAGTGCAGGCCAGCCAGTTGGACGCCTGCTGGAAGAAGAGTCGGCACAGCAACGCCGAGGGCAACTGCGTCGAGGTCGCCCTCGTGGACGGAGGCATCGCGATGCGCAACTCCCGTGACCCCGACGGCCCCGCGCTCGTGTACACCCCGGCGGAGGTGGCCGCGTTCCTGGCGGGGGCGAAGGAGGGCGAGTTCGACCACCTGGTGTAGGCCGGGCGACGCGGCGGCCCGAAGCGGAGTCCAACTACCCAATTTCTACGGGCGGATGCGGCGAGCACCGAGGGGATGAGATAGTCTTCCCTTCAAGTCTGCCGGTCTGCTGGGAGCCAGGATGTCCGCCACGTCGCATCGCATCTCCCGTCTCGAACCCTATCTGGACCGCGCCGAGCCGGCTCCGACTCTGCTCAAGATGCTCGTCGGCGTGCAGCTGGCGGGTTTCCGCGAGGATGCCGGCCTCTCCCAGGACCAGGCGGCACGCGACCTGGGCTTCAGCGGCGCGAAGCTCTCGCGCATCGAGTCGGGCAAGGGCCGCAGGCCCCCTTCGGAGAAGGACGTCCGTGCGCTGCTCGATCGGTACGGCACCGATGCCTACGAGGCCTCGGTCCTGCTCAAGCTGTTGCAGCGCGCGGGCGAACCGGGCTGGTGGCAGCGGTACGACAAGCGCCTGATGCCCGAGTGGTTCGACCGCCTGGTCGGCCTCCAGGAGGCCGCGGCGACCATCCGTACCTTCGAGATCCAGTACGTCCCCGGTCTGCTGCAGACCGAGGACTACACGGAGGCAGTGGTCGAGCGCGGCCTGCCGAACGCCCCCACGGCGGAGGTCCGGCGCCGCGTCGAACTGCGCAAGCGCCGGGCGGCGCTGCTGGAGCGCAAGGACGCGCCACAGCTGTGGGCGGTCATCGACGAGTCGGTCCTGCTGCGCGTGCTGGGCAGCCGTGAGGTCATGCGCGCACAGCTCGAGCACCTGGTCAGGATGGCGAAGCGGCCCCATGTGACGCTGCAGATCGTGCCGCTGGACGTGACGAACGCGTCGGCGCCCGCGATCCCCGTCACCTATCTGCGTTTCGGCGGCGCCGATCTGCCGGACGTGGTCTACCTGGAGCACATCGGGAGCGCCAACTTCCTCGAGGACCTGGACGAGACCGAGCAGTACCGGGTCGCGCTGGACCGGCTGGCCGACGAGGCGCTGACTCCGCGCGAGTCACTGGAGCGGCTGCTCGAGACGATGGCGACGCGCTATCCCGCGAAGTAGCGACACCGAACGGAGGAGGGGCCACGCGCGGTGCGCGTGGCCCCTCCTCCGTCATGCCGTCATCGACTCGGCCCGTCCGGGTCAGCGCAGACGGCCCAGTCCGCCGAACTCGATCCACTCGTCACTGAGCTGACGCGGCGCCACCTCGGTGTCCGGGCGCCAGTCGGAGACCTCCACCAGACCCGGCTCCAGGATGTCCATGCCCTCGAAGAGGGCCTCGACGTCCTTGGGCTCACGCACCCGGCCCCAGTGGCCCTGCGTCGCCTGGTCCATGAAGTCCGTGACGAACTTCCGCACCTCGGCGTCCTCGCTGACCAGCTGGCACATCACCGCGTAACTTCCGGGCGCCAGCCGCTCGGTCACCCGGCGGACGACCGCCCTGGGCCCGTCGGTGTCACTGTCCGGGATGCAGTGGAACACCGAGTTGAACAGGACGGCGACCGGCTGCGAGAAGTCGATCAGACGCTGGGTCTCCGGGTGGGAGAAGATCTCGTCCGTGGCACGCATGTCGGCGTGGATGACGGCGGTCTGGTCGTTCTGGTCGAGCAGTGCCCGGCCGTGGACCAGCACCATCGGGTCGTTGTCGACGTAGACGACGCGCGACTCGGGGGCGATGCGCTGGGCGACCTGGTGCACGTTGTCCTGCGTGGGCAGGCCGGAGCCGTGGTCGAGGAACTGACGGATGCCGTAGTCCTGGGCGAGGACCCGGACGACCCGCTGGAGGAAGCGCCGGTTGTTCAGCGCCAGCCGACGCGTGCTGGGGACGACCTTGTCGAGTTCGCCCACGGCCTCGCGGTCGGCCGCGTAGTTGTCCTTGCCACCCAGGTAGAAGTCGTACATACGTGCCGCCGTCGGCACGTTGGCGTCGATCTCCGTGGACAGCTGCTTGTCGGCTTGCATCGTTCCCCCAGCTCCGTACCGGCGCCAACTGGACTGGCATGACAGACAGTACATCTTAAAGACCTAGTGGTCAGCCAAACCAGAGGCCGGATCATATGGCCGTCAACCCGGTTGCGGCACAAACCAGTTGACGGCCACTCGAACGGGTCAGCCGCGGCCGGCCAGGTACGCGTCCACTCCGGGCGCCTTGTGCGCCTCCTCCACACCGACCAGGCCGCCCACCGCCTCGGCGTCGGGCTTCAGCACGTACGTGGACCGGCTGGCCGGCGCGGTCACGTAGGTGAAGTTCTGCGGGGTGCCGAGTCCGGTGTCGGCGTTCTTCTGCGAACGGTGCGCCTTGACCACGTCCTGACGGGCGAGGCTGCCGCCCTCGCAGGCCTTCTTCAGGTCGGCGCCGGTCAGCTGGGCGGCGTTGTATCCGGAGAGCACGCCGGAGTCGACGGGCTCCCCCGGGTACGCCTTCTGGTAGGAGGCGACCATCTTCTTGACCCCCGGCAGGTCGGAGCTGACCGCCGGTGCGGCGCTGACGACGTGGACCATGGCTTCCAGCGCCGCCGCCGCGGGTGTCTTCAGGAGCTGCGGGGCGTAGCCGGGCGCGCTGCTGACGATCGGCACCTTCAGGCCGCGGGCGGCGGCCACGCCGGCGAGGGAGGCGGTCTGGGCGGGGCCCGCGCTGATCAGGATCGCCTTCACGCCGGCCTTGCTCAGCGCGGACACCTGCGCGGTCAGGTCGGTGTCGGTGGCCTTGATCTTCTGCCCGGCGACCTTCATCCCCGCCTGTTCGGCGGCCCACTCGGAGCCCTCCAGCGCGTTGGCGCCGTAGTCGCCCTCGAAGTAGACGTGACCGATCGTGTCGCCCTTGGCGATCTTCTTGGTGCGGGTGAGGAAGTCGACGGCGGCGATCATGTCGAGGTCGTAGGTGGTGCCGAGGACCTGGACGGAGTCCCGGCCGAGCAGACTGGCCGCCCAGGCCTGCGGGAAGGTCAGCATGTGGTCCCGCTCGATGTCGTCGAGCAGCGCGGCGACCACCGGGGAGCCGATGACCTGGGGCAGGGCGACGACGTCCGGGGCGATGTCGGCGTAGGCGGTGACGGCCTTCTGCACGTCGTAGCCGTGGTCCTTGACGACGATCTCCACCTGGCGCCCGCAGATGCCGCCCGCGGCGTTGGTCTCGTCGGCCCACATCTGCTGGGCCTGCACGATGCTCTTGCCGAGGGTGGCGTAGGGGCCGGTGAGGTCGGTCAGCGCGCCGAGTCTGATGGTCTTGTCGGTGACTCCGGGGCCGGACTTGACGCCGTCGGCGGCGTCGTCGGTGCTCCCGCCGTCCGCCTTGGAGCTGCAGGCGGTGCCCGCGAGGAGCACGGCGGCCAGTGCCGCGGCCAGGGCGGCGGTCCGGGCGGTGCGGGGCCTGGGGTGCGTGACGTTCACGGGGTGTGCTCCTTGGCTCGTGCGGTGGTGTCGGTGGTGTCGGAGGTGGCGCTGGGGCCGGGTGCGGGCCCGGTGCCGGGCGGTCCGGTGCGGGGTGGGCGGCGGCGCAGGCGGGCCCGGGTGCGGCGGGCCAGTCCGTGCAGGCCGTCGGGGGCGTAGAGGAGGATCACGACGATCGCCGCGCCGTAGAGGTAGCGGGACGCCTCGGTCGGGCCGATCGAGCCGCCGCCGGACCCGGGCGCCGCCACCAGGGGCAGCTGGTCGGCGTAGCGGGTCATCAGCAGGGGCAGCGCGGTGACGAAGACGGCTCCGGCGGTGGCTCCGGCCACCGAGCCGAGACCCCCGATGACGATCATCGCGAGGTAGTCGACGGAGAGGGCGAGGGAGAAGTAGTCGGGCACCACGCGGCGGAAGGAGAGCGCGAGCAGGACGCCGGCGAGGCCCGCGTACATCGACGAGACGACGAACGCGGCCGAGCGGTACCGGGCCACGTGCACCCCCATCACGGACGCCGCGGTCTCGCTGTCGCGCAGCGCCGCCAGGGCGCGTCCGGGGCGTCCGCGCAGCAGTCCGCGCGCGGTGAACCAGGTGACGGCGAACAGGGCGAGGCCCAGGTACCAGAGGCGTTCCTCGGCGCCGAACGGCACGCCCAGGACGGTCAGTTCCGGATCCGACTCGGCGAAGGTGAAGCCGCCCAGCTCCAGTGGCGGCACCGAGCGGCCGTTGAAGCCGCCGGTGACGGAGTCCGCGGTGAGCAGGAGGTGGTGGCCGAGGAAGACCAGGGCGAGGGTGGCGACGCCGAGGTAGACGCCCTTCACGCGTCCGGCGACGGGGCTGAACAGCCCGCCCGCCGCACCGGCGAGGAGTACGGCGAGGACGGCGGCGACGGCGGGCGGCAGCCCGGGGCCCGGCTCGCCCGCCAGCCACACGTAGCCGTAGGCACCGACGGCGAGGAAGAAGGCGTGCCCGAGGGAGAGCTGTCCGGCGGTGCCGCTGAGCAGACCGAGCCCGACGGCGCCGATGGCCGCGGCCATGGAGAACAGGCCGATGCGCAGCCAGAAGGCGTCCAGGTAGAAGGGCAGGGCGCACAGGAGCAGGGCGCACAGCAGGAGCGGGCCGCGCTTGCGGAGGAGGGGTCGCGGGTCAGACACGGGCCGCTCCCTTGGCCGCGAAGAGTCCGGCGGGGCGCACCAGCAGGACGAGCACCATCACCGCGTACGGCGCGACGTCGCCGAAGCCCTCGCCGAGGACGTGCAGGTCGGACTGGTAGCCGGCGACGAAGGCCTCGGTGAGGCCGATCAGCATGCTGCCGACCAGCGCGCCGACCGGGGAGGTCATGCCGCCGAGGATGGCGGCCGGGAAGGCCTTCAGCGCGATCTGCCCGGTGGTGCGCTCCAGGCCGGGCGCCGGGAAGGCGACCAGGAAGACGGCGGCGAGCGCGGCCAGCCCCCCGGCCAGGCACCAGGCGACGGTGCGCACCCGGGTGAGCCGTACGCCCATGAGGGCGGCGGCCTCGCGGTCCTCGGCCGCCGCGCGCAGCGACAGGCCCCAGGGCGTGAACCGGAAGAGGGCGAAGGCGCCGGCGATGGCGACGGCGGACACCAGGATCGCGGCGACGCGGCTGTCGGCCACGGTCACCGGGCCGAGGTCGGTCACGGCGGAGCCCCAGGGGTCGCCGAGCGGCAGCAGGTCGCCGCCGATGCGCCGGGCGAGGTCGGTGACCAGGACGATGTCGATGCCGATGGTGACGATGGTCTGGACGTGGGCGGCGTGCGGGTCGGTCCCGCCGACGCGTTGCAGCACCAGCCGGTCCAGGATCCCGGCCGCGGCCGCCGTCACGAGGACCGCGACGGCCAGCGCCCCGGCGAAGCCGATGTCGTCGTGGAGGACGGCGACGAGGTACCCGCCGAGCAGCAGCAGCGAGCCGTGGGTGAAGCTCAGGACTCCGGAGGCCTTGAAGATGGTGACGAAGCCGAGGGCGATCAGCGCGTACACGGAGCCGAGAGCCAGGCCGTTGAACAGGCTGTCGAGGAAGCCGGTCATGCCGCGTCCTCCCCCGTGGTGGTGCCGAGGTAGGCGCGGAGCACCTCGGGGTCGCGCCGGACCTCGTCGGGGGTGCCGTGGGCGATGGCCCGGCCGAAGTCGAGGACGGTGACCTCGTCGGCGAGCCGCATGACCAGGCCCATGTCGTGCTCGACCAGCACGACGGACAGGCCGAGTTCGGCGCGGATCTCCCGGACCACCCCGGTCATGCGGGTGCGTTCGGCGGCGTTCATGCCGGCCACGGGTTCGTCGAGCAGCAGGACACGGGGCTCCAGACAGAGGGCGCGGGCGAGTTCGACGCGTTTGCGGTCGCCGTAGGACAGCAGCGCGACGGGTGAGTCGAAGTGGGGTGCCAGGCCGGTGAGTTCGGCGATCTCGCGGGCCTTCGCGAGGTGCTCGCGCTGTTCGCGCCGGGCGCCTGGCAGACGCAGGGCGCTGGCGGCGAACCCGGCGTGGGACAGGGCGTGCCGGCCGAGCATCAGGTTGTCGGCGACGGTGCCCTGGGTGGTGACGATGTTCTGGAAGGTGCGGGCGACGCCCAGGGCGGCGATCCGGTGCGGGGCGAGCCGGGTCAGTTCGGCGGCGCCGAGCCGTACGGAACCGGCGGTGGGGCGGTACAGGCCGGACAGGACGTTGAAGCAGGTGGACTTGCCGGCGCCGTTGGGGCCGATGACGGCGTGCACGGTGCCGGGGGCGACGGTGAAGGAGACGTCGTCGAGGGCGAGGAGACCGGCGAAGCGCACGGTCACGCCCCTCACGTCGAGCGCGGGCGGTGCGGCGGCGGGGGCGGTCACGCGGCCCCCTTGCCGTCGGCGCCGTCGGTGGTCTCGCCCAGGTAGAGACGGCGTACGGCGTCCGTCCTCGCGAGCTCGGCGGCGTCGCCGGAGAGCCGGATCTCGCCGACCTCCAGGACGTGGGCCTGTCCGGCGAGGGAGAGCGCCATGCCGGCGTTCTGCTCGACGAGGAGGACGGCGGTGCCCTGGGTGTTGATCTCGCGGACGACCTCGGCGATGCGGTCGACCATCATCGGGGCGAGCCCGAGCGAGGGTTCGTCGAGGAGGAGCAGCCGGGGCGCCGCCATCAGGGCGCGGCCGATGGCCAGCATCTGCTGCTCCCCGCCCGACAGCAGGCCGGCGGCCTGGCGGGTGCGCTCGGCGAGCCGCGGGAACAGGGCGAAGACGCGGTCCCTGGCCTCGCGGACCTGGGCCGGGGCCCGCCGGTTGAGGCCGAGCCCGCCGGCCCGCAGGTTCTCGTCGACGGTGAGTCCGGCGAAGACCCGCCTGCCCTCGGGCACCTGGACGACTCCGGCGCGTACGGCGGCGACCGGGTCCCGGCCGTCCAGGGCCGTGTCGCCGTAGCGGACGCGGCCGGCCGTGATCGCGCCGCGGTGCAGGCGCAGGGTGCCCGAGACGGCCCGCAGCAGCGTCGTCTTGCCGGCGCCGTTGGCTCCGAGCAGGGCGACGACGGCGCCGTGCGGGACGGTCAGGGACACGGAGCGGAGGGCGGACAGTGCGCGCCCGTACGTCACGTCGAGGCTCTCGACGTGCAGCGCGGGCGCGCCGTCCGGTGGTGCTGCGGGCATCGCGGCTCCTTGGGACCGGGCCGGAACGGCACGGTGACGGGTGAAGGGGGGAGCTCACGACAGCACGGGCACCGGGGGCCGTACAGGGGTCCCGGGCAGGGTCGCTGCGGTGTCCCAGTCCGGGGGCGGCGAGTCTGTGCGGATGCCCAGCTGACGGTGCCGGACCGGCTCCTGGGCGTCCGCGCGCACGGTGCGCGGTGCGGTCACCCGGCCTCCGGCGTCCCGGCCGCCCCAGGCGTCCGGGGACCGCGGCGGGCACCGGCTCCGGAGCGGGCCCCGCATGGTGCGCCGAGCGGGGTCACCCCCAGGGCACCGGCGGTCTCCGGTTGCCCGGCGGGACACCGTCTCCCGCCCCGGCAGCCGGAGCCGGGGACGAGAGGGGCAGGCAGGCCGGGAACGCACCCGTCGCGGCCCTCACGTTCACGGACCTCGCCCCGTGCCGCCGCCCAGCCGTGCGCCGCCCGCCGCGGGACCGTCACGGCCAAGCCGGACTCGACGGCACAGCCGCGGGGCGGGCGCCGGTGGGCGACAGGTGCCGGTGGGCGGGGCGGGGGCACGCCGCGGCGGTCCGGTGGCTGCGGTGCTCGCGGGGGCGTTGCGCCCCGCCCCCGCGCTCAGTCGTGCAGGACCCGTCGGGCCGTCAGGGCCAGGCTGAACTCGACGACGTCGGCCGGGCGGGCCAGGGAGCGGCCGGTGAGCTGTTCGCAGCGGCGGAGGCGGTTGAGGACCGTGTTGCGGTGGCAGTAGAGGCGCTCGCCGGCACGCTGGGCCGAACCGTCGCAGTCGAGCCAGGTGGTGAGGGTGTCGAGGAGCACCTCGCGGTCGGCGGGCTCCAGGCGGAGCAGGGGGCCGAGCACCTTCTCGGCGAGGGCCCGGCCCAGTTCGGGGCTGGAGACGACCAGGGCGGCGGGGAGCTGGTCGGCCAGCCGCACGGTGCCGCCCGTCGCCGGGCAGATCGCGAGGGCGGTGTCCGCGAGCCTGCGGGCGTCCCCGACGGCGGCGAGTCCGTCGACCGGGCTGCCGACGCCGATCCGGAGCCCCGGGACGGGAACGGGGGGCGCGGTGGCGGGTTCGTGCGGCTCCGGAAGCCCCTCGCGGGCGCCGACCAGGACGATGCCGTAGTCGGCCTCCGCCTCGGCGTGCCAGTGGACGTGACTCCCCGGCGGTACGGCGGCGGCCCGGGCGGCCGCGGACCGGACCGGCGGCCCGCCGGTGACGGCGACGACGACGTACCGGCCCTGCTCGGGGAGGCCGAGGACCCGGGCGGCCTCGGGCAGGTCGGCGATGCGGCCGGTGCCGTCGAGCAGCCCGGCCGCCAGCAGCCGGGCCCGGTTCTCGCGGCGCCGGCCGATCTGCCACTCGGTCTGCCGGTAGGCGTCCGCGACGAGGGTGCAGTGCTCGTCGACGAAGTTCCACACGTCCGCGGCCACGTGCACGAGGAGCCGCACGTCCTCCGGGGCGGCCCGGGACGTCTCCTCGACCAGCCGCTGCCACACCAGCGAGCCGCCCAGGCGGAAGGCGTGCAGCAGGGCGTCCAGCGGGAGCCCCTGCTCGGCGCGGGCGGCGCCGATCCGCCAGGAGCAGCGGCGGGCCGCGTCCCGGGCGCCGCGCGGGTCGAGCAGGGAGGCCACGCTGTGCCGCAGGGAGCGATGGGCCTCCTGCCAGGTGGCGGCGGGGTCCTTCGCGAGCGCGGTCCGGTAGGCGGGTTCCTGTTCCCGCAGCAGCGCCGTCAGCCGGTCGGTCAGGTCGGGAAGGTCGTCGAGCAGGGCGCGGGCGGCCCGGTGCAGGACCCGCAGGGCGTCGGCGTCGATCAACGACGTGACGCCGGGTGTCCGCGGGCGTGGAACGGGCGTCAGCCCGGTGCGGATCGCTGCTCGTGACCGTACGGCGTGCTGCATCGCGGTCCTCCCCGGGGCAGGGCTGGTGGAGGCGCCGCGCCGCGACGGGCCGTCCCGCCGCGCCGGGCCTGCCCCCTGACTCGTCCTGCCCCGAAGGATGGCATACCGTCCGGTCGGTCCCTAGTGTTGTGCACCGGTCTTTTCCTGGTACCCGGCCCGGCGGGCCTCTCTGGCCCCCTGAACCTCCCGGGCCTGTTCGGCCTGCCCCACCAGGCGGGCCAGCTCCAGGCGGGACCGTACGCCGAGGGCGGCGAAGACCTTGCGCAGGTGGTAGTCGACGGTGCGGGTGCTCACTCCGAGGGCCAGCGCGACCTCGCGGTTGGTGGCGCCCTCGGCGACGTGCCGCGCGATGCGCAGTTGCTGCGGGGTCAGGTGGCCGAGCCGGGTCGGCGCGGCGGCGTCGGTGCCCTGCGGGGCCGCCCCGAGGGCGCGGAGTTCGTCGCGCGCCTGCGCGGCCCAGACACCGGCGCCGCAGCGCTCGAAGCCGGCCAGCGCGGTACCGAGCCGGCCGCGGGCCTCGCGCGGTCTGCGGCGCCGGCGCAGCCACTTGCCGTACAGCAGGATGGTGCGGGCCCGCTCGAAGTCGCCGCCCGCCGCGTCGTGCCGGTCGAGGGCGCGGCGGTAGAGGCCGTCGGCGTGCTCCGCGGGGGCGAGGAGGGCGTGGCAGCGGGCCAGTTGGGCGGCGGCCTGCGGGTCGGCGCCGAACGCCGCCCAGTCGGCGAAGTCCGTGAGCACCGTACGGGCGTCCTCGTGGCGTCCGGCGAGCACCGCGGCCTCCACGAAGCAGGGCACGGCCAGCCGCCACACCGCGAAGTGGCCCCGTCCGGGCCCGGGCAGGACCAGGAGTCCGAGCCGGTCGGCGGCGTCGAAGGGGCGCCCCCGGCCGAGGTCGGCGCGGGCCGCCGCCCACTGGGCGAGGGTGGCCGCCTGGGCCAGTCCGTGCCGGCGGGCCGTGTCCAGCGCGGCCGTGACGTGCCCGGCGACGACGTCCGGCTCCTCCTCGATCGACGCGGCGAGCGCCAGTACCGCCCGGTGGTGGGCCGCCGTGTTGCGCTGGCCGGCCCGCAGTGCGGTGCGCAGCCCCTCCTCCGCGTGGGTACGGGCCTGCGGGTGGCGGCCGGCGCGCAGTTCGGCGTAGGCGAGGTACTCCAGCGCCTGCGGCACCAGCGCGTCGGACCCGAGCTGCCGCGCGGCGGCCAGGGCCCGGGCGCCGCCGCTGCGGGCCGCGTCCACGTCCCCGAGCAGCAGCGCGGCCGCCGCCGACCGCAGCAGCGCCTCCGGCCGTTCCTCGGTCCTGCCCCGCTCCACGACCTGCCCGAGCGGGGTCCCGGCCCGGTCGAGCCGTCCTTCGAGCAGCGCCCGCATGCCGACGCGGTGGTCATGTACGACGGCGGCCGTGCGCGCCGCGGGACCGCGGGCGTCGGCGGGCCCGTCGGTCCCGGGGGCCGGGTTCTCGGCCCGGTGCGCCGGTTC
>NZ_MULI01000110.1 GCF_002939385.1 Streptomyces sp. MH60 | reverse complement strand
GCCGCCGGGCGGCGGAAGACGAAGGTGTTGCCGCCCTCCCCCTCCTCCGCCCCCGCCCCCGCCTCCGGTGCGGCGGAGGCGGCAGCGGCGGGGGCGCCCTGGGCGGGCGGTGCCTCCTGCCGGGCGTGCGGGACCCTCGGGTCCGCGGCCTGCGCCGTGCCCGGCCAGGCGACGGGCTGTTCCGGGGCGTCGGCGGGGCCGCCGGACGGGCCGGAGCGGCCGGCGCCCCAGGCGGTGGCGGACTCCGGACGGCTGCCGTGCTGGGACGCGGCGGCCGGCGGCGGGTCATCGACCGGGTCCTCGTCGAAGAAGTGCGGCCCGGTCTCCTCGACGGAGGGCCGCGCGCCGGGCGGAGGCGCGAGCGGCTCGCCGTCCTTGGGGGCGGGGCGGCTCGTGCCCGCCACCCAGGAGGCGCCGTTCCAGTACCGGACGTATCCGGGAATGGACGGGTCCGGGTAATACCCCTCGCGGGGCCTGTCGTCGCCGGGGGCCGGGGTTGGGGCGCTCATGTCCGTCGTCCCGTATCTGCTCGGGGGTTGATAGGGGGGCCTCAACATCTATCAGACGGGCGCAATCCGCACCGCCGGTCCCGCCGTACCCGCCCCTTTCCGGGCAACCTCGTGCCGGGACCTTCACATCCGGGCCGCGCCCTGGTTCCGGGTGCGGAAAAAGTTCCCCGAACCCGCGTAATGCTCCGGCCCCCGGCCGCTCTCCCCGGGCAAGGACCGCACCAGACCCCGGGAGAGGAACCCGCCATGCACCCCAACCCCACCGGCCCCACCGTCGTGGAACGCGAGCTGGAGCTGAGGCTCGTCCTGTCGCCCGAGACCGGCATCCCGGTGCCGGCCAGGCTCGGCTACCACACCGACGATCCCTACGCCGTCCACATCACCTTCCACATCGACTCCGGCCGGCCGGTGCACTGGACGTTCGCCCGCGATCTCCTGGTGGAGGGCGTCTTCCGGCCCTCCGGTCACGGGGACGTGCGGGTGTGGCCGTCGAAGACGGAGGGCCGCAGCGTCGTGCTGATCGCGCTGAGCAGCCCGGACGGCGACGCCCTCCTGGAGGCGCCCACGCCCCAGGTGTCGGCCTGGCTGGAGCGGACCCTGCGGACGGTGCCGCCGGGGAGCGAGGGCGCGTGGCTCGGAATCGACGACGGGCTGGCCGAGTTGCTCGCCCGGTGAGGAGCGGCGGCGCTCAGAAGAGCTTGCCCGGGTTGAGGATGCCCAGCGGGTCGAAGACCTGTTTGACGGCCCGCTGCATCTCCAGGCCCACCGGGCCGATCTCCCGCGCCAGCCACTCCTTCTTCAGGACGCCCACGCCGTGCTCGCCGGTGATGGTGCCGCCGAGTTCCAGGCCGAGCGCCATGATCTCGTCGAAGGACTCGCGGGCCCGCCGGGACTCGTCGGGGTCCGTGGCGTCGAAGCAGACGGTGGGGTGGGTGTTGCCGTCGCCCGCGTGGGCGCAGACCCCGATGGTGAGGCCGTACTTGGCGGCGACGCGGTCGATGCCCTCCAGCATGTCGCCGAGCCGGGAGCGGGGCACGCACACGTCGTCGATCATCGTGGTGCCCTTGACGGCTTCGAGCGCGGTGAGGGCCAGGCGCCTGGCCTGGAGGAGGAGTTCGGACTCGGCCGCGTCCTCGGCCGGGACCACCTGCGTGGCGCCCGCGGCCTCGCACAGCGCGCCGACGGCGGCGAGGTCGGCGGCCGGGTCGGTGGTGTCGAAGGCGGCGAGCAGGAGCGCCTCGGTGCTCTCCGGCAGACCCATGTGGGCGAGGTCGTTGACCGCCTTGACGGTCGTACGGTCCATCAGTTCGAGGAGGGACGGCACGTGCCCGCCCTCCATGATCCGGCAGATCGCGTCGCAGGCGGCGGACGCGGAGGCGAACTCGGCGGCCAGCACCAGCTGCTCGGGCGGCCGGGGGCGCAGCCCGAGGACCGCCTTCACGACGATGCCGAGGGAGCCCTCGGAGCCGACGAAGAGCCGGGTCAGGTCGTACCCGGCGACGCCCTTGGCGGTGCGGCGGCCGGTGGACATCAGGCGGCCGTCGGCGAGGACGACGTCGAGCCCGAGGACGTACTCGGCGGTCACCCCGTACTTGACGCAGCACAGGCCGCCGGAGGCGGTGCCGATGTTGCCGCCGATGGTGCACATCTCCCAGCTGGAGGGGTCCGGCGGGTAGTAGAGGCCGTGTTCGTTCACCGCGCGGGAGAGCGTGGCGTTGACGACGCCCGGTTCGACGACGGCGACGCGGTCGACGGGGTTGATCTCCAGGATGCGGTCCATCTTCGTCAGGGAGAGGACCACGCAGCCGTCGGTGGCGTTGGCCGCGCCGGACAGGCCGGTGCGGGCGCCCTGCGGGACCACCGGGACGCGCAGCTCGGTGGCGGTGCGCATGACGTGCTGGACGTCCTCGACGGTGCGCGGCAGGACGACCGCGGCGGGGGCGCCGGCCGGGCAGAAGCTCGCCATGTCGTGGGCGTAGGAGGCCGTGACATCCGGGTCGGTGAGGACGGACCCGGCGGGCAGACCGGCCAGCAGCCGGTCGACGAGGGCGCTCCGGTCGCCGGAGGCGCGGTCGACCGTCGCGGCTGCGTCGTCTTCGTCGCGAGGCGCTTCGATACGGCTCATGATCACAGGCTCGCATCCACGGCCATCGGTGTGAACCCCGTGGGCGGCATCCGCCACCTGCCCGATGTGATCGTCGTATGGGCGCACAGTGAGCGCCATGGAGGTCATGGAGAGGCGGACCCGGCGGGAACAGGGCGAGGTACCGGCACCCGGGCGGCGGTGGCGCCGCGGGCGCCGGGTGCTGATCGCCTCCGTCGCCGGTGCCGCCGTGCTCGGCGGGGTCCTGGTGCTGCTCCCCTGGGAGGGCGGCGACGCTCCCCCGCCCGCGCCGGGGCCCGCGGCGCTGGCGCGCGGTGCGGTCACCACGGGGGTGCCGGCCGCGCTGCCGGACCTGGCGGCGCTGATCGGCGACCGGGAGACCCACTTGCGGGCGCATCCGCTGGACGGGGCGTCGTGGGCGGTGCTCGGCGCGGCGTACGTCGAGCAGGGCCGCCGTACGGCGGACGGCGCGAACTGGCCGAAGGCCGAGAAGGCGCTGCGCACCTCGCTGAAGACGGGGCCCGAGCGCAATCCGCAGGCCCTGGAGGGGCTCGCCGCGCTGGCGGTGGCGCGCCGGGACTACCCGGCGGCGAAGAAGTGGGGCGAGAGCGCGGTGCGGGTGGCGCCGAAGCGGTGGACGGCGCACGCGGTGCTGATCGGCGCGTATACCGGGCTCGGCGACGACAAAGGCGTGGGCCGGGCCCTGGACACGGTGATGGAGCTGCGTCCCGGCGCTCCGGCCGTGGGCGCGCTGGCCGCGGCCGTCTACCGGGACCGGGGCTGGCGGGAGGACGCGGCGGCCCGGATCTCGGACGCGGCGGCGGCCGCCGAGGCACCGGCGGAGCGGGCGGCGTACCTGGAGCAGGCCGGGCGGCTGGCCTTCGAGCGCGGGGACCGTGCGGAGGCGCTGCGGTTCTTCCAGGAGGCGCTGCGCACCGACCCCGACCAGCGGGCCGCGCAGGCCGGGCAGGGCCGGGCGCTGGCGGCGCTGGGCCGGACGACGGAGGCGCTGTCCGCGTACCAGGCGGCGCTGGCCAAGCAGCCGAGCCCCGAGTACGCGCTGGAGCTGGGCGAGCTGTACGAGTCGCTGGGCCTCGGGCAGGCGGCGCGGGTGGAGTACGACCAGCTGCGGGAGCGGGCGCGGGACGCGGAGGCGGCCGGAGCCGACGAGCAGCTGGTGCTGGGGCGGCTCGACGCCGACCACGGCGATCCGGCGGCGGCGGTGGAGCGGCTGCGCGCCGAGTGGGGACGGCAGCCGGGGACCGCGGTCGCCGACGCGCTGGGCTGGGCGCTGCACCGCACCGGTGCGGACGAGGAGGCGCTGGAGTTCGCGACGATCGCGACCGACGGCGACAAGGGCGGCGGGGTGCGCAGCGCGCTGTACGTCTTCCACCGGGGCCTGATCGAGCGGGAGCTGGGGCGGTCCGCGGCCGCGCGGCGGCATCTGCGGGAGGCGCTGACGGTCAACCCGTACTTCTCGCCGCTGTGGGCGCCGGAGGCGGAGCGGGCGCTGACGGAGCTGGGCGAGCCCTCGGTGGAGGGCCCGCCCGCCTGAGATCCGCCTTGGCGGAGCCGGTGTCAGAGGTTGCCGCGCTTCTCCTGCTCGCGCTCGATCGCCTCGAACAGGGCCTTGAAGTTGCCCTTGCCGAAGCCCATCGAGCCGTGGCGTTCGATCATCTCGAAGAAGACGGTCGGACGGTCCTGGACCGGCTTGGTGAAGATCTGCAGCAGGTAGCCGTCCTCGTCGCGGTCGACGAGGATCTTCAGCTCGCGCAGGATGTCGACGGGCACCCGGGTCTCGCCGGCCCACTCGCCGAGCGTGTCGTAGTACGAGTCGGGGGTGTTCAGGAACTCGACGCCGGCCGCCTTCATCGCGCGGACGGTCGCCACGATGTCGTTGGTGTTCAGCGCGATGTGCTGGACGCCGGCGCCGCCGTAGAACTCCAGGTACTCGTCGATCTGGGACTTCTTCTTGGCGACGGCGGGCTCGTTGATCGGGAACTTGACCTTGAGGGTGCCGTCCGCCACGACCTTCGACATCAGCGCGCTGTACTCGGTGGCGATGTCGTCGCCCACGAACTCCTTCATGTTCGTGAAGCCCATGACCTTGTTGTAGAAGCCGACCCACTCGTTCATGCGGCCGAGTTCGACGTTGCCGACGCAGTGGTCCACGGCCTGGAAGACGCGCTGCTCCGGCGGGGCGACCATCGGCTTGGCGGGGACGTAGCCGGGCAGGTACGGCCCGTCGTAGCCGGTGCGCTCGACGAGGGTGTGCCGGGTCTCGCCGTAGGTGGCGATGGCGGCGAGGACGACGGTGCCGTGCTCGTCCTTGACCTCGTGCGGCTCGGCGAGCGAGCGGGCGCCGTGCTCGACGGCGTAGGCGTGGGCGGCGCGGGCGTCCGGGACCTCGATGGCGAGGTCGACGACGCCGTCGCCGTGCTCGGCCACGTGCTGGGCGAGGAAGCGGCCCCAGTCGGTCGCGGGCTTGATCACCGAGGTGAACACGAAGCGGGCGGAGCCGCTCTCCAGGACGTAGCTCGCGGTCTCCCGGCTGCCGTTCTCCGGTCCGGAGTAGGCGACCAGCTTCATGCCGAAGGCGGTGGAGTAGTAGTGCGCGGCCTGCTTGGCGTTGCCCACGGCGAAGACGACCGCGTCCATTCCCTTGACCGGGAAGGGGTCGGCCTGCCGGGCGGTGTCGGGAGTGTGGTGTGTGGTCTGCGTCATAGCCGCAGGTTCTCCCGTGTCCGCAAGGTGCGCAATAGTTTGCGTTTTCACTGGGCAACCTGACCAGTGATACGCCGATGGTGCCAGGCGATCTGTACAGGATGACCAGCCGGGAGGGTGAGGGGTATGGCGGGTACGGGGATCGACCGGCTGGACGGGCGGATCATCTCGCTGCTGGCGCGGGAGCCGCGGATCGGGGTGCTGGAGATGTCCCGGCGGCTCGGGGTGGCGCGCGGCACCGCGCAGGCGCGGCTCGACCGGCTTCAGTCGAACGGAGTCATCCGCGGATTCGGTCCGGAGGTGGACCCGGCGGCCCTCGGCTACCCGGTCACGGCGTTCGCCACGCTGGAGATCAGGCAGGGTCAAGGGGCCGACGTGCGGACGCACTTGGCGCATGTGCCGGAGGTCCTGGAGCTGCACACCACGACCGGCACCGGGGACATGCTGTGCCGCCTCGTGGCCCGCTCGAACGCCGATCTCCAGCGGGTGATCGACCGGGTTGTCGGTTTTGATGGCATCGTCCGGGCCGCCACGGCGATCGTGATGGAGAACCCCGTTCCGCTGCGGATCATCCCGCTGGTGGAGCAGGCGGCCGGGGACAGCGGCGGACAGGACTGAGGCGGCCCCGATCCCGGAGGTGAGCGGACGTGAACTTCTGGGACTTCCTGGGCAGCCGCCACCAGCAGTTGCTCGCCGACGCCTATCAGCACGCCAGCGCGGTCTTCCAGTGCATGGTCGTGGCGACCCTGCTCGGGGTGCTGATCGGCGTCCTCACCTACCGCAGCGACTGGGCGGGGAACCTGGCGACCCTGTCCACGTCGACCATCCTCACCATCCCGTCGCTGGCCATGATCGGTCTGCTCATCCCGATCGTCGGCCTCGGCGTGCCGCCGACGGTGACCGCGCTCACCCTGTACGGGCTGCTGCCGATCGTGCGGAACTCGATCGTGGGCCTGCGCGGGGTGGACCCGGCGCTGGTGGACGCCGCCACGGGCATCGGGATGTCGCGTCCGGCGCGGCTGCTGCGGGTGGAGCTGCCGTTGGCCTGGCCGCCGATCCTGACCGGCATCCGGGTCTCCACGCAGATGCTGATGGGCATCGCCGCGATCGCCGCCTACGCCTCCGGGCCGGGCCTCGGCAACGAGATCTTCCGCGGGATCGCCTCGCTGGGCAGCAAGAACGCGCTCAACCAGGTCCTCGCGGGCACGCTCGGGATCATCGTCCTGGCCCTGCTGTTCGACGCGGCGTACGTGCTGCTGGGACGGCTGACCATTCCGAGGGGGATCCGTGTCTGAGACAGCGGAGTCCGTGGCCGGGAACGGCCACGACGGCACCACCGGCGCGACCATCGAGCTGGAGTCCCTCACCAAGCTCTACCCGGGCAATCCGCAGCCCGCCGTCGAGAACGTGTCGATGGAGATCAAGGCCGGGGAGACGGTCATCTTCGTCGGCCCCTCGGGCTGCGGGAAGTCCACCACCCTGAAGATGATCAACCGGCTGATCGAGCCCAGCGGCGGACGCATCCGCATCAACGGCGAGGACGTCACCGACATCGACCCGGTGAAGCTGCGCCGCAAGGTCGGCTACGCGATCCAGTCCTCCGGTCTCTTCCCGCACATGACCGTCGCCCAGAACATCGCCCTCGTGCCGAGGATGATCGGCTGGTCCAAGTCCCGCATCCGCTCCCGGGTGGAGGAGATGCTGGACCTGGTCGGCCTGGACGCCGGGGAGTTCCACGGCCGCTATCCCCGCCAGCTCTCCGGCGGCCAGCAGCAGCGGGTGGGCGTGGCGCGGGCGCTGGCGGCCGATCCGCCGGTGCTGCTGATGGACGAGCCGTTCGGCGCGGTCGACCCGATCACCCGGGACCACCTCCAGGACGAGCTGATCCGCCTCCAGCACGAACTGCACAAGACGATCGTCTTCGTCACCCACGACTTCGACGAGGCGATCAAGCTGGGCGACCGGATCGCCGTGCTGCGCGAACGCTCCCACATCGCGCAGTTCGACACCCCGGAGGCGATCCTCACCAACCCGGCGGACGACTTCGTCTCCGGCTTCGTCGGCGCGGGCGCCGCCCTCAAGCGGCTGAACCTGACCCGGGTGCGGGACGTGGGCATCACGGACTACCCGACGGTGACCGTGGAGGACCCGCTCCAGCACATCTTCGACCGGCTGCGGGAGTCGGGCACCAACGAGATCCTGCTCCTGGACCGGCGCGGACGCCCCTACAAGTGGCTGCGGCGCGGCGATCTGATGCGGGCCAGGGGCTCGCTGGCGCGGGCCGGGACGCTGGTCCACGACACGGTGACCCGGGACGCGACGCTGCGGGACGCGCTGGAGGCGGTGCTCACCGACAACGCGGGGCGGGTCGCGGTCACCGGGCGGCACGGCGCGTACGAGGGCGTCGTCGACATGGAGACGCTGATGAACTCCGTGCACGAGCTGCTGGAGGCCGACCGGCTGGACGCGCTGGAGCACCAGCACGACCTGGAGGAGACCCGGGCCACGCAGACGCACACCGAGCAGGAGGGCTTCGGCGGGGTCGGGGGCCGCGCGTGAGCGGCTCCTCGCGCCCCTCCCCCGGCCGCCGTCCCGCGGGCGAGCACGAGGTCAAGGGGCTCGCCTTCCGCGACGACGAGGAGGAGGGCGAGGCTCCCCCGCCGTCCCCGGTGGCGGCGGGTCCCCGGATCGGCTGGCGCAAGCTGACCTTCCTGCCCGTCGTCCTGATCGCCGTACTGCTGGCGACCTGGCTGTGGTTCCGGCAGGCGGACCTGGACGCGCTCAGCCGGAACGCGCTCGGCAACGGCCAGGTCACCAAGGCGCTGTGGCAGCACGTCCAGCTGACGGTGATCTCCACCTTCTTCGTGCTGATCATCGCGATCCCGCTGGGCATCCTGCTCACCCGCGGGGCGTTCCGGAAGGCCACCCCGTTCGCGATGGCGTTCGCCAACATGGGCCAGGCGACCCCGGCGATCGGTCTGCTGGCGCTGCTGGTGATCTGGCTGGGCATCGGCCGCAGGGCCGCCCTGATCGGCATCATCGTCTACGCCGTCCTGCCCGTGCTCTCCAACACCATCGCCGGTCTGAAGGCGAACGACCCGACGCTCCTGGAGGCGGCTCGGGGCATCGGGATGTCCCCGCTGGGCGTGCTCGCCCGGGTGGAACTCCCGCTGGCCGTCCCGCTCATCCTGGCCGGTGTGCGCACGGCCCTGGTCCTGAACGTCGGTACGGCGACGCTGGCCACCTTCGGCGGCGGCGGTGGCCTGGGCGTGCTGATCACCACCGGCATCACCAGCCAGCGGATGCCGGTGCTGGTCCTGGGCTCGGTCCTCACCGTCGCCCTGGCCCTGCTGGTGGACTGGCTGGCCTCGCTGGCCGAACTGCTGCTGCGGCCACGGGGGCTGGAGGTGGGCACATGAGACGGCGTACCTGCTGGGCGCTGGCCGCCGCGCTCCTTTCCGCCTCCGCCGGGTGCGGTCTGACCAGCGGCTCCCCGATGGTCGACGACGTGGAGCCCGGCTCGATCGGGAAGGGGCGGCCCCTGGAGGGCGCCGATCTGACGGTCACCTCGAAGGAGTTCACCGAGCAGCTGGTCCTCGGCGCGATCATGGGCATCGCCTTCGAGGCGGCCGGCGCGGAGGTGCTCGACCGCACCGGCATCCAGGGCTCGGTCGGCACCCGCGCGGCGGTGGAGAACGGCGACGCCGACGCCACGTACGAGTACACGGGCACCGCGTGGATCACCTACCTGGGCAACAGCAGGCCGATCCCCGACCCGGAGCAGCAGTGGAAGGCGGTGAAGGAGGCCGACGCGAAGAAGGGCCTGACGTGGCTGGAGCCCGCCCGCCTGAACAACACGTACGCGCTGGCGATGAACCAGGCCAACTACAAGAAGTACCGGACGAAGACCCTCTCCGAGGTCGCCGCGCTGGCGAAGTCCGACCCCGGTGCGGTGACGCTGTGCGTGGAGGGCGAGTTCGCCAACCGCGCGGACGGCCTGCCGGGCCTGGAGAAGGCGTACGGCATGTCGCTGCCCGCCGCGAACATCACCCAGATGGACACCGGCATCATCTACACCCAGACCGCGAAGGGCGCCTGCACGTACGGCGAGGTGTACACCACCGACGGGCGGATCAAGTCCATGAACCTGGTGGTGATGGAGGACGACAAGAAGTTCTTCCCGAACTACAACGCGGCGCCGATGGTCCGCACGGCGACCCTGAAGAAGTGGCCGGCGATCGCGTCCGTCCTGGACCCGGTCACCGAGGCGCTGACCAACGACGTGGCGCGGACCCTGAACGCGAAGGTCGACGTGGACGGCGAGGATCCGCACCAGGTGGCGCTGGACTGGATGAAGGAGAAGGGCTTCGTGACGGAGGGGTAGGGCCGGCCGGTCCGCTCAGCAGGCGGGGACGCCGCCCTTGCCGCTCTCCAGCGCCTTGAGGGAGTCGACCGCGCCCTTGAGCGTCGTCACCGGGATCAGCCGCAGCCCCTTCGGCAGCTCGGCCCGCGCGTCCGAGCACTCCGCCTTCGGCACGAGGAACACGGTGGCGCCGTCCCGCCGGGCGGCCTGCGTCTTGAGCGGCACCCCGCCGACGGCACCGACCTTGCCGCCGTCGGTGATGGTCCCCGTCCCGGCGACGACCTTGCCGCCGGTGAGGTCCCCGGTGCCGAGCTTGTCGACGATGCCGAGCGAGAACAGCAGCCCGGCGCTGGGCCCGCCGACGTCCTCCAGCCGGAGCTCGACGTCGACGTCGTCCTTGTCCATCCGGAGGTAGCGGAGCGCGGCCGTGGTGGCGGAGTCCTGCGACTCCTTCATCTGCTCCTGGTTGTACTGCTCGATCTCGCTCACGTCGTCGCCGCTCGGGTAGACGGCGTCGCGCGGCATCACGGCCCGGTCGGTGTCGAACCAGCTGCCGAGCACGTCCCCGAGGTGGATGCTCGCGTCCGGCCCGGTCGCCTCGATCGTCGTCATCCGCAGCTGCCCGCTGGTGTCGTGCGTCGGCGCGCCGCTGATCGTGATCACCTCGGCCCCCCGGTTCTCGCCCAGCACATCGGCCGTCAGCCCCGGCTGCGCCACGGAGAACGGCAACGGCGCGAACACGGCGGTCGCGAGCAGCGCCACGACGGGCAGACCGCAGACAGCGAGGAACTGGGGACGCGTGAGACGAGAGAGCACGGGGTCAATCTAACGTGGCGCGCTCCCCGGGGCTCCGACGCCCGGGCACGACCCGGTTCAGCGCAGCGCCTCCGCCACCTCGCGGGCCGCGTGCATGACGCGTTCGCCGACTCGTTCGGGGACCACGTCGGCCAGCATGACGACGCCGACGCTGCCCTCGACGCCCGTCACTCCGAGCAGGGGCGCCGCCGCGCCGCAGGCGCCGGCCTCCAGTTCGCCGTGGGTGAGGGTGTAGCCGGGGGTGTCGGCGTCCTGGCCGGAGGGCTGGGGCGGGCGGCGGGCGGAGAGGATGGCCTTGCCCGCGGCGCCCCGTTCCAGGGGGTGGCGGAAGCCCGCGCGGTAGGCGACGTGGTAGTCGGTCCAGGTCGGCTCCACGACGGCCACGGCCAGGGCTTCCGCGCCGTCCACCAGGGTCAGGTGGGCCGTCGCCCCGATGTCCTCGGCGAGCGCGCGCAGGGCCGGCATCGCGGCCTCGCGGACCAGGGGGTGCACCTGGCGGCCGAGGCCCAGGACGCCGAGGCCGACGCGGGCCCGGCCGCCCAGGTCGCGGCGTACGAGTGCGTGCTGCTCCAGCGTGGCGAGCAACCGGTACACGACGGTCCGGTTGACGCCCAGTTTGTGGGACAGCTCGGTGACGGTCAGCCCGTGGTCCGTATCGGCCAGCAGTTTGAGGACCCGCAGTCCCCTGTCGAGCGTCTGAGAGGTCTCCGCGGTCACGACGCCCACTCCTTAGTGGTGAGGTCGGCGGCCCTCCTCGCGGGGATGCGTCACCGAGTCCCGTCAGTGACGCGCTTCAGAGGCCGCCGATCGGCTGACGGCCCGGCCTTGTCCCGGGCCCAGTCGCTTCACGGCTGCGCTCCGCGGCGGCGCTGCCACGGGGCGTGTGCGTAGCGGGACAGTAACTACCAGGTCCGCTCAGCGGAAGGCTCCGTCCAGAATCCGGGCGCCAACCGTTATCGACTGCCGGTGTTTGTCCCGGTACGTTCCGCACACGCCTCCGACGCCGTAGCGACCCCGCCTCACTTCATGCGGGTCGCCCACTCCTGCACCTTGGCGATGCGCTGGCGCAGCTGTCCGCCGGTCGCCTCGGCGCTGGGCGGGCCACCGCAGACGCGGCGCAGTTCGGTGTGGATCACGCCGTGCGGTTTGCCGCTCTGGTGGACGTAGGCGCCGACCATGGTGTTGAGCTGCTTGCGCAGCTCCATCAGCTCCTTGTGGGAGACCACCGGGCGCCGCTCGGCGGGCAGTTCGAGCAGGTCGGCCTCTTCGTCGGGCTTCCTGCGGCTGTGCGCGATCTGCCGGGCCTGCCGCTTCTGGAGCAGCAACTGCACCTGGTCGGGCTCCAGCAGGCCCGGGATGCCGAGGTAGTCCTGCTCCTCCTCGCTGCCCGGGTGGGCCTGCATCCCGAACTCGGCGCCGTTGTACATGACGCGGTCGAAGGTGGCCTCGGACTCCAGCGCCTCGAAGGCGAACTGCTCCTGCTCGCCGGTGTCCTCGTCCTGTTCCCGGTTCGCCTCGTCCATCTCCTTCTCGGACTCGGCGTAGGGGTCCTCCTCGCCCTCCTTCTTGGGCTTGTCGAGGACGTGGTCCCGCTCGCGCTCCATCTCGTTGGCGAAGGTGAGCAGGTCGGGCACGGTGGGGAGGAAGACGGAGGCGGTCTCGCCGCGCCGGCGGGACCGGACGAAGCGGCCGACCGCCTGGGCGAAGAAGAGGGGGGTGGAGATCGTCGTGGCGTAGACGCCGACCGCGAGGCGCGGAACGTCGACGCCCTCGGACACCATGCGGACGGCGACCATCCAGCGGTCGGTGCTCTGGCTGAACGTGTCGATGTTCTTCGAGGCGCCCGCGTCGTCGGACAGCACGACGGTGGCCCTGTCGCCGGTGATCTCCCGGATCAGCTTGGCGTAGGCGCGGGCGGAGTCCTGGTCGGCGGCGATGACGAGCGCCCCGGCGTCCGGGATGGCCTTCCTGACCTCGGTCAGCCGCTGGTCGGCCGCCCGCAGCACGGCCGGCATCCACTCGCCGCGCGGGTCGAGCGCGGTGCGCCAGGCCTGGCTGACGGCGTCCTTGGTCATCGGTTCGCCGAGCCGGGCGGCGATCTCGTCGCCCGCCTTGGTGCGCCAGCGCATGTTGCCGCTGTAGCTCATGAAGATGACGGGACGGACCACGCCGTCGGCGAGCGCCGAGCCGTAGCCGTACGTGTAGTCGGCGGCGGAGCGGCGGATGCCGTCGTTGCCCTCCTCGTACGCGACGAAGGGGATCGGGTTGGTGTCCGAGCGGAAGGGCGTGCCGGTGAGCGCGAGGCGGCGGGTGGCCGGTTCGAACGCCTCCAGGCAGGCCTCGCCCCAGGACTTGGAGTCACCGGCGTGGTGGATCTCGTCGAGGATCACCAGGGTCTTGCGCTGCTCGACGCGGTTGCGGTGCAGCATGGGGCGTACGCCGACGCCCGCGTAGGTGATGGCGATGCCCTGGTACTCGCGGCTGAGCGGGCCCGCGCTGTACTCGGGGTCGAGCTTGATCCCTATCCGTGCCGCGGCCTCGGCCCACTGCTTCTTCAGGTGCTCGGTCGGCGCGACGACGGTCACCTGCTGCACGACGTGGTGGTGCAGCAGCCAGGACGCCAGCGTCAGCGCGAAGGTCGTCTTTCCGGCGCCGGGGGTGGCGACGGCCAGGAAGTCCCTGGGCTGGTCCTGGAGGTACTTCTCCATCGCCCCCTGCTGCCAGGCCCGCAGCTTGCCGGCGGTGCCCCAGGGGGCACGGCCGGGGAAGGCCGGGGACAGGTGGTGCGAGGTGCTGGAGCTGGCGGTGGTAGTCACGGTCTCCGAAGGGGGTAGAGCGGCTCGGCCACGTATGACAACCGGGCCACCCTACCGGCGGGCCGACGCGATCAACGCGCGCACGGGGGCGGGTCACCCCCGGGTGGGACGGACGTCACAGCCGCCCCGCCCGCCCCGTCGGGTCGTGCGCGGCTCACTTCTCCCGCACCCGCGTCGCGACCCACGCCCCCGCCAGCGCCACCGCCGCCATCGGCAGGAACACCGCGGCGAAGGCGGCCGGGTGGGAGCCGGTCGCCTCGGTGGCCGCGTGGCTCACCGTGCCGCCGCCGAGGGCCGCGAAGGCCGCGCCGCCGGCCGACAGCAGGACGACGTTGGAGAGGCCGTCGGAGATCTGCAGGGCGGCGGAGTTGGCGCCGGCCTCCTCGGGGGCGGAGAGCTTGAGCAGCAGCACGCTGGTGGAGGAGATCACCAGGCCCATGCCGAAGCAGCCGAAGGCCCAGGCGACGGCGACCGTCCAGGCGGGGACGGCGTCGATCAGCACACTGGGCGCCGTGGCGACGGCCGCCGCGACCAGGAGCATGCCGAGGGCCATCAGGCGCTCCCGGTGCGGTTCCAGACGCGGCCGGGACTGGAGCCAGGAACCGGCGGCCCAGGTCGCCCCGCCCGCCGCCAGGGAGAGTCCGGCGAGGGTCGGGCTGAGCCCCCGCTGCGTGACCAGCATCAGCGGGACGAAGGACTCGGCGGCGATGAAGGACCCCGCGGCCACCCCGCGCAGCAGGACCACGGAGGGCAGGCCGCGCACCGCCCGGTAGGTGCCGCGCGGCAGCAGTCCGAGGACCGCGGGGACGAGCAGCGCCACGCCCACCGCGCCCGGCAGCAGCGACACCCAGCGCAGGTCCTGGGCGGCGTACTGGAGCAGGCCCGCGCCCAGCGAGATGGCCAGGGCGAGGCGGATCCGGCGGCGGTCGAAGGAGGCCGGGGTGCCCGCTCCCCCCACGGAACCCGCCGCGCGGCTGCGTATCTGCGGCAGCGCGAGCGCGAGCGGGAGGACGACCAGCACCGGGATGCCGAGGAACACCCAGCGCCAGCCGAGGTGCTCGGTCACCGCGCCGGAGGCCAGCGGACCGACGACGGACGGAACCACCCAGCCCGCCGCGAACGCCGCCATGATCGCGGGCCGCAGCCGCTCCGGGTAGGCCCGCCCCACGACGACGTACAGCGCGACGATCACCAGCCCGCCGCCGAGCCCCTGCACGGCCCGCCCCAGGATGAACAGCCACATCGCGCCCGCCGTCCCGGACAGCACGAGACCGGCCGCGAAGGCGGCGATGCCGGCCGTCAGGGGCGCCAGCGGCCCGCGCCGGTCCGACCACTGGCCGGAGAGCACCATCCCGAAGAGGCTGGTCGTGAAGTACCCCGAGAACGCGAACGCGTACAGCGACACCCCGTCCAGCTCCCGCGCCGCCACCGGCATCGCCGTGCCGACCGCCGTCGCCTCGAAGGCGATCAGCACGATGACGGAGACGATGCCGATGCTCAGCGCCCGGTAGGCACGGCTCAGCACGGTCTCGGCGGGGGCTGCGGTGGCGAGGGAGGGCTCGGCTTGGACGGCGACATCGGTGTCGCGGGGCTCAGGGACGGTCATGGTCGCCAGAGTAAGGGCCGAGGCCCGCTGTGACCCCTGTCGGGAGACGGGGCGGGACCGGGACCTTGGTCGTACGACCGCCCGCCGTTCGTGAACGCGGTATGGCAGTCGTGTTGCGGCCTTCCCGGATTCCTTGAGCGCCGGTCCCCGCTCCGCCTACCGTCGGGTCACGAAGTCGGACACGGCCGTGTGCCCGAGTGGTTGAGGGGCTCGCCTGCAAAGCGAGTTACGCGGGTTCGATCCCCGCCACGGCCTCCAGCAGCGCCGCGCGGCGCAGCGCCCAGAGGGTGAGGGCGAGGGCGGAGACGTCCGCCACCAGGGGGTGGAGGGTGCCGTCGGGCGTCCGCCAGGTGAGGACGGCGCCCGTGGTGCCGTGGACGACCACGTGTGCGCCGTCCGCGAGCCGTCCCAGGCGTACGAGGCGCTCCGCGCCGGCCGGGACCGGGTGCCCGGGGTGCTCCTCGCCGTACTCCGCCAGCGTCGGCAGCGGCAGGTCGTCCGCGTCCCGCCGGAAGGGGTGGGCGTCCTCGGGCAGGCCCGTCTCGCGCAGGAAGCGGCGGGTGGGCCGGTGGACGAGGGTGCCCGGGAAGTCGATGTCCTCGAAGCGCGTCACCCGGTGACGGCCGAACTCCCGGTCCAGGAACCGGGCCGGGAGCTCCTGGGCGGTCCCCGGCTCCGCGCGGTGGCTCACCGCCAGGAGCAGGCAGCTCATCAAGGCCGACGTGTTCCACAGGGACGGCCGCTCGCAGCTTCCCGGGGACCACCGGGAGGCGCCGCGCGCCCACGACGGGTCCTCCACGGACGTCGCGAGGCGGACCCGGGAGACCAGCGAGGGGATCGGCGTCCGGACGTCCGCCGCCGCGTCCCGCATGGTCGTCGTACCACCAGTGACCGCCTGCATGGTCTCCCCCGAGCTGTATGGCCGTCCGTGTGCCGACGGCTGTCGTTCGCACTCCTTCGGAGACTACGCGCCACCACTGACAACGCGTCTGCGCACGGACCCCGTCCGCCCGGTAGGACGCGCCGGGGACCGCGCCCGTTGCCTCACGCGCGCGGGCGGCTCGACTGCCGCTCAGTGACCGGTGGCCACCGCGGCCTGCGGACGGATCGGGAGGCGGTTCACCGGGCGTCCCGTGGCCGCGCGCACGGCGGAGGCGACGGCCGCCGGGGACGCCACCACCGGTGCCGCGCTGACGGCCTTGGCGCCGAAGGGCGCGACCACGTCACGCTCCTCGACGAGCTTCACGATCCGGATGTCCGGGGCGTCCAGCGCGGTCGGCAGGGCGTAGCCGGTCAGGTCGGGGTGGCGGATCAGACCGCGCGGGGTGCGGAGGTTCTCCGTGAGGGCGATGCCGACGCCCTGGGTGACGCCCGCCTCGATCCGGGCGGTCAGCTGGGCCGGGTTCAGGACCCGGCCGACGTCCTGGGCGACGGCCAGCTCCACGACCCGTACCGAGCCGATCTCGATGTCCACGTCCACCACCGCGCGGATCGCGCAGAAGGCCATGCCGACGAACGCGTCGCCCTGCCCGGCCTCGTCGAGCGGCTCGGTGGGGTGCGGGCGGCACTGGGCGGTGGCCCACAGCTCCTTGCCGTCCAGCGCTTCGCTGACGGTCGTCGACAGCACGCCGTCGTAGGAGGTGATCTTGCCGTCGGCGATCTGGAGCAGCTCGGTCGACATCCCGAACTGGTGCGCCAGCGGCTGGAGGAGCTGGGTGCGGACCATCTTGGCCGCCCGCTCCACCGCACCGCCCGACACCCAGGTGTGCCGGCCCCGGCAGCCCGGTCCGGCCGGGGGCTGGTCGGTGTCGACGGGTGCCACCTGGACTTCGTCGACGCCGAGGGTGTCCTGCACGATCTGCCGGGCCAACGTGGTGAAGCCCTGGCCGGTCTCGACGGCCGCGCACAGCACCGTCGCCACGCCGTCCTGGACCTTCACGGTGGCCGTGGAGACCTCGTCCGCGCCCTCCGCGCCGAGCATGTGCACCATGCCGATGCCGTAGCCCACGCCCCGGCGCACCGCGCCCGGTTCGCCCGCGCCCTCGGGGCCGCCGGGCAGCAGCCACTCCTCCTCGGGCGTGTCCTTGGGCAGCGCGGGGAGCGGGAAGTCGCGGACCGCCTGGAGGAGTTCGGCGACCGGGGCGGGGCACGTGACCGTCTGGCCGGTGGGCAGCACGTCGCCGGTGGCCAGGACGTTGCGCAGGCGCACCTCGGCCGGGTCCAGGCCGAGCTTCTTGGCGACCTTGTCCATCTGCGCCTCGTACGCGGCGCACACCTGCATGGCGCCCTCGCCGCGCACATGGCCGGAGGGCGGGTTGTTGGTGCGTACGGCCCAGCCCTCGATGAAGGCGTTCGGGACGACGTAGGGGCCGCAGGCGAAGGCGACCGCGGCGGCCAGGGCCTCGGAGGAGGTGTCCGCGTAGGCGCCCGCGTCGAGCAGGATCTGCGCCTCGACCTTCACGACCCGGCCCTCGGCGTCCGCGTGGTGGCGGTAGCGCAGCAGGGTGGGGTGGCGGTGGGTGTGCCCGAGGAAGGACTCCTCGCGCGTGGCGGTCAGTTTGACCGGGCAGCCGGTCTTCAGCGCGAGCAGGCCGAGCGGCAGCTGGAAGCCCTGGTCCTCGCGGTCGGCGGTGGCGCCCGGCACCCCGGTGACCACGATTTTCACCTGTTCGGGGGGCAGGCCGTAGCAGGCGGCGGCGATGTCGCGGTCGCCGTGCGGGTCGGTGGAGGCCAGGTACAGCTCCACGCCGCCGTCGGGGCGCGGTACGGCCAGACCCGCCTCGGCCCCTATGGGCGCCGGGTCCTGGCGGCCGATGCGGTACAGGCCCTCGACGACGATCTCGCCGGCCGCCTCCGGGTCGCCGTGGCGCAGCGGGATGTGCCGGATCAGGTTGCCGTCGGGGTGCAGCGGCTCGGCCTCGAAGGCCTGCTCCGGGTCGGTGACCGGGTCGAGCACCTCGTACTCGACGATGACGGCGGCGGCGGCCATCCGCGCGGTGTCCGGGTGGTCGGCGGCGACGGCGGCGAGGGGCTCGCCGTGGTGGCGTACGACCTCGGAGGCGAACACCGGGCGGTCGGCGTGGCCGCCGCGGCCGTGCAGCGGGGTGCCGGGCACGTCCTCGTGGGTGACGACCGCGCGTACGCCGGGCATCTCGCGCGCGTGGGTGGTGTCGATGGACACGATGCGCGCGTGCGGGTGCGGTGAGCGCAGCACGGCCGCCCACAGCAGGCCCTCGGCCCACAGGTCGGCGGCGTACGGGAAGGTGCCCTCGGTCTTGGCGCGGGCGTCGGCGGGCGGCAGGGACGCGCCGATGCCGTGCGGGATCGGCTCGGGGACGGGGGTCGCCGCCTCGGCGGTTCCCTCGGCCTCCGCAGTCGCGGCGTCGTTGCTCACGCGTGGCCTCCGTCCCGGCCGTGGGTGCCGTGGTCTCCGTGGTCGCCGTAGGGCGACTGGTCGTGCGGTCCTGTCGGGTCCTGCGCCCCGGGCGGTGGCCGGGACTCGAACGCCGCCGGATTGACGCCGCCCGCGCCGGGGCCCGCCTGGTGCGGGATGCGGGGCTCCTCGGTGTCGGCGCCCGCCTGCGCGTCGGCGTCGGCGTGCGCCTCGCGTTCGGCGACGACCTCCTGGACGGCCTCCAGGACGCCCCGGTAGCCGGAGCAGCGGCACAGGTTGCCGCACAGGGCCTGGCGGGCCTCCAGTTCGGTCGGGGCCGGGTTGCCTTCCAGAAGGTTGTGCACGGTCATCGCCATGCCGGGCACGCAGAAGCCGCACTGCACGGCGCCGCGCCGGGCCAGCGCCCGCTGCACGTCCGAGGGCTGTCCGTCGGTGGCCAGGCCCTCGACGGTGCGCACCTCGCTGCCGGCCGCGGTCACGGACGGGACCAGGCAGGAGGCGACGAGACGCCCGTCGACCTGCACGTTGCAGGCGCCGCACTCGCCCTGCGAGCAGCCGTCCTTGGCGCCCGCGAGGCCGAGCCGCTCGCGCAGCACGTACAGCAGCGATTCTCCGATCCAGGCGTCGGTGACGGGCCGGTCGGCGCCGTTGACGCGCAGCACGTAGGAGGCGAGGGGGTGTTCCTCCTGGGGACCGGCGGGGGCCGCCGCTTCCTCGGCGCCGTCGGGGTCGGCCTCGGCGGCGCCCGCGTCGGGGTCGGCTCCGTCCGGGCCGGTACGGGCGTCGGCCGCGTCCGCCGCCCCCGTCCCGTGGCCGGCCGGGC
>NZ_MULI01000011.1 GCF_002939385.1 Streptomyces sp. MH60 | reverse complement strand
CGCACCCGGCCGCGACGGGTGCGGCCGGGCCGCGCCCCGCAGCAGATACGCCGCGACGCCCAGGAGGGCGGCCGTGATCAGCGCGGCGGCCCAGCCCGGGAGGACGAGGGCCAGCGCCAGCCCCACGGCGAGCGCGACGGCGGCGCCCGCGTACAGGGCGGCGGTGCCGGACGCGGCGTACAGCGTGGCCTTGCGGCGCTGCCTGCGGGTCTGTTCACGCAGTTCGTCGCGCACGGTCTCGCGTGCCACCTGCGCCAGTTCGTCGACCAGTTGCCTGTCCAGGTGTTCCAAGTGATCCATGCGGTCCATGGGTTGCGGGTACCCCCGGGCCCGGCTTCCATGGCCGGACGGCCGGACGGGGAGTGGGCGGCCGGCGGTTCCAACTAGGCTCGTCCTCATGGACATTCTGGGAGCCACACTGCGCGTCTACGTCGACGACCTGGACAAGGCGATCCCCTTCTACGAGGGCCTGGCCGGCGGCGAGGCCCTTCGCTTCGAACGCGGCGGCGTCCAGGTCGCCGCCGTCGGCTGCTTCCTGCTGATGAGCGGGCCCGAGTCCCAGCTCGAGGTGTTGCGCAAGGTGGCCGCGACCATCGCCGTGTCGGACGTCGAGGAGACCGGTCGCGTACTCGGTTCCCTGGGCGCCGACATCATCGCCGGACCGGTCGCGACACCCGCGGGCCGCAACCTGATCGCCCGGCATCCGGACGGGGCGATCTACGAGTACGTGGACCGGCAGCAGTAGGGCCCCGGCACGGCACCCGGGGGGCCGGGCGGGGCTCACTCCCCGTCCGGCCACATCCGGAAGTCGTGGCGGGCCGGGAGCGGTGCGTCGTCCAGCCTCGCCCACAGCAGGCCGATGCTGTCGGCGCCCTCCCTCAGGTCGGCGACCTCGAAGCCCTCGTCGAACACGGCCCGCGCCTCCGCGTTCCGGCCCTCCGCGGCCAGCAACTCGCCCTCGGTCAACCGGAACCGGCCGCGGGCCCGCGTCTCGGGGTCCAGCCGCTCCCACACCGTCCGGGCGTCCGCGGTGCGCCCGACCGCGAGCAGCGCCCCGATCGCCTCCCGGCCCAGCGCCGCGGTGACGGCCGCCCACCCCGCGGCCCCTTCCGCCGCCGCGTCGGTCCGGCGTGCGCACAGGTCGTCGAAGGCCTCGGCGTACCGGTCGGCGGCGCGCTCGCGGTGGCCGTCCTGCTGGTCGGCGACGGCGAGACAGCGCAGCAACGGCCAGCGGTCCGCGGCGGACCCGAGTCCGCGCTCCCAGCTGCGCACCGCCTGCGCCCGGTCGTCGCCGTGCCACTGGGCGACCCCGAGGTGGTACTCGGCGAGAGGGGTGGCGGCCGTGGTCTCCAGCATGTCCCGCCAGGGCCGGGCGACCAGCGTCCCGCCGGGCGGCTCGTGGTGTTCCGGTTCGGGCAGGGACCCGGTGCGCAGCAGGTGCAGCCAGGGCCGCTGCTGCTCGCCGAGGGTGTCCTCGTCGAAGGGTGTGCCGGGCAGCTTCCAGCCGGCCCGCAGCACTTCCAGCGCGCCCCAGCCGGACCCGGTGGCCAGGCGTTCGCCGGGCTCGGTGTCGGCGTACGGCCGCCAGGCGTCGTACGCGGCGTCGACGTCGGCCCGCGGCAGCGCGGCCTCCAGCCGGTCCTCGGCCCGGCGCAGCACGGTGTGCCAGTCGCCGTCCGGCGCGGCGTCGAGCGGCCCGTACGCCTCCAGCCAGGACAGCTCGCTCTCCGCCTCCAGCTTGACGTGTTCCAGCTGGGTGCGGACGAGGCCGGCCTGGATCTCGCAGTAGCCTCCGGTGCCGGGCTCGGTGAGCCACTCCTGCCAGCGGCGTCCGCCGGGTCCGGTGCCCCACACGAAGAGCTTGCGGCCGCGCAGCAGGTCGGTCGAGGTCTGCACCAGTCCGTGGCCGTCCTCGTCGAGTGCGGCGATCCAGCGGCGCCGGTCGTCCGGCACCTCGTAGAAGTAGTCGGCGGCATAGGTGCTGTTCAGCGGGTACGTGCGGTCGACGCCGCCGTACTCCGGGACGGGCACCCTGCGCAGGCGTCGTTCGTATCCGAAGTGCCAGGCCTCGACGGCGGGGGCGAGGACCCGGCGGTCCTCGGGGACGGCGATGTTGGACCACCAGTACGTGGGCACCGGGCGCTCGTGCGGGTTGCGGACGCGGGCGCCGACGTAGAGGAAGTCCGAGCCGTCCGGCAGCCACAGGTCGACCTGGAAGGGCAGGTCGCGCAGCCGCTCCCACTCCCACAGGCGCAGCATCTCGCCGCCGTCGGGGGCGGGGACCCGGGCGGCGTGCACGGGAGAGCAGGACAGGGTGGTGTGGCCGGTGGCGCCGATGTTCCATTCGACGCCGCCGGAGAACCAGGCGCCGTTGAGGGCGAAGTTGGCGGGCTGGAGCACGGGGTTGACGTAGAGGAGTTCGCGGTCGGTGGGCTTGTGGCGGAGGGAGGCGATGCGTCCGCCCAGGCCGGGCAGGACGGTGGCCCGCAGCCGGTCGTTCTCGATGACGAGCGCGTCCAGCCCGCGCGGTGCGCGCTCCCGGTCGTAGCCGTCCCGGACCTGGACGGGCAGCAGGCTGCGCAGTGGTTCGTAGTCGACCTGGCGGGCCATGTCGCGCGGCAGGCCCGCCCGGTCCCGGTCGTCGATGCGGTGGGCCTCGTCCAGGGGACGCAGCGGCGGCAGGGGATTGTCCGGCCCCAGCGGCGCGGCGGGCAGGGTCAGTACCTCGCGTCGGATCGTCGTCACGGTTCCCCATGGAAGCCGCTCCCCGGCGCGGTGAACAGGGGCCCGGTCGGCCGGACCGGGGCGACGTGACTCACGTTTGAACCGTTGGAGCGCGGGGCTACCGGACGGTCTCGGCGGTGATCGCCCAGCGCTGGTGGTCGCGCCAGGCGCCGTCGATGTAGAGCATCCTCGGCGAGAAGCCCTCCAGGTGGAATCCGCAGGCGCGGGCCAGGGCGATCGAGGCGGCGTTGCCCGGCTGGACGTTGATCTCCAGCCGGTGCAGGCGCATCGGCCCGAAGGCGTGGCGCACCACGAGGCCGAGCCCTTCGCGCATCAGCCCGCGACCCGCCGCGTGCGAGAAGGCGCCGTAGCCGAGCGCGCCGCTGCGAAAGCCGCCCTCGACGATGTTGTTGATGTTCACGAACCCGGCGATGGAGCCGCCGGGCACGCCTCCGGAGGCCGCGTCCGTGTCCTTCTCGCACACCAGGAACCCGGCCTTGGTGCGGTCCTCGATCAGCCGGCCCGCGTAGGCCTCGTACGCCTGGACGCTGTCCGGCGGAAAGAGCCAGGGGTGGTGCAGGTCCTTGCTCTGGCGGGCCCGGGCGGTGAACTCGGCGCCGTCCGCATAGGTGAAGTGCCGGATGCCCACGCGCGGGCCCTCGGCGAGGTGGCGGGACGGGGTGTGCGGCATGGGATCAGCCTACGACGGTCAGCGCAGCGCGGGCGTCTCCAGCGTCAAGGTGCCCGCGTCCGCGTCGAGTTCCGCCGGCACGCCGAACGGGACGGTCAGCGCGCCCTCGCAGTGACCGAACCCGAAGTCCTCGGCGACCGGCACGCCGAGCCCGCCGAGCCGGTCGGCCAGCAGGGGGCGCAGCCGTTCGTAGGGCTCGCACTCCGCCCACGAGCCGAGCAGCACGCCGCCGACCCCGTCGAGCCAGCCGGCGCGGAGCAACTGCGTGAGGTAGCGGTCGATGCGGTACGTCTCCTCCCCCACGTCCTCCAGGCACAGCAGCCCGCCGCGCGCGGAGGGCCGGGCGTGCGGGGTGCCCAGGTCGGCGGCGAGCAGGGCGAGGCAGCCGCCCAGGGTCACGCCCCGGGCCCGGCCGGGCACCAGCGGGGTGCCGCCCGAGCTGATCACCCGGACCGTCTCGGGGTCGAACAGGGTGGCCCGCAGGTGCTCCTGTGCCCGGGCGTTCTTGATGAAGTCGATCCCGGCCGCCATCGGCCCGTGCAGGGTGACCAGGCCGAGGCGGGTGGCGAACGCCTCGTGCAGTGCGGTGATGTCGCTGAAGCCGGCGAACACCTTGGGACCGGCCGCGCGCATCGCCTCCCAGTCGAGCAGGTCGGCCATGCGCTGGACGCCGTACCCGCCGCGGGCGCACAGCACCGCGTCCACGGCCGGGTCGCACCAGGCGGCCTGGAGGTCGGCGGCCCGGTCGGCGTCGGTGCCCGCGAGGTAGTCGAAGGTGCCGTGCCGGTCCAGGACGTGCGGCGCCACGACCGGGTCGAGGTCCCAGCCGCGCAGCACGTCAAGGCCCGCCTGGAGCCGCTCCTCGGGGACGGGCCCGCTGGGCGCGACGACGGCCACCCGGGCGCCTGGGGCGAGCCGGGCCGGCCGGACCAGCTCTCTCACCCGGCTCACCGGGTCAGCTCCAGCGCCGGGACGCCGGGCGGGGTCAGCCCGAAGACCTGGGCGTAGAGGGAGAGCTCGGCCTCCAGGGCGCGCACCATGGTCTCCGCGCGGCGGAAGCCGTGTCCCTCGCCCTCGAAGGTGAGGTAGGCGTGCGGCACGCCGCGGCCCGCCATGCGGTCGAGGAACCGCTCGCACTGCACGGGCGGGCAGATCACGTCGTCCAGTCCCTGGAGGAGCAGGAACGGGGCGGTGACGCTCTCGGCGTGCTCGGCGGGCGACCGCTCGGTGTAGCGGTCCGGGACCTCGGCGTACGGGCCGATCAGGCTCTCCAGGTACTGCGACTCGAAGTCGTGGGTCTCCCCGGTCCCCCAGCCGGTCAGGTCGAGGATCGGGTAGCTGATCGTGCCGCAGGCGTAGACGTCGGTGGTGGCCAGCGACGCGGCGGACGTCCAGCCGCCCGCGCTGCCGCCGCGCACGGCGAGCCGCTCCCGGTCGGCGGTGCCCTCCTCGGCGAGCGCGAGGGCGACGGCCGCGCAGTCCTCGACGTCGACGACGCCCCACTGTTCACGCAGCCGGTTGCGGTACTCCCGGCCATGCCCGCTGGAACCCCCGTAGTTGACCTCGGCGACGCCGATGCCGCGGGAGGTGAAGTAGGCGATCTCCAGGTCGAGGACGAGCGGGGACCGGCTGGTGGGGCCGCCGTGCGCCCAGATGACGTACGGCGGCAGCTCGCCGTCCGGGGCGCGGCAGCCGGGGTGGTGCGGCGGGTGGACGTGGGCGTGGATCTCGCGTCCACCCGGGCCCGTGAAGGTACGGATCCGGGGCCGCGGGTAGTACGCCGGGTCGATGGCGTCCTGGTGCGGGGCGCCGATCACCCGGGCGCGGCCGGTGCGGGCGTCCAGCTCGACGACCTCGTAGCCGCTGTGGGGGCTGGCGCCGACACCGACGACCCTCTCCCCGTGCGCGGCGAGGGCGGGCGCGAACTCGGTCCAGGGACCCGCCGCGTCGACGACCTCGCCGGTCTCGGGGTCGAGTATGCCGAGGACGGCGGCGCCCCGGCCGTGCAGGACCGCGATCAGGCCGCTGTCCAGGGGCGCGAACCAGCGCTGTCCGAGCTTCCACAGCGGCCCGCCGAACTCCTCCTCGCGGGCGCACAGCGGCCGCCCGTCGCGGTAGAGGTTCCACCAGCCGGTGCGGTCGGACGCGTACAGCAGGGTGCCGTCCGGGGCCCAGTCCGCCTGGGCGATCGACTCCTCGGGTCCGCCGGCGACGGTCCGGGCGTCCTGGAAGATGCCCTCGGCGTCGACGTCAGCGACGATCAGCTCGGTGCCGTCCCAGGGCATGCGCGGGTGGTCCCAGGCGAGCCAGGCCGCGCGGCGCCCGTCGGGCGAGAGGCGGGGTCCGGTGACGAAGCGGTGCCGCTCGGGGGTGAGTTCGCGGACCGCGGCCCGGTCGTCGGCGGCGGAGCCGTCCAGCGGCACCGCCACCGGGACGCGGCGCACGTCGGTGGGGCCCTCGCCGGTGAACTCCTCCAGGACGCACCACACCTCGCCGCGCTCGGGACGCGGGTCGGGCTCGATCCAGCGCAGCCCGCCGCCCACCGGGGAGAGCGGTGTCAGCGGGCGCGGCTCACCGCCGCCGGGGGTGAAGGCGTACAGCCGCTGGTCGGCGAAGTTCACGAAGGCCACCAGCGGACCGGCGTCGGTCGGGGCCGCGCCCCACGGACGGCCGCCGTACTCGATGACGCGGCTGCGCACGTTCCACGGTGCGGGCAGCACCGGCTCCTCGGTGCCGTCGGCGTGCCGCCGCACCAGGGTGCGCCGCCCGCCCTCGGTGGGCCGCGGCGCGGTCCACCACACCTCGTCACCGACGAAACCGACGTCGTCGGGCCGTCCGTCGTGCGCGGCGGCGAGGGCCGCCTCGACGGGCGAGGGCCACGATCCGTACGGCAGAGTCCGCACTGACTCCCCCACTTCTCCTCCAGCTGCTTGCTCGTCCGGGCGGTGCCCGGGTCTTTACGCGGTGCGCAGGAAACGGTCCAGGACCCGGACTCCGAAGTGCAGGGCCTCGACCGGGACCCGTTCGTCCACACCGTGGAAGAGTGCCTGGTAGTCGAAGCCCTCGGGCAGCTTCAGCGGCGCGAAGCCGTACCCGGTGATGCCGAGCCGCGAGAACTGCTTGGCGTCGGTGCCCCCGGACATGCAGTACGGCACGACGTGCCCCTCGGGCGCGAACTCCTCCACCGCCGCACGCATCCGGGCGTACGTCGGCGAGTCCACCGGCGCCTGGAGGGCGGTCTCGCGGTGGACGAACTCCCAGTCGACGTCCGGCCCGGTGAGCTGGTCGAGGGTGCCGCGGAACTCGTCCTCGGCGCCGTACAGGAACCGTCCGTCGACGTGGGCGACGGCCTCTCCCGGGATGACGTTGACCTTGTACCCGGCGTCCAGCATGGTCGGGTTGCTGCTGTTGCGGACGGTGGCCTCGACCAGTTTCCCGGCCTCGCCGAGCTTGTCCAGCAGGACGTCGACGTCGCTCAGGTCGGTCTCGATGCCGTAGACGGCGGCGATCTCGGTCAGGGCGGCGCGCACGGTCGGGGTCAGGCGCAGCGGCCACTCGTGGTCGCCGATGCGGGTGACCGCGGCGGCGAGCCGGGTGACCGCGTTCTCCCGGTTCACCTTGGAGCCGTGCCCGGCCCGTCCGCGCGCCGTGAGCTTGAGCCAGCCCGTACCGCGCTCACCGGCGGCGATGGGATAGAACTGCCGCCCCGCGCCGTCGTGGAAGGTGAACGCCCCGGACTCGCTGACGCCCTCGGTGCAGCCCTCGAACAGGGCGGCGTGCCGGTCGGCGAGGAAGCCGGAGCCGTCCTCGGCGCTGGCCTCCTCGTCCGCGGTGAAGGCGATCACCACGTCCCGCCGGGGCCGTACGCCCCGCCGGGCCCAGTCGCGGACGACCGCGAGGATCATCGCGTCCATGTTCTTCATGTCGACGGCGCCGCGCCCCCAGACGACGCCGTCGCGGATCTCCCCGGAGAACGGGTGCACGCTCCAGTCGGCGGCCTCGGCGGGCACGACGTCCAGGTGACCGTGGACCAGCAGCGCGTCGGCCGACGGGTCGGTGCCCTCGATGCGCGCCACGACGTTGGTGCGGCCCGGGGTCCGCTCCAGCAGCGTGGGCTCGATCCCGGCCTCGGCGAGATGCGCGGCGGCGTACTCGGCGGCGGGCCGCTCCTGGCAGTCGCCGCCGCCCCGGTTGGTGGTGTCGATCCGGATCAGCTCGGAGGTGAACCGGACGACCTCGTCCAACGCCTGCTCGCCCGTGTCCGGTCCGGTCCCCGTGTGCTCAGCCATACTGCTCCTCCACCGCCGCCGAGACGATCGTCGTGACCGCCTTGAACGTCCGGATCGCCTCGAACATCGTGTCGTGGGTGTACGCCACCTTCCGCTCCCCGACCTGCGCCACACCGGGCACGACGGTCGCGGCCGCCGCCAGGTGCTCGGCGTCGAACTCCAGGGCGAGGGTGAACGGCCCGCCGCTCACCGGCTCGTGCCGCACCGCGAGCGCGGTGGCCTCCTTGGCGGCGGCCCGGATGTCGGCGGCGGTCCTGGCCGGGGTGCGGCACACGGCCGCGTACCGCGACACATGGTCCTTGACCGCGACCTTGCGCGCCTCGGGCGCGTACCCGAGCGCGTCCTCGCAGGCCACGTCGTCCCCGGTGACCAGCACCACGGGCACTCCGTACTCGGCGACCACGTGTGCGTTGAGCAGACCCTCACTGGCCCGTACGTCGTTCAGCCAGACGCCGGTGAGCTGGTTGGCGAGGTAGGTGTGCGCGAGGACGCCCTCCATGCCGGCGCCCGCGTGGTACCCGATGAACGCGATGCCGTCCACGTCTCCGTGCTGGACGCCCTCCACCATGGAGAGCGCCTTGTGCCGCCCGGTGAGCATCTCCGTGCGCTCGTCGAGCCGCTCCAGGAGGAGGTTGCGCATGGACCAGTGCGCCTCGTTGACCAGCACCTCGTCGGCTCCGCCGTCGAAGAAGCCCAGCACGGCCGCGTTCACGTCCGAGGTGAACATCGACCGGCACCGCTCCCACTGCGGCGTCCCCGGCAGCACGTCGGCCGGCCAGGTGACACCGGTGGCGCCTTCCATGTCGGCGCTGATGAGGATCTTCATGGCTCGAACCGTACGCGCTGCCCGGCCTCCTCTGCCAGGGCTGTGGATAACCATCGGTGGTCTGGACCACTGAAGGGGACCCGTACGGCCCCCCGCACGGCCCCCGTACTGCCCCCGTACGGCCTACGATCAGCGCTTTCTCACGGAGGGGACCGTCAACTCCACGGTCCGTCCGGCACCAGGGCGTCGAGGACCGCCGTCAGCCGCGGCGGCTCGACCGGGTCCGCCAGCGAGTCCAGGTCCGGCCACGCCGTCCAGGCGTACGTGTCCAGAGTGGCCTGCTCGTCGGGGAGCAGGCCGGTCCGCACCAGCGGCGGTCGCTCGTCGGCGAACTCGGCGACGAAGAAGTGCTCCGTCCCGATGTACCGCCTGCCGTTCCACCACACGTCACGCTCGACCGGTACCGACCGGTCGAGCACCGCCGCCGGATCGAGCCCGGTCTCCTCGGCCAGTTCGCGCCGCGCGGCCGCCAAAGGCGTCTCGCCCGGCTCGATGCCGCCACCGGGTGGCTCCCAGACGTACGTCCCGTCGAACGGGTCCCGCCAGCGCAGGAGCAGCAGGCGGTGGGCGGCGTCAAGACAGAGGACCCGGGAGGCGGGCCGGTGCGTCGAATCCACCGCCCCGACGCTAGGCGACGCCGGCCACCACCCACGTCGACGGCAGCTCGATGCGAGTGCCGTCCGACGTGTACTCCGTGGTGAACAGGGGAAGTTCGCCGCTCGCCAGGACGGTCAGTCCGGCCGCGCGGAGGTACGCGGGCACCGCTTCGTCGGGGACGGCGCCGGGGGTCAGGCCGTGGCGGAGGACGGGGGCGAGTTTGGCGGGCGGTCCGGCGGGTCCCTGGGCCAGGCCCGCCAGGACGGTCTTGGCCGCCTGGGAGGGCTCGACCAGGAAGGCGCGGCCGCGTTCGCCGACGAGCGCGGCGAGGGCGTCGGCCAGGGGCTGCCGGTCGTCGGGTTCGCACTGGTGCAGGACGCCTCGGACGTAGACGTTGGCGTCGCCCAGTTCGGCGTGCAGCGTCTCGGCCTCGGCCTTGTCGGCGGCGTCCAGTTGCCGGTACGCGGCCAGTCCGGCCGGGTCGGCGTGGCGGGCGTGGGCGAGGGCGGCGGCGGAGAGGTCGGCGCCGACCACGTGCGGGAAGCGTTCGGCGAAGTAGCGGGTCTGGGTGCCGTTGCCGCAGCCCAGGTCGATCAGCGGCAGGGTGGGATCGGTCAGGTGCGGTTCGAAGTGGGCCAGGTGGCGACCGGCGGTCAGCGTCGGCTCCGCGTCCCAGAACACCGCCCCCCGGTCCCCGGAGGCCTCGTTCCAGAAGCCCTCCCAGGCGTCCCGGTACCGACTCGTCACGCTCATGCCCGTCTCCCCAGGTGCGACGACGTACGGCCCGCCGACGACGACGGGTCCGTACGGTGTACCGCGCCCGGCGCACACCCACAAGCGCCCGGCGCATTCCTTCACCAGCCGTTCGCGCCGGGCGGATTCGGCCCCCAGGCCGATCAGGTCGGTACGCCCGGTACCGCGGAGCACCCGCAGCGCGGCAGCGCCCGGCGCTAGCGGTACCGGGCGGGCAGCGTCAGTTCGCACCACACCGTCTTGCCCGCGCCGGTGCGGCTGGCGCCCCAGGCGCGGGCGAGGGTGCTGACCACCCGCAGGCCGCGCCCGGTCTCGTCCTCGGGACCCGCGCTCCGCAGCGCCGGCAGGTCGTGGTCGTCGTCGTCCACCTCGCACAGCAGCGTGTCGGCACGCACCAGGCGCAGCTCGACGGGGCGGGCGTGGGAGTGCCGTACGGCGTTGGTGACGAGCTCGCTGACCATCAGTTCCGCGGGGCCCGCCAGTTTCGGCAGCCCCCAGTCGTGGAGTTGCTCGCGGACCGCCGCGCGGGCGCGGCCCACCTCGGCCGGGTCGCGGGCGATGCGCCATTCGGCGACGGCGTCGGGCTCGATGCCGTTCAGCCGGGCCATCAGCAGGGCGACGTCGTCCTTGCGGCCGCCGCGGGTGCCCAGGGCGCGGATGATGGTGTCGCAGGCGTCGTCCATGGACGCCGCCGGGTGGGCGGCGGACTCGCAGAGGGTGGCGAGTCCGACACCGATGTCCTCGCCGCGCACCTCCACCAGGCCGTCGGTGCACATCACCAGGCGGTCGCCGGGCGACACCGGCACGCGCACCGACTCGAAGGGCACCTCGCCGACGCCGATCGGCGCCCCCGTCGGCAGGTCGATCAGCTCGCTGGCGCCGTCCTCGGCACGGACCAGAACGGGCGGGATGTGACCGGCGTTGGCGAGGTGCAGTTCACCGGCGACCGGGTCGTACACGGCGTACAGGCAGGTCGCGAGGTGGGTGTCGCCGAGCCGCTGGGCGAGGTCGTCGAGGTTGCGCAGGAGCCGCGCGGGCGGCAGGTCGAGGCCGGCCATGGTCTGGACGGCGGTGCGCAACTGGCCCATCATCGCGGCCGAGCCCAGGCCGTGGCCCATCACGTCGCCGACGACGAGGGCGGTGCGGGCGCCCGGCAGCTTGACCGAGTCGAACCAGTCGCCGCCGACCCGGCCGAGCAGCGTGCCCGGCAGATAGCGGGTGGCGATGTCGCAGCCGGCCATCCGCGCGGGGATGTGCGGGAGCATGCTGTCCTGGAGCGTCTCGGCGACGTTCTCCTGGTGGGTGTACATGCGCGCGTTGTCGAGTACGAGGCCCGCGCGGGCGGCGAGTTCGGCGCCGGTGACGCGGTCCATGTCGTTGAAGACCGGCCGCTCCGGGTGCCGGAGCAGGATCATGAAGCCGAGGACGACATTGCGTGCCTTCAGCGGTACCAGCAGCATCGAGCGGCCCGTGATGAGCGGCCGGATGTCCCGCTTCTCGAACTGGGAGGCGACGGCGTGGCCCATCTCCTCGGTGACGCGGGGCACCAGCACCGGCTCACCGCTGGTCATGCACTGGAAGAAGGGGGTGTGCGCCGGGAAGGGCATGGCCTCGCCGACGGGTACGACGTCGTCCCAGCGGCCGGGTTCGTCGGTGTGCTCCAGGGCGACCCGGTGCCACATGGTGGTGGTGTCCGGCACGCCGTCGGGGAAGCCCTCGCCGGCGACGACCTGTTCGCGCAGGTAGGTGCCGGCGACGTCGGTGAAGCGCGGGACGACCGCGCGGCTGACCTCGACGATGGTCTGCGCCAGGTCGAGGGAGGTGCCGATCGCGCCGCTGACCTCGTTGAGGAACTCCAGGCGTTCGCGGACCGCCGCGTACTCCAGGTCCTCGGCCTCGTCGCGCAGTTCCTCCGGCACCGGCTCACCGGCCGCCAGTGCCCGCGCGGCCCGCTCGCGGCGCGCCCGGCGCTCGGCCCGCCGGGGCACGCCCCAGTCGGGGGTGACGGGCACCCGGTCGTTCTGGCTGAACTCCAGGACGGGATAGCCCAGTTCGAGGACCTGGGCGACGATGCGGGCGCTCTCTCCGACGCTCATGCTGGGCAGGATCTCGGGGAGGCGGCGGGCGAGTTCGTCGGCGCCGGGGAAGTCGGTGTGCAGGGCGAATCCGGGCGCGATCCGCTCGACGACACCCGCCCCGGCACTGTCGTCGGCGTAGTCCCTTCGCAGCCCGTCCGCGTCGGCGGCCAGCACCAGCAGCCGCTCCGGCCCCGGTCCCACCAGGGGGTACGCCCACCAGAGCACGTCGACGCGGGCGTCGGCCCGCACGGTCAGCCGGGCGCGGCCCGCGGAGGGGTAGGAGAGCCGCCCGTCGAGGGAGGACTCCAGGCCGGGACCGAGGCCGTCGTGGTCCGGGTACGAGCCGTAGGCCGGGTCGTCGTCCCCCGTCCCGTCCCCGGGGAGCACGCCCGAGACGGGGAGCAGGTCGAGGGCGGGCCGCCCGATCGCCGCTTCCTTGGGCAGGGCGAACAACCGCCGCGCGCCACGGCTCCAGTGGGAGACCAGCCCGTCGCGGTCCACCACGACGACGGCCAGCGGGACGCGGCCCGTGACGGGGTCGGCCGGCACGGTGTCGGGTCCGGCACGGTGGCCGGGAGGTGCGTCCCGCTCGGTGCCATGGTCCATGGCGTCAGGCCCTCTCTGCCCACGGCTCCGCAAGATCTGTGTCGCCGTCACCACCGTACGGTGGCGGCCGGTGACCATGTGCGGCAACGGGGGAATTGGTGGCGCGCGAACGCACCGGCGCGCGCCCGCGCGCCGGTGAGCCGGTCTCAGTCCTCGTGCCCGAGCTGCAGGTCGCGCTCCGTCCGGCCGCCGCCGGCCACCTGGAGCACGGTCGCGACCGGCGGGTATCCGGCCGCGATGACGGTGTACTCGCCGGATGACAGGTCCACGAACCGGAACGTGCCGTCGGGACCGGTGGTCAGGGTGTCCACCACGTTGCCCGCGGCGTCGAGGAGCGTCACGCGCGCGTCCTCCACGGCCCGTCCGCCACTGGCCCGCACGGTGCCGCGCAGCACGGCGCCGCCGGCCAGTTCGACGTCCTGCCGGGTCTCCCGGGCGGCCTGGACGCTGACCGGCAGCGCGGCCGGGCGGAAGGCGGGGGCGCTGGCGGCGAGGGTGTACTCGCCCGCCACCAGCTCCGTGATGACGTAGCCGCCCTCGCGGCCGCTGCGGGTGGTGGCGACGACCTCGCCGTGGACGTTGGTGAGGGTGACGATCGCGTCGCGTACGGGGCTGCCGTCGGCGGTCATGACGCTGCCGGCCAGGCGCCCGGCGCCGCCGAGGACCACGTCGAGTTCCACCGGGCGTTCGCCGACCGTCACCGAGACCGCCTGCGGCTGGTGGCCGCCGGCCGCGGCGATCAGGACGTAGGCCCCGGATCCGGGCGTGGCCAGCGCGTAGCGTCCGTCGTCGCCGCTGGCGCCCCGGCCGATCTGCTGCCCGCCGACGTCGATGAGGGTGAGTGCCGCGCGGGGCACGACGGTGCCGTCGGGGTGCTGCACCGTGCCGCAGACGGGGATGCCGCCGGCGTAGGGCGACCGGGCGGGCGGCACCTGGGCGGCAGGCTGCGCCTGCTGTGCGTACTGCGGCTGCTGTGCGGTCTCCGGGTCGGTGGCGGGGGCGTTGTGGGACACCAGTGGTTTCTCCTTGAGGAAGAGGGCGATGAGGAGCCCGAGGACGAGCACCGGCACCAGGTAGAGGAAGATCCGGGGCATGGCGTCGGCGTACGCCCCGATGTAGGCGTCGCGCAGCGCCGGGGGCAGGGAGTGGACGAGCTGTGGGGTGATGGCCTCGGCGTCCGGGAGCCGGACTCCCGCTTCGGCGGGGACCCGGTCGGCCAGGGCGTCGGTGAGCCGGCCCGCGAAGAGGGTGCCGAAGACGGCCGCGCCGACACTGCCGCCGATCTGCCGGAAGTAGTTGTTGGCGCTGGTGGCGGTGCCCAGGTCGGCGGGGCGCACCGAGTTCTGGACGGCGAGGACCAGGACCGGCATCACCAGGCCGATGCCGGCGCCGAGCACGGCCATCCAGATGCTGTAGTGCAGCCGGGACGTGTCGGCGTCGAGGCGGGAGAGCAACCACATGCCGACGACGGACAGCGCGCTGCCGAGGATCGGGTGGGTCCGGTAGTGACCGGTGCGGCTGATGAGCTGTCCGGAGATGATCGAGGCGCCCACGACGCCGCCCATCATCGGCAGCATCAGCAGGCCGGACTCGGTGGCACTGGCGCCGTCGACCATCTGGAGGAAGGTCGGCAGGTAGCTGGCGGCGCCGAACAGGGCGACGCCGACGACGAGGCCGACCAGGGCGGTGACGTTGAAGATGGAGTCCCGGAACAGGCGCAGCGGGATCAGCGGTTCGGGCGCGAAGTGCTCCGCGACCAGGAAGAGCAGGGTGGCCCCGACCGCTCCGGCGCCGAGGCCGAGGATGGCCTTCGAGCCCCACTCGTACTCGGTGCCGCCCCAGCTGGTGAGCAGGACCAGGCAGGTGGAGGCGGCGGCGAGCAGCAGGGCGCCGAGGATGTCCAGGCGGGGCTTGACCCGCGGCCGGGGCAGCTTGAGGACGACGGCGACGACGGCCATGGTGACCAGGCCGAAGGGCACGTTGATGTAGAAGCACCAGCGCCAGGAGAGGTGGTCGGTGAAGTAGCCGCCGAGCAGCGGGCCGGCGACCGAGGCGAGGCCGAAGGCGGCGCCGATCAGGCCCATGTACCGGCCTCGTTCGCGGGGCGGCACGATGTCCGCGATGATCGCCTGCACGCCGATCATCAGGCCGCCCGCGCCGACGCCCTGCACCGCGCGGAAGGCGATCAGCTGGTCCATGGTCTGCGCGCGTCCGGCGAGCGCGGAGCCGACGACGAAGACCAGGATGGCGAACTGGAAGACGCCCTTGCGGCCGAAGAGGTCGCCGAGCTTGCCGTAGATCGGCAGGCCGACGGTGGAGGTGAGCAGGTAGGCGGTGATCGCCCAGGACATCTTGTCCAGACCGTGCAGCTCACCGACGATCTTCGGCAGCGCCGTGGCGACGATCATCTGCTCCAGGGCGGCGAGCAGCAGCGCCAGCATCAGTCCGACGAAGACCAGCCGCACCCGGCGCGGGCTCAGCCCGGCATCCTGCTTCCCGTCCGGCTCGGGAACGGGAGGTCCCGGGGGCGCCTGGGCCGCGGCGACCGGTTCGTCCTGCGCGGGACTGCCTACCGGGTCCTGCACCAGAGTGATCCCGCCCACGTACCGCTCCCCTCGTCACACCTGCTCACATTTGCCGCCTGAGGCGACAACTGCGAACAAGTGCGACGAGTTACGGACGCACGACGGGTTCGCGCGGAGATCACTCGAACCGGTGAGGCGGCCAACGGCCGCCCCGTGCCTGCCCTTTGGCTACTTCTCGACCTCGGCGGCGAGCTTGGCGAGCAGGGCGTCGTAGATCCGGCCGAGCCCCTTGGGCGCGAAGGTCTTCTCGAAGAAGCCGCCGACACCGCCGGCCCCCTGCCAGGTGGTGACCACGACGACCCGGGACTTGCCCTCGCCCGCCGGGGTGACGCGCCAGGTGGTGACCATGGAGGAGTTGCGGTCCTTCTCGACCAGCTCGCCGTCGGTCGGCTCGGTGACCTCCAGCAGGCAGTCACGGACGCGCTTGCTGGTGGCCTGGAGTTTCCAGTGCACGAGGGTGCCCTCGCCGTCGCCGCCCTCCCGGACCTCGTACTCGCTGAAGTGCTCGGGCAGCAGCTTCTCGCGGGTGCCGCTGTAGTCGGCGAGGGTGTCGAACACCGTCTCCGCGTCCGCTGCGACGATCCGCTCCGTCGTCGCCTCGACCTGCGCCATCGGGTTCCTCCAGGGCCTGGTTCTCGGGTTCGGGGCAAGCCAACCACCCCGCCGCCCGGCCACCAAATCGAGGGGCGTGAAGCGGCCCCGCACGACTCGTCCGCACGATCAAGGGAACAAGTGTTCTATTGTGTCGAACAGTGCTACCGAGGAGGCCGCAATGCGCTGGGAGAACCTCACGGACTCCGACCACGCCCGGACGGCGGACACCGCGCTGTTCGGCGCGGACGCCGTCGTCACCCGCACGTTCGACACGCCCGAGTTCAGCGGCATCACCTTCCACGAGGTGCGGGCCCGCTCGATCCTGAACCGGGTGCCGGGGGCCTCGCGCATGCCGTTCGAGTGGACGGTGAACCCCTACCGGGGCTGCACGCACGCGTGCGTGTACTGCTTCGCGCGCAAGACGCACAGCTATCTGGATCTCGACACGGGGCTCGGCTTCGACTCCCAGATCGTCGTCAAGGTGAACGCGCCCGAGCTGCTGCGCCGCCAGCTGGCCTCCCGCCGCTGGCAGGGCGAGCACGTCGCGATGGGCACCAACGTCGACTGCTACCAGCGCGCGGAAGGCCGCTACCGGCTGATGCCGGGCATCATCGAGGCCCTCACCGAGCGGGCGAACCCCTTCTCGATCCTCACCAAGGGCACGCTGATCCTGCGCGACCTGGACCTGCTGACCCGGGCGGCCCGGGTGACGGACGTGGGCATCTCGGTCTCGGTCGGCTTCACCGACGCGGACCTGTGGCGCACCGTGGAGCCGGGCACCCCCGCACCGGAACGCAGGCTGGAGGTCGTACGGGCCCTCGGCGAGCGCGGTATCGGCTGCGGGGTGCTGATGGCTCCGGTCATCCCCTTCCTCGGCGACGAGCCGGCCCAGCTGCGGGCCACCGTGCGGGCCATCGCCGCCGCGGGCGCCACCTCGGTGACGCCCCTGGTGCTGCACCTGCGGCCGGGCGCCCGCGAGTGGTTCATGGCCTGGCTCGGACAGCACCACCCGCACCTGGTCCGCCGCTACGAACGGCTCTACGCGGACGGCGCCTACGCCCCGAAGTGGTACCAGCGGCGCATCACCCGCCAGGTGCACGACCTGGCCCGCGAGTACGGCATCGGTCCCGCGCGCGCGGGGATGCCGCGACGGATCGCGGAACCGGAGCCCTCGCGGCCTGCGGGTCCCGCGTCCACCGAGCCGGTGCAGCTCTCCCTCATCTGACAGCCTTCGGGTACGGGACCGGCCGAAGAAGTCGGCCCCGCCCCGAGTGAAAGGACCCTCCATGGCCTACGGCCGCATCGCCTCGATGAAGACCCGGCCCGGCTTCCGCGACGAGGTCGTCGCCCTTCTCCTGAGCGGCGCCGACGGTCTGCGGGAGGCCGGATGCGACCTCTATCTCGTGGGCCTGTCCGACGACGACGAGACGACGATCTGGGTGACCGAGGTGTGGCGGAGCCGGGAACATCACGACGCCTCGCTGGAACTGCCTGAGGCGAAGGCCGCCATCGGCCGGGCCATGCCGATGCTCACGGGCGAGTTCACCGGGCAGGAGATGTCGGTCGCGGGTGGGCTCGGGCTCTGACGGCGTCGTAGCCCACCAGGAGCGTCCGAGTAAGAGCATTGGAGGGCATCTTCCGACCCAATCGGGTCAAGTATGGACAGCTCTCGTTCTTCCGGGAGCGCTCCCCGGGACCATCCGGCGAGGACCGCGATCCGCGCGGACCGCAGCCTCTCCGTCCTGGGAGTCCTGGGAGAACGCCATGAGACAACGCGCAGCCGTGCTGTGCGGCGCCGCCGTCATCGCCGCCGGGACCGTCACTGCCGCCGTCCCCGCCGACGCGAGCGCACCGCGGCCCACGCACGCCGCGCCCGCGGCCGGCCCGCACTGGGAGAAGTGCGCCACGGAGGACTACCCGACGCTCCAGTGCGCGTCCCTGAAGGTGCCGCTCGACCACGCGCGTCCGCGCGGGAGGCAGATCACGCTGGCGCTGTCCCGCGTCCCGCACACCGCCGGGACGTACCAGGGCCCCCTGCTGGTGAACCCCGGCGGCCCCGGCGGCAGCGGGCTGACGCTGGCCGGGTTCGTGGCGTCGTCGCTGCCCGCGAAGGTGGCCGCCCAGTACGACGTCATCGGCTTCGACCCGCGCGGCGTGGGCAAGAGCACTCCCGCGCTGGACTGTCTGCCGGGCCACTTCGACCCGGTGCGGCCCGACTCGCTGCCGGACACTCCCGACGTCGAGCAGGCCAATCTCACGCGCGCGAAGTCCTTCGCCGACGCCTGCGGCGAGAAGTACGCGGACGTGCTGCCGTACATCGACACGGTCAGCGCCGCGCGGGACGTGGACGCCATCCGCGCGGCGCTCGGCGCCGAGAAGCTCAACTACTTCGGCTACTCGTACGGCACCTACCTGGGCGCCGTCTACGCCAAGCTCTACCCGCACCGCGTGCGGCGGCTGGTCCTGGACTCCGTCGTCGGGCCGGACGACGTCTGGTACGACGCCAACCTCAACCAGGACCTCGCCTTCAACGACCGCCACCGGGCGTTCCTGGCGTGGATCGCCGGGCACGACGCGGCCTACGGGCTGGGCACCGACCCCGAGCGGATCGAGACCGCCTGGTACGCCATGCGGGCGGCGCTGGCGAAGCGGCCCGCCGGAGGGAAGGTCGGCGCCTCCGAGCTGGAGGACACCTACATGCCCGGCGGGTACTACAACGGCTACTGGCCCTATCTGGCCGAGGCGTTCGCCGCGTACGTGAACGACCAGGACACCGGCCCGCTGGTCGAGGCGTACGAGAACTTCGGGGCCCCGGACGCCTCCGGCGACAACGGCTACAGCGTCTACACCGCGGTGCAGTGCCGCGACGCCGGCTGGCCGCGGGACTGGGACGCGTGGCGCGACGACAGCTGGGACCTGTACGAGAAGGCGCCGTTCATGGTGTGGAACAACGCCTGGTACAACGCGCCGTGCGCGTTCTGGCCCACACCGTCCCGCCGGCCGGTGGACGTCGCCAACGGCGAACTGCCCCCGGTCCTGCTGTTCCAGGCGACCGGCGACGCGGCCACGCCGTACGAGGGCGGCGTCACCGCGCACCGGCTGCTGCGCGGCTCCGCCCTCGTCGTGGAGGACGGCGGCGGGAACCACGGCATCACGCTGAGCGGCAACGACTGCCTGGACGAGCACCTGGCCGCCTACCTGACCGACGGCACCGTGCCGCACGGCGACGGGGGCGAGGCGGACGCGGTGTGCCCGGCGCTGCCGGACCCGAAGCCGCTGGAGTCCAAGGCGGCTTCGACGTCCTCGCGGAGTTCGACCCTGCACGGGCTGCTCGGCTTCCGCGGCTAGCCGCCCCGTTCGCACACCCCGTCGGGGGCGTTGTCAGTGCCGTGGTCCACGATGGACGCATGAGTGAGCTGACCAGGATCCCCGCCCCCGAGGGCGTCGCGCCCGCCGCGCAGTACACCCATGTGGTCCTCGGCACCGGGCGGTTCGTGGCCGTCTCGGGGCAGCTCGCGCTGGACGAGGACGGCGCGGTGGTCGGCGAGGGCGACCCCGCGGCCCAGGCCCGCCAGGTGTTCGAGAACCTCCGCCGCTGCCTGGCCTCGGCCGGTGCGGCCTTCGACGACGTGGTGAAGCTGACCTTCTTCGTCACGGACATGGCCCACATGGGCGCGATCCGCGCGGCCCGCGCCGAGCACATACCCGACGACCGGCTGCCGGCCGCCTCGGCGGTGCAGGTGGGCGCGCTGGTCCGGCCGGAGTTCCTCATGGAGATCGAGGCGTTCGCGGTCGTGGCGCCGTGAGCGGCCCGCAGGCGCGCGTGCGGGTGCGGGAGATGGTCCTCGCGGACTGCGACCGCGTGTCCCTGATCCGTGTCCGGGGCTGGCAGAGCGCCTACCGGGGTCTGATGCCGCAGCCGCACCTCGACGCGATGGACCCCGCCGCCGACGCGGAGCGGCGTCGCGACCTGTTCGCCCGGGCCCCGGAGGGCGTGCTGAACCTGGTCGCCGAGGACGAGGGCGGCGAGGTCGTCGGCTGGGCCTGCCACGGCCCCTACCGGGACGGCGAGGCGCGCACCGCGGACGCCGAGTTGTACGCCCTCTACGTCGACGCCGGACGGTTCGGTGCGGGCATCGGGCAGGCCCTGGTCGGGGAGTCGGTACGCCGGTGCCGGGCCGCCGGGCACGCCCGCATGCTCCTGTGGGTGCTCAAGGGCAACACCCGCGCCCGGCGCTTCTACGAGCGGGCGGGCTTCCGCGCCGACGGCGCCGAGGAGCCCTTCGAGGTGGACGGCGTCCCAGTGCCCGAGGTGCGCTACGCCCGGCCGCTGACCGGTTGACGGGCCGTCATCGCCCGGCCGCCGGCCCGCCGCTCACCGCTGCCCCGGGATGCGCGCCAGCGCCCGCACCGCCGCCTCGGCCAGCGCCGGGTGGGCCAGGGCGTCGTTCAGGACGGGCCCCGCGCGCTCGTCGCCGAGGGCGCCGAGGCCCTCGACGCAGGCGAGCGCGACGCGCCGGTACGGGTCGTGCGGGCGCAGCCGCCGCTCCAGCGTGGTGATCAGCGCGGGCACCGACTCGGGGGCCCGCAGCTCGGCCAGCAGCCGCACCGGATGCAGGGCGTAGGCGACCCGCAGTTCGTTGGTGGCGAGGGCGGCGGCCGCGCGGGCGGTGCGCGGGTCGCCGAGGCGGGCCAGGGCGTGGGCGGCCGAGGCACAGCGCGGCGGGTCGCGGTGGTTCAGCAGGAGCACGAGCGATTCGAAGGCCCGCCGGTCCCCCGCCACGCCCAGCCGGAAGGCGGCCAGTTCCCGGGCCCACAGCGGGTGTCCGGGCTCGGTGAGCACGGCGGCCAGCTCGTCGTGGTCCCCGGTCGCCACGAGCCGGTCGTACACCGCCCGCGCCCCCGGGGCACCCGACGCCGCCGCCTCGGCCCGTAAGCGCTCCGTGAGCGTTCGCAACTCTTCGTCCATGACACCGAGGTTAGGGGCGTCACACCGGGCGTGGGACCTACATCACGAACACCGGGGGCTGGCGCGCTCGTTACCCGCGGGTTAACCTCAGACGAGCGGGCCATCCGCCCGCAGCAACTCCTCACGGTGGTTTGGTGACGCAACCACCAGGAGGGCAGTCGGTCCGGTACCTCGGGTACCGCATCAGGACCCGGCCCCGGGACAGGGCCGGTCACAGGCCGCCGGCCGGGCGCGTGCGCCCTCCGCGACGGCACCGGGCGTGTGCGCCGTTCGAGCCCGGCAACACCCGCACTCCGTTCCTCCCTTTCCCACGCACCCGGTGCGCCGCGACGGCGCCCGCATGCGTGCTCCCGTCGTCACCCCTCATTCCTGGAGTCCCGCGATGGCCACTCCCCTGTCCGACACCCCTCTGTCCCCGCTCCAGACGATCGCCGTCGTCGGCCTCGGCACGATGGGCACCGGCATCGCCGAGGTCCTGGCCGGGGCCGGCCGCGAGGTCGTCGGCATCGACGTCAGCGAGGCGCAGGCCGTCAAGGCGGTCGCCGCGCTGGAGTCCTCCACCGCCCGTGCCGTCGAGCGCGGGCGCCTGACCGAGCAGGACCGCGCCGGTGCCCTGGGCCGCGTCCGCACCTCCACCGACCTGCGGGCGGCCGCCGACGCCGACCTGGTGATCGAGGTGGTGCCGGAGTCGTACGAGATCAAGCAGCGGGTCTTCCGGGAGCTGGACGGGATCGTGCGTCCCCAGACGATCCTGGCGACCGGCACCAACGCGCTGTCCGTCACGCGGCTGGCCGCGGACTCGGCCCGCCCGGAGCGGGTGCTCGGCCTGCACTTCTTCAACCCGGCGCCGGCCATGAAGCTGGTCGAGGTCGTCTCCTCGGTGCTGACCGCGCCCGCCGCCGTCACGGCCGTCACCGACCTGGCCCTGGACCTCGGCAAGGAGCCGGTCGCGGTCGGGGACCGGCCCGGTTTCGTCGCGGACGGCCTGCTGTTCGGCTACCTCAACCAGGCCGCGGCGATGTACGAGGCGAACTACGCCTCCCGCGAGGACATCGACGCCGCGATGCGCCTCGGCTGCGGCCTGCCGATGGGGCCGCTGGCGCTGCTCGACCTGGTGGGCGTGGACACCGCCCGCACGGTCCTGGAGGCCATGTACGCCGCCTCCCGGGACCGCCTGCACGCCCCGGCGCCGATCCTCAGGCAGCTCAGCGAGGCGGGACTGACGGGCCGCAAGGCGGGGCGCGGCTTCTACACCTACGAGGCGCCCGGCAGCGCGGTCGTGGTGCCGGACGCGCTGACCCCGCGGAAGGGGGGCACCGCGGTCTCCGGCCGGCCGGTGCGCGCCGTCGGTGTGGCCGGTTCCGGCACCATGGCGTCGGGCATCGCGGAGGTGTTCGCCAAGGCCGGGTACGAGGTGGTGCTGGCCGCCCGCAGCGCGGAGAAGGCGCAGACGGCCAAGGCCCGGATCGGCAAGTCCCTGGCGCGGTCGGTCGACAAGGGGCGGATGACCGCCGAGGCGGCCGCGGGGGCGCTGGAGCTGATCACGCCGACGGGCACGTACGACGACTTCGCCGACGTCGATCTGGCCGTGGAGGCCGTCGCCGAGGACCTGGAGGTTAAGCGGCAGCTGTTCGGCACCCTGGACAAGGTCTGCAAGCCCGGCGCGGTGCTGGCCACCACCACCTCCTCGCTGCCGGTCGTGGCCTGCGCCCGCGCCACCTCGCGTCCGCAGGACGTGATCGGCATGCACTTCTTCAACCCGGCCCCGGCGATGAAGCTGGTCGAGGTGGTCCGCACCGTGCTGACCGCCGACGACGTGCACGCCACCGTCCACGAGGTCTGCGCCAAGGTCCGCAAGCACGCGGTGGACTGCGGTGACCGGGCCGGGTTCATCGTGAACGCGCTGCTGTTCCCGTACCTCAACAACGCGGTCAAGATGGTGCAGGAGCACTACGCGACCCTCGACGACATCGACGCGGCGATGAAACTGGGCGGCGGCTACCCGATGGGCCCGTTCGAGCTGCTCGACGTGGTCGGACTCGATGTGTCGCTGGCCATCGAGAAGGTCCTGCACCGGGAGTTCCGCGACCCGGGGCTGGCGCCCGCACCGCTGCTCGAGCATCTGGTGGCCGCGGGCTGCCTCGGCCGCAAGACGGGCCGCGGCTTCCGCGAGCATGCCCGCCGCTGAGCGACCGGGCGACTGGTTCGGGCCCGAGGAGGACTGGGGCGGGCTGCTCGGTCCGGCCGGGTCTCCCCCGCCCCGCACGGGCGGGGGAATCCCCGGTCACGCGCATGATTGCGCCCGCATGCAGTACGTTCGGGTCATGCCCCAGCCCGCCAAGTCCACACGTACCTCAGCCACGTCCGACGCGCCGGAGAGCGCGGCCGGCAGCCGAGCCGCCGCCCAGCGGCTCAAAATGCGCCGGGAGCTGGCGGCGGCGGCGATGGAGCTGTTCGCGACCAAGGGGTACGAGGCGACGACCGTCGACGAGATCGCGGCCCAGGCCGGGGTCGCCCGCCGCACCTTCTTCCGCCACTTCCGCTCCAAGGAAGAGGCGATCTTCCCGGACCACGACGACACCCTGGTACGCGCCGAGGCGGTGCTCAACGCGGCGCCCGCGCACGAGCACCCGCTCGACACGGTGTGCCGCGGCATCAAGGAAGTCATGAAGATGTACGCGGCCCGGCCGGAGATCTCGGTCGCCCGCTACAAGCTGACGCGCGAGGTGCCCACCCTGCGCGAGGCGGAGATCGCGTCGGTGGCCCGTTACGAGCGCCTGTTCACCCGCTATCTGCTGGGCCACTTCGACGAGCATGCGCACGACGACGACGCCAACGACGACCCGCTGCTCGCGGAGGTCGCGGCGTCCGCCGTGGTCACCGCGCACAACCACGTGCTGCGGCGCTGGCTGCGGGCCGACGGGCAGGGCGACGTGGAGGCCGAGCTGGACCACGCGTTCGCGATCGTGCGGAAGACCTTCGGCACGGGCATCGGGGCGGGCCGCGGCACGGCCTCCACCGGGCGCCCCGCCGCCTCCTCGGCCTCCGTGCAGGGCGAGGTGCTCGTGACGGTGGCGCGCACCGACGCGCCGCTGCACGAGGTCATGCGCACCATCGAGCAGGCCCTCAAGGAGCGCTGACCGCCCTTCCCGCACTGTGACGACGGCCACCCATCGGGTGGCCGTTTTTGCATGTCGGCGTCCCTTTTTCACCCTCGGCGGGAGATGATTCGATCGATCATCGCTCATCTGTCACGTAAAGATTTCATCTGAGAAGAGTTTCTGGCACTCAGTGCCTTGCGGGGTGACACGCGGTGTCATACGTTGAAGGTGTCCGGGCTGTCCCCGCACCTCATCCCCTGCGCGCCCGAACGCCTGCGTCACAGGCACACACCCTCACCTCAGAAGCACCGACGTAACCCTCAGCGCCCCTCCCTCAGGGCGCTCACCGCCGGAGGCAACACCGTGACCGTGAAGGACATCCTGGACGCGATCCAGTCGCCCGACTCCACGCCGGCCGACATCGCCGCACTGCCGCTCCCCGAGTCGTACCGCGCGATCACCGTGCACAAGGACGAGACGGAGATGTTCGCGGGACTCGAGACCCGCGACAAGGACCCCCGCAAGTCGATCCACCTGGACGACGTGCCGGTGCCCGAGCTGGGTCCCGGCGAGGCCCTGGTGGCCGTGATGGCCTCCTCGGTCAACTACAACTCGGTGTGGACCTCGATCTTCGAGCCGCTGTCGACGTTCGGCTTCCTGGAGCGCTACGGCCGCACCAACGAGCTGGCCAAGCGGCACGACCTGCCGTACCACATCATCGGCTCCGACCTGGCCGGCGTCGTCCTGCGCACCGGACCCGGCGTCAACGCCTGGCAGCCGGGCGACGAGGTCGTCGCGCACTGCCTGTCCGTCGAGCTGGAGTCGTCCGACGGCCACAACGACACGATGCTCGACCCCGAGCAGCGCATCTGGGGCTTCGAGACCAACTTCGGCGGTCTCGCCGAGATCGCGCTGGTCAAGTCCAACCAGCTGATGCCGAAGCCCGACCACCTGAGCTGGGAGGAGGCCGCGGCCCCCGGCCTGGTGAACTCCACCGCCTACCGGCAGCTGGTCTCGCGCAACGGTGCCGGCATGAAGCAGGGCGACAACGTCCTCATCTGGGGCGCCAGCGGCGGACTCGGCTCGTACGCCACCCAGTTCGCCCTCGCCGGCGGCGCCAACCCGATCTGCGTCGTCTCCTCGCCGCAGAAGGCGGAGATCTGCCGCGCGATGGGCGCCGAGGCGATCATCGACCGCAACGCCGAGGGCTACAGGTTCTGGAAGGACGAGCAGACCCAGGACCCCAAGGAGTGGAAGCGCTTCGGCAAGCGCATCCGCGAGCTGACCGGCGGCGAGGACATCGACATCGTCTTCGAGCACCCCGGCCGGGAGACCTTCGGCGCCTCCGTCTTCGTCACCCGCAAGGGCGGCACCATCACCACCTGCGCCTCGACCTCGGGTTACATGCACGAGTACGACAACCGCTACCTGTGGATGTCCCTGAAGCGCATCATCGGCTCCCACTTCGCCAACTACCGCGAGGCCTGGGAGGCCAACCGCCTCATCGCCAAGGGCAAGATCCACCCGACGCTCTCCAAGGTGTACTCCCTGGAGGACACCGGCCAGGCCGCCCACGACGTCCACCGCAACGCCCACCAGGGCAAGGTCGGCGTGCTGTGCCTGGCGCCCGAGGAGGGCCTGGGCGTGCGCGACCAGGAGAAGCGCGCGCAGCACCTCGACGCCATCAACCGCTTCCGGAACGTCTGAGGAGCGACACATGAGTGAGCGTCAGCCCGCCGACGGGAGGCGGGAGAAGGACCGGCCGTGGCTCATGCGCACCTACGCCGGTCACTCCACGGCCGAGGCGTCCAACGAGCTGTACCGGCGCAACCTCGCCAAGGGCCAGACGGGTCTGTCGGTCGCCTTCGACCTGCCGACCCAGACCGGGTACGACTCCGACCACATCCTCGCCCGCGGCGAGGTCGGCCGGGTCGGCGTGCCGGTCGCGCACCTCGGTGACATGCGCCGGCTGTTCCAGGACATCCCCCTGGAGCAGATGAACACCTCGATGACCATCAACGCCACGGCCATGTGGCTGCTGGCGCTCTACCAGGTCGTCGCGGAGGAGCAGGGCGCGGACATCACCAAGCTCCAGGGCACCACCCAGAACGACATCGTCAAGGAGTACCTGTCCCGGGGGACGCACGTCTTCCCGCCCGGACCGTCGCTCCGCCTGACGACCGACATGATCGCGTACACGGTCTCCCACCTGCCGAAGTGGAACCCGATCAACATCTGCAGCTACCACCTGCAGGAGGCGGGCGCCACGCCGGTGCAGGAGATCGCGTACGCGATGTCCACCGCGATCGCCGTGCTCGACGCGGTGCGGGACAGCGGTCAGGTGCCGCAGGAGCGCATGGGCGACGTGGTCGGCCGGATCTCGTTCTTCGTCAACGCGGGCGTCCGCTTCGTCGAGGAGATGTGCAAGATGCGCGCCTTCGGCCGCATCTGGGACCGCGTCACCCGCGAGCGGTACGGCATCGAGAACCCCAAGCACCGCCGCTTCCGCTACGGCGTCCAGGTCAACTCCCTGGGCCTGACCGAGGCGCAGCCGGAGAACAACGTCCAGCGGATCGTGCTGGAGATGCTGGCCGTGACCCTCTCCAAGGACGCACGCGCGCGTGCCGTGCAGTTGCCGGCCTGGAACGAGGCGCTGGGCCTGCCCCGGCCCTGGGACCAGCAGTGGTCGCTGCGCATCCAGCAGGTGCTGGCGCACGAGAGCGACCTGCTGGAGTACGAGGACATCTTCGAGGGTTCGAAGGTGATCGAGGCGAAGGTCGGGGAGCTGGTCGAGGCGGCCTTCGCGGAGATCGAGCGCATCCAGGAGATGGGCGGCGCGATGGCCGCCGTCGAGTCCGGCTACCTCAAGTCCCAGCTGGTCGCCTCGCACGCCGAGCGCCGGGCCCGGATCGAGTCCGGCGAGGAGAAGATCATCGGTGTCAACGCCTTCGAGGGCACCGAGCCCAACCCGCTGACCGCCGACCTGGACACCGCGATCCAGACGGTCGACCCGGCGGTGGAGGCCCGCGTCATCGCCTCGCTGCGGCACTGGCGGGACACGCGGTACCAGCCGCCCTTCAACCACCCGCGCCCCTGCAAGGCGCTGGAGAAGCTGAAGGAGGCCGCGCGCGGCACCGGCAACCTCATGGAGGCCACCCTGGAGTGCGCCCGCGCCGGCGCCACGACCGGCGAGTGGGCCGGGGCGCTGCGCGAGGTCTTCGGCGAGTTCCGGGCGCCGACCGGCGTGTCCTCGGCGCCGGTCGCGGTCACCGCGGAGGAGGGCTCGGCCCTGTCGCAGGTGCGCCGCAAGGTGGAGCTGACGGCGAAGGAGATGGGCGTCGGCAAGCTCCGCTTCCTGGTCGGCAAGCCCGGCCTGGACGGTCACTCCAACGGCGCCGAGCAGATCGCCGTGCGCGCCCGTGACGCCGGGTTCGAGGTGGTCTACCAGGGCATCCGGCTCACCCCGGAGCAGATCGTGGACGCCGCCCTGGCGGAGGACGTGCACGCGGTGGGCCTGTCCATCCTGTCCGGCTCGCACGCGCAACTGGTGCCGGACGTACTCGAACGGCTCCGTGTGGCCGGTGCCACAGACATCCCGGTGATCGCCGGTGGCATCATCCCGAACGGTGACGCCGAGGAACTGCGGGCCGCGGGAGTGGCCGCGGTCTTCACCCCGAAGGACTTCGACATCACCGGCATCATCGGCCGGATCGTCGACGAGATCCGGAACGCGAACAAGCTCGACCCCCTGGAGGTCCCCGCATGACCACGGTCAACCGTCTCCGCCCCCGGCGCTCCTGCCTGGCGGTCCCGGGAAGCAACCCCCGCTTCCTGGAGAAGGCCCAGGGCCTCCCGGCGGACCAGGTCTTCCTCGACCTGGAGGATGCCTGCGCGCCGCTCGCCAAGCCCGAGGCGCGGCACACCATCGTCAAGTTCCTCAACGAGGGCGACTGGACCGGCAAGACCCGCGTCGTGCGCGTCAACGACTGGACGACCGAGTGGACCTACCGGGACGTCGTGACGGTGGTGGAGGGCGCGGGCCCGAACCTGGACTGCATCATGCTGCCGAAGGTCCAGGACGCCCAGCAGGTCGTCGCCCTGGACCTCCTCCTCACCCAGATCGAGAAGACGATGGGCTTCGAGGTCGGCCGGATCGGCATCGAGGCGCAGATCGAGAACGCCCGGGGTCTCAACAACGTCAACGAGATCGCCCAGGCGAGCCCGCGCGTGGAGACCATCATCTTCGGCCCGGCCGACTTCATGGCCTCCATCAACATGAAGTCCCTCGTCGTGGGCGAGCAGCCGCCCGGCTACCCCGCCGACGCCTACCACTACATCCTGATGAAGATCCTGATGGCCGCCCGCGCCAACGACCTCCAGGCGATCGACGGCCCCTACCTGCAGATCCGCAACGTGGACGGCTACCGCGAGGTCGCGCAGCGCGCCGCCGCCCTCGGCTTCGACGGCAAGTGGGTGCTGCACCCGGGCCAGGTCGAGGCGTCCAACGAGATCTTCTCGCCCTCCCAGGAGGACTACGACCACGCCGAGCTGATCCTGGACGCGTACGACTACTACACGTCCGAGGCGGGCGGCAAGAAGGGCTCGGCGATGCTCGGCGACGAGATGATCGACGAGGCCAGCCGCAAGATGGCGCTGGTCGTCTCCGGCAAGGGACGTGCGGCCGGCCTGCAGCGCACGTCGAAGTTCGAGATCCCGGAGGGCTGAGGGCGATGCAGTTCGGACGCACCTACGAGGAGTTCGAGGTCGGGGCGACGTACAAGCACTGGCCGGGGAAGACGGTCACGGAGTACGACGACCACCTGTTCTGCCTCCTCACCATGAACCACCACCCGCTCCACATGGACACCAACTACGCCGAGAAGACGACGGACTTCGGCAAGAACGTGGTGGTGGGCAACTACGTCTACTCGCTCCTGCTCGGCATGTCCGTCCCGGACGTCTCCGGCAAGGCGATCGCCAACCTGGAGATCGAGTCGCTCAAGCACGTGGCGCCGACCTTCCACGGCGACACGGTCTACGGCCAGACGACGGTGCTCGACAAGTGGCCGTCGAAGTCGAAGAGCGACCGCGGCATCGTGCACGTCGAGACCAAGGGCTACAAGCAGGACGGCACGCTCGTGTGCGTCTTCCGCCGCAAGGTGATGGTGCCGACCGAGACGTACGTCAAGGAGCGCGGCGGCGAGCAGCCGGGCCGCCCCGAGCTGAAGGAACAGGGGAAGTAGAGATGAGCCGTCTCGCCCAGACCCACGGGCTCACGGACGTCCAGCGGGAGATCCTCTCCACCGTCCGGGACTTCGTGGACAAGGAGATCATCCCGGTCGCCACCGAGCTGGAGCACCGCGACGAGTACCCGCAGGACATCGTCGACGGACTGAAGGAACTCGGTCTGTTCGGCCTGATGATCCCCGAGGAGTACGGGGGCCTCGGCGAGTCGCTCCTGACCTACGCCCTGTGCGTGGAGGAGATCGCCCGCGGCTGGATGTCGGTGTCCGGCATCATCAACACGCACTTCATCGTGGCGTACATGCTCAAGCAGCACGGCACGCGGGAGCAGAAGGACCACTTCCTGCCCCGCATGGCCGCGGGCGACATCCGGGGCGCCTTCTCGATGTCCGAGCCGGCGCTGGGCTCGGACGTCTCGGCGATCTCCTCGAAGGCGGTGCGGGACGGCGAGGAGTACGTCCTGAACGGCCAGAAGATGTGGCTGACCAACGGCGGCACGTCGTCCCTCGTGGCCGTCCTGGTGAAGAGTGACGAGGGTCACCCCGAGGGGACCGCTCCCCACAAGTCGATGACGACCTTCCTGGTGGAGAAGGAGCCCGGTTTCGGTGAGGTCCGCCCGGGGCTGACCATCCCCGGCAAGATCGACAAGATGGGCTACAAGGGCGTCGACACCACCGAGCTGATCATGGACGGCCTGCGCATTCCGGCCAATCGGGTGCTCGGCGGCGTCACCGGCCGAGGTTTTTACCAAATGATGGACGGCGTCGAGGTCGGCCGCGTCAACGTGGCGGCCCGTGGCTGCGGCGTCGCTCAGCGTGCCTTCGAACTCGGCGTCCGGTACGCCCAGCAGCGTCATACTTTCGGCAAGCAGATCGCCCAGCACCAGGCCATCCAGTTCAAGCTCGCGGAGATGGCTACCAAGGTGGAGGCGGCGCATGCGATGATGGTGAACGCTGCGCGCAAAAAGGACTCGGGCGAACGAAACGACCTGGAAGCGGGGATGGCCAAGTACCTCGCCTCCGAGTACTGCAAAGAGGTCGTGGAGGACGCCTTCCGGATCCACGGCGGATACGGCTTCTCCAAGGAGTACGAGATCGAGCGTCTCTACCGCGAGGCGCCGATGCTGCTCATCGGTGAAGGCACCGCCGAGATCCAGAAAATGATCATCGGCCGCCGGCTGCTCGAAGAGTATCGGTTCCAGGGTTAGATGTCCGGATACGGGGTGTTTTCTTGGAGAAGAAGGTCACACCCCGTAGGCAGTGTTCGGCCGCCGACTCGGCTTCCTGGCTTACCCAGTTGCGGCGGGAAGCCGCTACGATCGCCGGAAAGCCGCCGTCCCCCGTCAGAGCGCGGCATCATCCGCTACGAAGGTCATCCATGCCCCACAGCCAAACCTCTGCACCTCGCGACAGCCTCGCCGGCGTACGCCTCGCGCGCGGAGCATCGCCGTGGCTTCTGCCGACCGTCGCCACCGCAGCCGTCAGCCTCCTGCGGGCCCGCCGTTCCGGCGCCGCCAAGGCCGTCGCCGTCCCCGCCACCGCGCTCGCGGCGGGGATGCTGTGGTTCTTCCGCGACCCCGAGCGCGAGATCACCCAGGGCCGGGTCGTCTCGCCCGCCGACGGTGTGGTGCAGAGCATCATGCCGTGGAAGGACGGCCGCACCCGCGTCGCGATCTTCATGAGCCCGCTCAACGTCCACGTGAACCGCGCCCCGCTGTCGGGCACGGTGACCTCGGTCGAGCACGTGCCGGGCGGCTTCGTTCCCGCTTTCAACAAGGAGAGCGAGAACAACGAGCGCGTCGTGTGGCACTTCGACACCGAGCTGGGCGACATCGAGATGATCCAGATCGCCGGCGCGGTGGCCCGCCGCATCGTCCCGTACGTGCCGCAGGGCACCAAGGTCGAGCAGGGTGAGCGGGTCGGTCTGATCCGCTTCGGCTCCCGTGTCGACCTGTACCTGCCGGAGGGTGTCGAGGTGGATGTCGAGGTGGGTCAGAAGACGGTGGCTGGGGTGACTCGAATTGACCGTGATTGATCCGCAGACCCAGGCCGGATGGGTGCCGGAGGCCGACGAGATGGACGACGAGGAGGAGATGCCGCTCTCGCTCCGCCTGTCGATAGCCGACACCCTCACGCTCGGCAACGCCACGTGCGGCTTCATGGCGGTGTACTTCACCACCACCGGCATCCTCATCCCCCACCTCATGGGCAGCGACGAGTCGGGCATGGCCCGGCACAGCGCGGCCACCGCGGTCATCCTGATGCTGTGCGCGGCGATCTTCGACCTGTTCGACGGTCTGGTCGCCCGCAAGCTGCGGTCCTCGCCCATGGGCGCGGAGCTGGACAACCTCTCCGACCTGATCAGCTTCGGCCTCGCGCCGGCGTACTTCGTCCTCGTCTACGGCATGGTCGCCGACGACGCCTACCAGCGGGTGGCGGCGGTGGGGGCGATCGTGGTGCTGCTGGCGGTGGTGCTGCGGCTCGCGCGGTTCTCCTGCGTCACGGTCAAGGACGGCACGTTCCAGGGCATGCCGTCGCCGTTCGGCGCGCTGACCGTGGTGTCGATCGTGCTGCTCGAGCTGCCGTTCGTGGCGACGCTGCTGGCGATCCTCGGCACGGCCTGGCTGATGGTGAGCCGGGTCGAGTACCCGAAGCCGCGGGGGCGCCTCGCGGTGGCGATGCTGTCGTGGATCGTCCTGTCGATGGGGCTGCTGGCCGGGTGGGCGTTCGACGCGCCGAGCGGGCAGCTGCTGCTGCAGACGGGGTGTGCGTTGCAGTTGGTGATGGGGGCGGTGATTCCGCTGTTCGCGACCGCTCGCAGGGTGAACAATTTCCGTGACAATCGGCGGGAGGCGCGGGCGGCGCAATTGCCGTAGCGCGTGGCGCTGACGCTGGTGGGCCCCGGAACCGGGTTGGGTTCGGGGCCCTTCCGTTGTGTGCGTGCCCGGCGTCGGTGGCGGCGTCCCTGGGGGCTCCGCCCCCAGACCCCCGGCCTATTGCCCACCCGCCACCCGACTCGGTGGGGACAGAGGCGAGGTACACGGGCCGGAGACTTCCCTACGCGACGAAGTCCCGCGCGATGGACTCCGCCACCCGCTCCAGGATGGGTCCCGCGTTCGCGATGCACTTCGCGACGTCCGGTTCGACATCCGTCAGGGGGTACGCCCGCCGGATCCCCGCCCGCCCCAGCGTCTCCGCCGGCAGCGCGAGGCGGCCGCACACCGCGACGACCTCCTTGCCCGCGGCCCGGGCCGCCGCCGCGACGCCCGCCGGTGCCTTCCCGTGCAGGGTCTGCTCGTCCAGCGAGCCCTCCCCGGTGATGACCAGGTCCGCCCGGTCCAGCGCCGGCGCGAAGCCCAGCACGTCCAGCATCACCTCGATGCCGGGCCGGAACCGCGCCCCCAGCAGCATCGCCCCGAACCCGATGCCGCCCGCCGCTCCCGCGCCCGGGGAGGCGGCGTACTCGGCGGCGCGCGCGCCCACGCCCTCCGTCTGCTCCAGCACCTTCGCGAAGTGCGCGAGGGCCGCGTCCAGGGCCGTCACGTCGTCCGGCGAGGCGCCCTTCTGCGGCCCGTAGACCGCCGGGGCGCCCTTGGGTCCGGTCAGCGGATTGTCGACGTCGCTGGCGAGCACCAGCGCCACGTCGGACAGGCGGGGGTCGAGGCCGGACAGGTCGGCCGAGGCCAGCCCGGCGAGGCCGCCCCCGCCCGGCGCGACGGGCTCCCCGTCGCCGTCCAGGAACCGCGCGCCCAGCGCGGCCAGCATCCCGGCGCCGCCGTCCGTGGTGGCGCTGCCGCCGACCCCGAACACGATCGTCCGCGCGCCCGCGTCCAGCGCGGCCCGCAGCAGCTCGCCGGAGCCGTACGTGGACGCGGTCAGCGGTGCGAGGACACCTTCCGGGAGCCGCTGGAGGCCGCTGGCCTCCGCCATCTCCACCACCGCGGTGTCCTCGCGCAGCGCGTACGCCGCCGTCACCTCGTCGCCGAGGGGGCCGGCGACCCGTACCTCCCGGCGCTCGAACCCGGCCGCGACCGCGGCGGCCACCGTGCCGTCGCCGCCGTCGGCGACGGGCAGCGCTTCGACCTGGACGTCCGGCACGACGCGGCGCAGTCCGGCCGTGACCCGCTCGGCGACCTCGACGGCCGTCAGCGAGCCCTTGAACTTGTCCGCGGCGACGAGTACCCGGCGGGTCCCGTCCACAGCAGCGTCAGCCACCTTGCTCTCCCCTTGCTCTTCGAGCCTTGCGCACGTCAAGGCAGTCGCGCCGCTGCGACCCTAACCGGAGGACGCCCGTGCCGTCATGCCCTGCCCACACCCTGGAACCGGCCGTGGGCCCGGGCCCGGGGGTGCCCCGGGCCCGGGGGCGGGCTCGTTACGCTTCCGGGATGACCACTGCTGACTACGCCACCTACATCGCCGGTCTGCCCCGTGTCCTCGCCGGTGCCGCCGCGGTCTTCCGGGACGCCGAGGGGCGGGTGCTGCTCGTCGAGCCCAACTACCGCGAGGGGTGGACCCTGCCGGGCGGGACCATCGAGTCCGACGCCGGGGAGACCCCGCGGCAGGGCGCGTGGCGGGAGACCCTGGAGGAGATCGGCCTCGACGCGCGGATCGGCCGGCTGCTCGCGGTGGACTGGTCGAGCGGGGCGGGCAGGCCGCCGATCGTGGCGTACCTGTACGACGGCGGGGTCCTGTCGGAGGACGATCTCAAGGCGGTCCGGCTGCAGGAGGAGGAGCTGCTGTCCTGGCGGCTGGTGCCGCGCGAGGAACTCGGCGGCCACCTGCTCGGTTCCCTGCACGGCCGGGTGCTGGCCGCGCTGGACGTGCTGGCGGACGGCTCCGGCGCCGCCGAGCTGGTCGACGGCGTGCGGGTCGACCGATAACCGTTCGCCGGCCGCACCCCGGCGCCCTACCCTCGTCCGCATGACCGGCAAGCCCCTCGTCGCCGTCCTCAGCGGTGCCGGCGTCTCCACCGACTCCGGCATTCCCGACTACCGCGGTCCCAACGGGCTGTGGCGGCGCGACCCGGAGGCCGAGAAGCTCGTCACGTACGCGTACTACATGGGCGATCCGGAGATCAGGCGGCGCTCGTGGCTGATGCGGCGCGACAGCGCGGCGCTGCACGCCGAGCCGAACGCGGCGCACCGTGCGGTGGCCGAGCTGGAGCGGCGCGGGGTGCCGGTCCGCGTGCTCACGCAGAACGTGGACGGTCTGCACCAGCTCGCCGGGGTCTCCGCCCGCAAGGTCCTCGAACTGCACGGTTCCGCGCGCTCCTGCGTGTGCACCGGCTGCGGGGCCCGGGGGCCGATGGCGGACGCCCTCGCCCGGATCGAGGCCGGTGAGGAGGACCCGCCGTGTCTGGAGTGCGGCGGCATCCTGAAGCCGGCCACCGTGATGTTCGGCGAGCGCCTCGACCCGGTGGTGCTGGGCGAGGCGGCCGCCATCAGCAAGGCGTGCCAGGTGTTCGTCGCGGTCGGCACCAGTCTCCAGGTGGAGCCCGCCGCCGGGCTGGCCGGCGTCGCCGTCGGGCACGGGGCGCGGCTGGTCGTCGTCAACGCGGAGCCCACGCCCTACGACGACCTCGCCGACGAGGTGGTCCGGGAGCCGATCGGCACCGCCCTGCCCGAGCTGCTGCGCGGGCTGGGCTGAGCCGCGACGGTCGCGAGGACGGTCAGAACAGGGTCTCGGCGAGGCGGTCGACCTGGTCGGGGTCCGAGGACCAGCAGTAGAACACGACCTCGTCGGCGCCGATGTCCCGGAAGGCGTCGACGGCGGCGCGGATCTCCCGTGCGCCGGTGAGCAGGCCCTTGGTCATGTACTCGGCGCGTCCGGTGAAGGCGTAGTAGTCGCGGAGGTTGCGCCGGGCCCGCTCCACCGTCTCGTCGGGGCCGAGGGCGACGCTCGCCTGGGCGACCAGGTGCGGTCGGCCCGGGCGGTCGTACTTCTGCCAGACCGCCTCGACCTGACGGAACAGGCCGGACATGTGCGCGGCGGGCAGCGCGGCGCCGAGGAAGCCGTCGCCGAAGCGGCCGACCCGTTCCAGGGCGGCCGGGGCGAAGCCGCCGAACAGCACCCGCGGTCCGCCGGGCGTGGTGGGGCGGGGTCCGACGGGGCCGACGTCCGCGCCGTAGGGCTCGCCGTTCCAGGTGCGGCGCAGGAGGGTCATCTGCTCGTCGAGGCGGCGGCCCCGGCGGTGCGTGTCGATGCCCGCGGCGAGGCAGTCGTCGGCCCGCCCGCCGACTCCGATGCCGAGCGTGAAGCGGCCGCCGGTCAGCCGGTCGAGGGTGGCGGTCTGCTTGGCGAGCAGCGCGGTGTTGTGGACGGGGGCGATCAGCACCTCGGTCTGAAGGCGGATGCGGGAGGTGGCGCCGGCGAGGGTCGCGAGGGTGATCAGGGGTTCGGGGTTGTCGTAGACGAGCCGGTCGAGCAGGCCGAGCGTGCTGAACGGGAGCGCGTCGGCGCGCCGTGCCCATTCCGGCAGCAGGGCGGGGTCGTCGACGGGCAGGCCGAGGCCGAGGTGCGGGCGGTGCGTGGAATGCATGGGTGCGGTCCTCCGGAGGGCGTGCCGAAAAGTGGCGCCGCCCCTCCGTGGTCCCGGGCTGCTGTGCGCGGGCCTGCTCCCCATCTGCGGCATCGTTCGGGAGAGCGTGGTCTTCAGAGTCCGGTGAGCGTAACGGGCCCCGCGGCGCGCGGACAACACGTTTTTACCCGGGGCCCGCGCGGCTAGAACAGGGCCTCCGGTCCCGCCGTCCCCCGTTCGAAGTCCAGCAGCCGCTGCTTGCGCTCCAGGCCGCCGCCATAACCGGTGAGGCCGCCGCTCGCGCCGATGACGCGGTGGCACGGGATGATGATGCCGATCGGGTTGCGGCCGTTGGCGAGGCCGACCGCGCGGGAGGCGGCCGGGTTGCCGAGGGCGGCGGCGAGTTCCCCGTAGGTGCGGGTCTCGCCGTAGGGGATCTTCTTCAGCTGTGCCCAGACCGTGCGCTGGAACGGGGTGCCGTTCAGTCGCAGGCCGAGGGTGAAGTCCTTCAGTGCGCCGGTGAAGTAGGCCTCCAACTGCTCCTCGGTCTCGGCGAAGGGGCGTTCGTCGCGTGCGCCGAAGGTCTCCTCCGGCGGGCGGTGGCGCTGGTCGGTCATGTAGAGGCCGCACAGGGCGCCGTCCTCGGCGACGAGGGTGAGTGCGCCGTAGGGGCTGTCGATCACGGTGTGCTGTTTCACGGGTTTCGCTCCGGCTCCTCGGACGGGCTCGAACGGGCTTAGACGGGCAGGAAGTTGATGGGGTGGTCGTCGGTCGCCCACAGGTACTGGACGGCGTACGCCCGCCAGGGCCGCCAGGCCGCCGCGCGGGCGGTGAGCGCGCCCGGGGTGGACGGCAGGCCCAGTTCGGCGGCGGCGCGGCGGATGCCGAGGTCGGTGGGGAGGAAGGCGTCGGGGTCGCCGAGGGCGCGCATGGCGATGACGTCGGCGGTCCAGGGGCCGAAGCCGGGGAGGGCCAGCAGCCGGGCGCGGGTCTCGGCCCAGTCGCTCCCGGCGCCCAGGTTGACCGAGCCGTCGGCCAGGTGGGCGACCAGGGTGGTGAAGGTGGTGCGGCGGGTCCTGGGCATCGCGAGGGTCTCCGGGTCCACCGCCGCCAGCGCCTCGGTGGACGGGAAGAGGTGGGTCAGGCCGCCCTCGGGATCGTCCACCGGATCGCCGTGCGCGGTGACCAGGCGGGCGGCGTGGGTGCGGGCGGCGGCGGTGGAGACCTGCTGGCCGAGCACGGCCCGTACGGCGAACTCCGCCTCGTCCACGGTGCGCGGCACGCGTCGGCCGGGGGCCTTGTCGACGAGGGGCGCGAGCAGCGGGTCGGCGCGCAGCTGGTCGTCGATCGCCACCGGGTCGGCGTCCAGGTCGAGCAGGCGCCGGCAGCGGCTGATGGCGACGGTCAGGTCGCGCAGGTCGCTGAGGGTGAGGCGGCAGGCGATGTGGTCGGGGTTCGGGGTGAGGGCCACGATGCCGTGACCGTACGGGAGGCGCAGGGTGCGCCGGTACGCGCCGTCCCGCCACTCCTCCACGCCGGGTACGGCGGTGGCGGCGAGGTGGCCGAAGAGGTTGTCGGGGTTGAGCGGGGCACGGAAGGGGAGGCGGAGGGGCAGGGCGCCCGGGGCGGTGGGCGCCGGGCGGTTCCTGGGGGCGCGGGTGCGCAGTTCGCTCGGGGAGAGGGCGTAGACCTCGCGGACCGTGTCGTTGAAGGCGCGGATGGAGGAGAAGCCGGCCGCGAAGGCGATGTCCGCCATGGGCAGCGGGGTGGTCTCGATCAGCAGCCGGGCGGTCTGGGCTCGCTGTGCGCGGGCGAGCGCGAGGGGGCCCGCGCCCAGTTCGGCCAGGAGCTGGCGTTCGACCTGGCGGGTGCTGTAGCCGAGGCGGGCGGCGAGGCCGGGCACGCCCTCGCGGTCCACGACGCCGTCGGCGATCAGGCGCATGGCGCGGGCCGTGAGGTCGGCGCGCTGGTTCCACTCGGGCGAGCCGGGGCTGGTGTCCGGGCGGCAGCGTTTGCACGCCCGGAACCCGGCCTGCTGGCAGGCCGCCGCGCTCGGGTAGAAGGTCATGTTCCCCGGCTTGGGCGGCACCACCGGGCAGCTGGGCCGGCAGTAGATGCGGGTCGTCAGGACGGCCGTGAAGAACCAGCCGTCGAACCGCGCGTCCTTCGACTGGACGGCGCGCACGCAGCGCTCGGTGTCGGTGTGCATTCCCGTCTGCATGCGTCCAGGATGGTGCACCGGCCGGGCCGGGGCTGGCGGGAATCCGACATGGACGTGGCCCGTGCTGGGGTCCCGCGGATCACTCCGGGCGCCACGCCGACTCGCGCAGCAGCCGCAGGCCGTTCAGGCCGACCAGCACGGTCGAGCCCTCGTGGCCCGCGACACCGAGCGGCAGCGGGAGGTGGCCGATGAGGTCCCACAGGACGAGGACGGTGATGAAGGCCCCGGCCACGGCCAGGTTCTGGACGACCAGTCTGCGGGCGCGCCGGGAGAGGTCCACGACGGCGGGTACGGCCGTCAGCTCGTCGCGCACGACGACCGCGTCGGCGGTCTCCAGGGCCAGGTCGGAGCCGGCCCGGCCCATGGCGACGCCGGCGTGTGCGGCGGCCAGCGCGGGGGCGTCGTTGACGCCGTCGCCGACGAAGAGCACCTTGCGCCCGGCCCGCTCCCGTTCCCGTACGGCCTCGACCTTGTCCTCGGGCAGCAGTGCGGCGCGGACGTCGGTGATGCCGGTCGCGTCGGCCACCGGGGCGGCGGCGGCCGCGTGGTCGCCGGTGAGCAGGGTGGGGGCGGTGCCGGTGAGGGCGGTGAGCCGGGCGGTGGCCCGGGCCGCGTCGGCGCGGAGTCGGTCGGTGAGGGCGAGGGTGCCCAGGAGGGTGCCGTCGCGGGTGACGCGGACGGTGGTCTCCGCGCCCGCGGCGCCCTCGGCGGGATCGGCGCGGCCGACGTGCACCGTGCGGCCGTCGACCAGGGCCGTCACGCCGCGGCCGGGGGCCGCCGTGAAGTCCGCCGCGGGCGCGATGGTCAGGTGCCGGGCGCGGGCGGCGGCCACGATCGCGCGGGCCAGCGGGTGCTCGCTGGGGTGCTCGGCCGCGGCGGCGAGGGCGAGCAGGGCGTCCTCGTCCACACCGCGACCGGGCGACGGGCGTACGGCGGTCACCTCGGGGGTGCCCTCGGTGAGGGTGCCGGTCTTGTCGAGGGCGGCGGTGTCGATCTCGCCGAGGCGTTCCATGGCGACCGCCGACTTGACCAGCACGCCGTGCCGGCCCGCGTTGGCGATGGCCGAGAGCAGCGGCGGCATCGTGGCGAGGACGACCGCGCACGGCGAGGCGACGATCATGAAGGTCATGGCGCGCAGCAGGGCGTCCGTGAGGTCGGCGCCGAGGGCGAGGGGGATGCCGAAGACCGCGAGGGTGGCGACGACCACGCCGACCGAGTAGCGCTGCTCGATCTTCTCGATGAACAGCTGGGTCGGGGCCTTGGTGCGGGACGCCTCCTCGACCAGGGTGACGATCCGGGCGATGACCGAGTCGGCCGGGTCGCGCCCGACGCGGACGCGCAGCGCGCCGGTGCCGTTGAGGGTGCCGGCGAAGACGTCGTCGCCGGGGCGCTTGAGGACCGGGAGGGACTCGCCGGTGATGGTGGCCTGGTCGACCTCGCCGGCGCCGTCGGTCACCGTGCCGTCGGCGCCGATCCGCTCGCCGGGCCGGACCAGCAGCAGGTCGCCGACGGCGAGGTCGGCGGTCGGGACGGTCTCCTCGCGGTCCCCGGCAAGGCGGGTCGCGGTGGTGGGCGCGAGGTCGAGCAGGCCGCGCACGGAGTCGGCGGTGCGGGCGGTGGCCAGGGCCTCCAGGGCGCCGGAGGTGGCGAAGATGACGATCAGCAGGCCGCCGTCGAGCACCTGCCCGATGGCGGCCGCGCCGAGCGCCGCCACGATCATCAGCAGGTCGACGTCCAGGGTCTTCTCGCGCAGCGCCCGCAGTCCTTCGAGCGCGGGCTCCCAGCCGCCGGCGGCGTAGGCGAGCGCGTACAGCGGGCCGTACGTCCAGGCGGGGGCGCCGCCGACGTCGAGGGGGAGGGCCGCGAGGAACGCGACGAGGGACACCAGCGCCCAGCGGGCCTCGGGCAGGGCGAGGACGCGGGTGCGGCGGCGGGGCGCCCGGCGGACGGGCGCGGGGACCGGGGCGGGGGCAAGCGTGGTGGACACGCGGCCCACCTTACAGGAACAAATGAAGACTCATTCATGCATTCATGTGGGGTGAGTAGGATGAACCGCATGGGTCACGGAGCCGCCACCACCGCGCAGGACGCCGCCGCACGCGTGCGGCTGGACGCGGACAACGTCGCCAAGGTCGCCACCACGCTCCAGGCCCTGTCCACCCCGTCCCGGCTGCTGATCCTGGCCCGGCTGCGCGAGGGCCCGCTGCCCGCGACCGAGTTGGCGGCGGAGGTCGGCATGGAGCAGTCCGCCTGCTCCCACCAGCTACGGCTGCTGCGCAACCTGGGCCTCGTGGTCGGTGAGCGCCGGGGCCGTTCGGTGGTGTACGCGCTGCACGACGACCATGTGGCCGGGCTGCTCGACCAGGCCGTGTACCACGTGGAGCACCTGCGGCTGGGGATCAGCGACACGGCTGAGTGAGCAACCGCCGCATGGTCTCGGCCGCGCGTACGGCGGCGTCCGCGCAGCAGTTGTTGAACAGCACGTGCAGCTCGTCCGCCTGCCGGGCGGCGCGCCGCAACCGGGGCACCCAGGCCGCGAGTTCGGTCACGTCGTAGTCGTACCGGAAGCGGTCCTCCTTACTGCCCCTCCCCCAGGCCGCGCTGCGGCCGTGGAACCGTACGACGGCGAGGGCAGGCCGGGTGACCGGCGCGATGGGCGGCAGGGACCCGGGCAGACGCTGGGCCATGTCGGTGCCGACGGCCGACGCGCCGAGAGCGGACAGCGACGCGCGGGTGGCCTCCGCACGCTCCGGCTCCCACCACCCCGGATGGCGGAACTCCACGGCGAGCGGCCAGCCCTCCGTACGCAAGGCGCACGCTTCGAGCGTCGCCTCGGCCGCGTCGCCCGGTGCGAACCACGGCGGGAACTGGAACAGCACGGTGCCCAGCCGCCCGGCCTTGCGCAGCGGCTCGACCGCCTCGGCGAAGCGCCCCCACACCTCGTCCAGCAGGCCGTCGCTCGCCCGCCCGCGCCGCAGCGGGCCGGGGTCGGTTCCGCGCAGGTCGGCGGGGAGGGCCTCCGCGCGCGTGGGGTGGCCGGTCAGCAGCGAGAACGCCTTGACGTCGAAGCGGAAGCCGTCCGGCGTGCGCTCCACCCACAGCTCGCTGTTGCGCCGGCTCGGCAACGCGTAGTACCCGGCGTCCACTTCGACAACGGGCAGCCGCGAGGCGTAGTGCCGCAGCCGCCCCTCCGCGTCCCGGCGCCCGCGCGGATACCAGCCGCTCGCCAGGAGCTGCCGGTCCGTCCACGAACAGGCGCCGACCAGAACCTCACCCATGGGAGCCCGGAGTACCCCGGGCTCCCGTGTTCATCCCCCGGCTACTCGGTCGCCGTGGGCCGCCGCGAGGCCCGCGTCGCGTCACGGACGTCGGTGAGCGGGCGCAGCCGGTAGGTGTACGCGTAGTCCCGGTCGGCGAAGAGCTTGAACTCGTCGTGGGTGTGCGCGCCCCAGCTGTTGTCGCCGCCGACACCCATCTGACGGTGGTTCAGGCGCAGGACGACCTCGTCCCTCGGGGTGAGCTGGTAGTCGTGCCGCACGCCGGCCGACAGGTCCTCCGGCGTGAAGTACGAGGCGTTGGCCTCCAGGAGGGGTTCGCCGGAGGCGAGCAGGCCCACGCCGTGGCGGTCGGTGAGGGCGATCCACCGGACGTCGGTCTTGTTGCCGTTCTCCTGCGGGCGGATGTACGGGGTCCACTGCTCGGCGACGGTCCCGGAGTACCGGCCGACGTCCGTGCCGTCGTTGCGGTCCCAGTGGTTCTCCTCGGGTCCGCGGCCGTACCAGTGCACGCGGTCCAGGCGGCGCGGCAGGAACAGCATGGTGCCGACCTCGGGGATGTAGGGCAGGTTGGCGGCGCCCGGGTGCAGGGTGTTGTCGACCTTGATCTCGCCGTTGCCGAACACCGTGTAGGTGGCGCTGTAGGTGGACTCCACCGAGGTGGGCAGCGTGCCGGTGACCTTGATCTCGACGGCCCGGTCGCCGAGCGCGCGCACGGCGACGCCGGTGACCTTCCGGCGGGCGCCCGCGTCGCGCCAGGTCTGGTTGCGGGTGTGCTGGCCGTTGCCCTTGTCGTTGTCGGTGGGCGCGCGCCAGAAGTTGGGCACGGGCCCGGAGGTGAGCAGCCGGGTGCCCTTCGCCTCGTAGGAGGTGATGGTGCCGGTGCGCTTGTCGACGGTGACCGAGAAGCCCTTGCCGGTGATCCTGACGTCCTGGTCGCTGTCCTCGTGGCGCAGGGCCGGGACGCTCTCCAGGCGGGCCGGGGTCACGGCGGGGGCGCCGGTCTCGACGGGGAGCTGCTGCCGGGCCACCTCGAAGCCGGCCTTCGCCCACGGGGTGGACTCCTTGGTGGTGAAGGAGAGGTGGAGGAAGTACTCGGTGCCCGGGGCGGGGCGCTCCGGCAGGCGTACGGGGACCGTGATGTCCTTGCTCGACCGCGGGGCCACGTCCAGCTGCTCCCGGGTCAGCTTCCCGCGCCGTACGACCTCGCCGTCGGCGACCAGTTCCCAGCGGCCGTCGAACTCGCGGAGGTGGGTGAAGAGGTACTCGTTGGTGAGGGTGACGGCGCCGGGGCCGCCGCCGGCGGCGCGGGTGGCGTTGATGGCCTGGTAGACGCGCTTGACCTCGGCGGCCTTGCCGGTGTGGCCGCGGTCGGCGGTGACGATGCCGTCCGCGACGAAGGCCCCGTCGTTGGGGTTGTCGCCCCAGTCGCCGCCGTAGGCGAGGAACGTCTTGTCCCCGGGCCGCTTCTGCTCGGCCTTCACGGTGGCGGCGTCGAACCAGAACCGTACGCCGTCGTCACCGGGACCGCGGCTCTCGGAGGCCAGTTCGGCGGCGCCGAGGGCGCGGGCGTAGACGCGGGCGCGGCGGACGGTGCCGCTGAACTCCCGTACCTGGTTGTCGGCGTCGGTGGCGAGCGCGAGGGGCGCGGTGTTGCTGCTGGGGCGCCGGTCGGTGGTGCGGGTGGCCCGTTCGACGCCGTCGACGTAGAGGGTGAGGGTCCCGGCGTCCGCGTCGAAGACGCCCGCGAGGTGGTGTTCGCGGCCGGTCCAGTCGTCCGGCACGGTCCAGTTCGCGGTGATCCACTGGCCCGCGGAGTGGATGAAGAACTCCAGGGTCCGGCCGTTCTGCTTGAGCGCGTACTGGGTGTCGCCCTTGGCGAGGATCGGCTGGTGGTAGCCCGTCACGTGCGGGGTGACCCAGGCCTCCAGGGTCAGTGATCCCGTGAGGTCGAGGCTGTCGTCGCGCTCGAAGACGGTGATGCCGGACAGGCCCTTGTCGCGGTCGAGGGTGCCGCGGGTGGCGAGGATCTCGCCGCGCAGCCCGGCGGGTCCGGTCTCGGTGAGCAGGGTGCGGGCGGGGACGGGCGTGTAGAGGGACTGGTCCACGAAGTCCCAGATCCAGCCGCCCTGGAGCACGTCGTACCGGCGGACGAGGTCCCAGTACTTCTTGAAGTTGCCGGTGGAGTTCCCCATCGAGTGGGCGTACTCGATCATGACGTACGGCCGGGTGTCGGAGGTGTCCTTGGCGCGCTGCTCGACGCGCTGCGGGCTGTCGTACATCTCCGAGCGGATGTCGCTGACGCCGGGGCGGTCGTCGCCCTCGTACTGGATGACGCGGGTGTCGTCGTAGGAGCGGATCCAGTCGTGCATGGCGGTGAAGGTGGAGCCGCCGCCCGCCTCGTTGCCCAGCGACCAGATGACGACCGAGGCGTGGTTCTTGTCGCGGTGCACCATGTTCTGGGCGCGGGCCACGCAGGCGGCGGTCCAGTCGGGGTGGTCGCCGGGGTACTCGTCGCGGATGCCGTGGGTCTCCAGGTTGGTCTCGTCGACGAGGTAGAGGCCGTATTCGTCGGCCAGTTCCAGCCAGTACGGGTTGTTGGGGTAGTGCGAGGTGCGGACGCTGTTGATGTTCATCCGCTTGATGATCCTGATGTCCTCGACCATGTCCTCGCGGGTGAGCGCGGTGCCGCGGGAGGGGTGCATCTCGTGGCGGTTGGTGCCGCGGAGGGACACCGGCTCGCCGTTGATCCGCATCAGCCCGTCCTTGAGCGCGAACTCGCGGAAGCCGACCCGGTGGGACACGGTCTCGGTCACCTTGCCCGCGGGGTCCCGCAGGCGCAGTACGGCCGTGTAGAGGTCCGGGTGCTCGGCCGACCAGAACCGGGGCCTGGGCACCGCCTTCGCGGCCCGTACGGTGACGTCCTCACCGGCGCGGGCCGTGACGACGTCGACGGGCTGCTCCAGCGGCCGGGACCAGACGGCGTGGCCGCGCGCGTCGTACAGCTGGGTCTCGACGGTGTAGCGGCCGGTGCCGCCCTCGCCGTACGCCCGCACGCTCGCGGTGACGACCAGTTCGGCGCCGGTGTAGGTGTCGTCGAGCGGGGTGTCCAGCTTGAAGTCGCGCAGGTGCACGGCGGGGGTGGAGTAGAGGTGGACCGAGCGGAAGATGCCGCTCAGCCGGATCATGTCCTGGTCCTCCATCCAGTCGCCGTCGGAGTAGCGGTAGACCTCGACGGCGATCTGGTTGGTGCCCGGCTTGAGGTGGTCGGTGACGTCGTACTCGGACGGCGTGTAGGAGTCCTCGTCGTAGCCGACCAGTTCACCGTTGATCCACACGTAGTGCGCGGACTTGACGCCCTCGAAGTGGAGGAAGGTGCGCCGTCCCTTCCAGTCGCGGGGCACCGTGAAGGTGCGCCGGTACTGGCCGACCGGGTTGTAGCGGGTCGGCGCGGCGGGCGGCTGCGGGTCCTCGCCGAGGCCGTTGGGGCCCCAGTACGGGTAGGTGATGTTCACGTAGATGGGGAAGTCGTGGCCGTGCAGCTGCCACACGGAGGGGACCGGGATGGTCTCCCAGTCCGCGTCATCCACGTCGGTGCGGTGGAAGTCGGCGTCCCGGTCCTCGGGGCGGTCGGCGTAGGCGAACTTCCAGCTGCCGTCCAGGCTCAGCCGGTAGGGCGAGCGGGCACGGTCGCCGGCGAGCGCCTGCTCGACGTCCGCGTAGGGCGTGAGCGTGGCGTGCGGTGGCTGGGTGCCGAGCCGGAAGACACCGAAGTCGTTCCACTCCGGGGGCCCGTCGGCGGCCGCCCGGCTTCCGGCCGCCCGCGCCGTGACGGGCGACGCGGAGAGGGCGAGGGCGCCGAGGACGGCGGCGCCGCCCTCCAGGAGACGGCGGCGGCTGACGACCGGGCGGGGACGGCCGGCCGGACCGGCCGGGGACTGGGCGGGTGACACGGGCGAGTGCGGCATGACCGTGGCCTTCCGTGGGCTTCGGGGGCGGCTCAACGCACGGTGCTGTGAGAGCAGTTGCCATGGGGGCGGATCACAACTGCCGGTGACGCGGCGACTACTGAGTCACGGGTCACCCTAGAACCCGAACACAACCGAATCAATTACCCCGTCGGACTTTGTTCGTTCCTGGTGGACGTGTCCGGGTTCGGGGTCGTCAGGGTCGCCCAGTCGACGGTGCGCTCGCACCAGCGGTCCAGCAGGACGCGGTCGTGGCCGACGGCCAGCAGTCCCGCTCCGGTCGCGGCTCGGTAGTCCTCCACGACCCGGACCAGGGCGGCCGTGGTCGAGGCGTCGAGCATCGCCGTCATCTCGTCGCACACCAGCCAGCGCGGGCGCAGCACCAGGGCCCGGGCGAGGCAGGCGCGCTGCAACTGGCCGTCGCTGACCTCGTGCGGCCGTCTGGTCAGCAGGTCGGCGGTCAGCCCCACGGTGGCGGCCAGTTCGGCGACCCGGTCGGCGGCCCCGTCCCGTCGGCCGGTGGCGCGCAGCGGTTCGGCGATCAGGTCGGCCAGGGCGAGCCGGGGGTCCGCGGAGAGGCGGGCCTGCTGGAAGACGACGCCGAAGGCGGTGCGCCGTTCCCGCGGGGCGCGGTGCCGCCAGTGCCGAACGGGGGTGCCGTCCAGGAGGAGTGTCCCGGCGTCGGGCCGGTGCAGCAGGGCCGCGACGCGGGCGAGGGTGGACTTGCCGCAGCCGCTGGGGCCGAGCAGCCCGACCGCCTCCCCCGGCGCGACGGACAGGGAGACGTCCCGGAACACAGGCGTGTTCCGGCCGTACCCGGCGGTGACGGTGCGCAGTTCAAGCACGGTCGGCGGCCTCCGTGAGGACGGCGTGCGGGTGGTGGCAGGCCACCTGTCCGCGCAGCGGGGGCAGGGCGGCGCAGGCGTCGGTCGCCCGGTCGCAGCGGGCGGCGAAGGCGCAGCCGTCGGGCAGGGCGCCGAGTTCCGGCGGCAGGCCGGGGATGGGGGCGAAGGCACGGTCGGGCAGCGCGTCGAGCAGGCCGCGGCTGTAGGGGTGGCGTGGGCCGGGGGTGCCGAAGAACGCGGTGGCGTCGGCGAGTTCGACGATGCGGCCGGCGTACATCACGGCGACGCGGTCGGCGATGCGCTCGGCGGCGGCCAGGTCGTGGGTGATCATCAGCAGAGCGCGGCCGCCGTCGGGCCGGGCGCCCCCGCCCTCGGCCTGGTCGACATGCCGCCGCAGTTCGTCGGCCGTGCGGTCCACCAGGTCCCGGTCGAGCCCGGTGGTCGGCTCGTCGGCGAGCAGCAGGGGCGCGTCGCCGACCAGGGCGAGGGCGGTGGCGGCGCGCTGGGCGAGGCCGCCGGAGAGTTCGTGCGGGTGGTGGTCGAGGTGGTCCGGCGGGAACGCGGCGCGCTCGGCGGCGGCCTCCGCGGCCGCGCGCAGGGCCCTGCGGCCGCCGCGGGTCCCGGTGAGTTGTGCGACCGTCTCCTCCAGGTGCGCCCGGACGGTGCGGACCGGGGTGAGGTGGGCGGCCGGGCTCTGCGGGACGAGGCCGATCAGCCGGCCCCGGACCGTGCGGGCGAGGGTCCGCTCGTCGGCGGCGAGCAGGTCCAGGTCGCCGAGGAGCGCGCGGCCCGCGGTCTGCGCGTTGCCGGGCAGCAGTCCGAGCAGGGCGGAGGCGAGGACGGACTTGCCGCAGCCGCTCTCACCGATCAGGGCCAGGCACTCCCCGGCCGGCACGTCGAAGTGGGCGTCGGTGACGGCGGCGACCCGGCGCCCGCCCGGCATCAGGAAGCGCACCGACAGACCGCGTACCGACAGCACGGGGGCTCGCTCGGTCACAGCATCAGCTCCGATCGGCGACGGGGGTTGAGCCGCTCCCGCCAGGCGCCCGCGAGACCGGCGACGGCGAGGGTGGGCACGATGATGAACAGGCCGGGGAAGAGCGTCGGCCACCACTGTCCGGCGAGCAGCGAACCCCGGGCCTCCTGGACCAGGTTGCCGAGGCTCGCGGTGTGGGTGGGCAGCCCGAGGCCGAGGAACGACAGCGCCGACTCGTGCCACATGGCGTGCGGCACCATCAGTACGGCGGCCAGCGCGGCCTGCGGCAGCACGCCCGGCAGCAGGTGCCGCACCGTCACCCGCCACCGGGACGCGCCGCCGGAGACGGCCGCGTCGATGTGCGGACGGGCACGCAGGGACAGCACCTCGGCGCGGACGATGCGCGCGGTGGACAGCCAGTGGGTGAGCGCGACGGAGGCGACCACCGGCCAGACGCCGGGCCGGAACATCGCGACGACGAAGATGCCCAGCAGCAGGTGGGGCACGGAGGAGAAGGCGTCGACGACCCGCATGACGCCCCGGTCGACCCAGCCGCCGAGCGCACCGGCGGCGGCGCCCACGGCGGTGCCGACGACCGTCGCGGTGAGCGCGGCCGCCACTCCGACGAGCAGCGAGACGCGCAGGCCGTACACGCAGCGCAGCAGCAGGTCGCGGCCGACGTCGTCGGTGCCGAACGGGTGGGCCCAGCCGGGAGCCTCCAGCTTGGCGGCCAGGTCGACGGCCTGCTGGTCGAGCCGCACCAGCGGCGGCACGAGCAGCACGGCGAGCACGGTCGCGGTCAGCAGCACGGCGGAGGTGCGCAGGCGCAGGGTGCGGGTGGAGCGGCCCTCGCCGCCCCGGGAGCGCCATGGGGTGCCGGTCTTCTCGGCGGCGACGTCAGTCATGACCCTCACATCTCACTGAGTTTCACCCTCGGGTCGAAGAGTCCGTAGAGCAGGTCGGCCAGCAGGTTCCCGGCGAGTACGGCGGCGGCGGCGAGGGTGGTCAGGGCGGCGAGCAGCGGGAAGTCGACGGCCGTGGCGGCCTCGACGGTGGCGGCGGCGATGCCCGGCCAGCTGAAGACGCTCTCCACCAGCAGGGCGCCGGTGATGAGTTCGGGAACGCGGGAGCCGATCAGCGTGAGCACGGGCAGCAGCCCCGAGCGCAGGGCGTGTCCGAGCAGGACGGTGCCCTCCCCCAGCCCGCGGGCCCGCGCCCCGCGCACCGGGTCCTCCGCCAGGGCGTCGGCGACGCCCTGGCGCACGTAGAGGGTGAACCAGGGCAGTTGGGAGACGGCGAGCACACCGGCGGGCAGCACGAGGTGACCGGCGACCTGCCCCGGGGTGACCTGTTCGCCGGCGATGTCGGTCAGACCGCCGGCGGGCAGCACGTCCCACTGGAGGGCGAACAGCCACACGGCGAGCAGCGCGATCCAGAAGACCGGCGCGGCCTCCAGGGTGTACGCGAGGGAGGTGACCGCCCGGTCGAGCATCGAGCCCGGCCGGCGGGCGGCCAGCACGCCGAGGAGCGTGCCGAGGGTCACGGCGACGGCGAAGGCGACGGCGCACAGCAGCGCGGACCAGACGAGCCGTTCCCCGATCACCTGTGTCACCGGCTGGCGCAGCACGCTGGAGTGGCCGAGGTCGCCGGTGAGCGCGGAGGTCAGCCAGTGCCACCAGCGGCCGACGAAGGACTCGTCCACAGCGAGGTTCTCCCGCAGCCGGTCCAGGGTCTCCTGGTCGGCGCCGAGCGCGGCGGTGCCGGCGTACGCCTTGACCGGGTCGAAGGGCGAGGCGGCGGCGATCGCGAACACGCCGAAGGTGACGACGAGGACGACGGGGACGGCGAACAGCGCGCGCCGCCCCGCCAGCCGTGCCATCGCGCCCCACGGCAGCCGTCGGGCCGGTCGGATCACTTCTTCGGCCGCCAGTCCTGGATGTTCCACCAGGGCCCGCTGGCGAAGCCGTGCTCGTGCGGCTCCAGTTGGGTGGTCAGCCGGGCCCAGCGGTCGGCGAGGACGTAGAGGTGGTCGATGTGGGTGAGGAAGGTGTAGCCGGGGTCCGCCACGAGGGCCTGCTGGACCTTCTCGTAGGCGGCGGCGCGCACCTCCGGGTCCTGGCTGCGGCGCCCGGTGTCGAGCGCCTCGTCCACGGCCGGACTGTCGTAGTGGGCCATGTTGTTGAAGCCGTCGCCGGCGAGTGCGGAGTGCAGCAGGGTGTAGAGGCCGAAGTCGGGGTCGCCGACGCTGCCGAAGCCCGCGAGGACCGCGTCGGACTTCATCCGCGGCTCGATGACCTCCCAGGCGGCGCCCTCGACCCTCACCTCGATGCCGGCCTTCTTGGCGTCGGAGGCGTAGGCGAGCGCGTGGTCCTGGCGGACCTTGTCGCCGGAGGGGTAGTAGAGGGTGAAGGAGGCGCGCTGTCCGTCCTTGGCGCGGATGCCGCCGGAGCCGGGCTTCCAGCCGGCCTCGTCCAGGATGCGCTCGGCCGCGGCGAGGTCGTGGGGGCGCTCGATGCCGCGCTCGTACCAGGGGTCGTCGACGGGCAGCGGTCCGTACGCCGGCCGGCCCGCGCCGTCGAGGATCTGGTCGACCATGGCCTGCCGGTCCACGGCGGCGTCCAGGGCCCTGCGGATCGCGCGGTCACCGGTGACCTTGCCGGAGGTGGGCAGGGTGACGGCCCGGAAGTCGTAGGACCTGGCCCGGTAGGTCCGCCTGCCGTCGTCCTTCGCGAAGGTGGCGGCGAGGTTGGGCGGCAGGACGGCGCCGTCGAGGTCGCCGGAGCGCAGCCGGGTGGCGCGTACGTTGTCGTCGGCGATGACGGCCATGGTGAAGGACTTCACCGCGGGCTCGGGACCCCAGTAGTGCGGGTTGGCCTTGAAGCCGAGCTTCTCGCCCTTGCGCCAGTTGGTGAGCACGTACGGTCCGGTGCCGACCGGCTCGCGGTTGAAGTCGCCGGTGTTGGGGTCCTGTCCGCCCGCGATGTGCTCGGGGACGATGGGCAGGACGGTGCGGGCGGCGAAGGCCGCGTAGGGGTACTTGAGCGTGAAGACGACGGTGTCGTCCCCGCCGGCGCGGACGGCCTCGACGGCGTCGAGTTCGCTGCGGGCGGTGTTGTTGGTCTTCTCGTCGAGGACCGTGCGGTAGGTGTAGACCACGTCCTCGGCCGTCAGCGGTTCGCCGTCGCTGAACTTCACGCCGTCGCGCAGGGTGTACGTGTAGGTCCGGCCGCCGTCGGTGACCTTCGGCAGAGCGGTGGCGAGCGCGGGCTTCAGCTTCAGGTCGGCGTCCCGGGCGAGCAGCCCGTCGAAGATCTTGGAGTTTCCGTCCTTGCCGTAGCCGAGCAGCGGACTGAGGGTGTCCGGCTCCGAGGCGACCCCGATCACGACGGACTCGGCCGCCCCGGCGTCGCCGTCCTTTTCTCCGTCCGAGGGCGCGGAGCAGGCGGTCGCACCGGCGGCGAACGCCACCGCGGCGGCGGCACTCCGTATCGGAAGCTTCCGATCGGTCCGACGGGTCCAACGGGTCCGACGGGCTGCCATGTCTCCCCCACGCTTGTTGTCGATGCGTGGCTATTGCACATCACTTGCAATAAAGCGTCAAGGGTCACGCGGCGATCATCTGCGTGAGCGGGTTCGTGGGCGTGGTGCTCGCCGTCGACGGCCCGATGCCGACGGCGGCGGCCTTCCTCCTGTGGCTGCTCGCCCTCGCGGTCGGCGTGGCGCTGGTCGCGTTCGGCGTGTACGCCATCGGGCCGTACCGCACCCCGTCCGAGGCGGTCGACTGCCGGACGCCGCTCAACGGGCAGCAGGTGGGCGAGGCGACCGTGGCCGATCAGCGCAGAAGCATGGTCGTCGACTCCCTGTGGCCCATCGGCGGCGGAGCGGCGATCGCCGTCGCCGCGCCGACCGTCGGAGTCGCCCGGGTACGGGACCGCTTCCGGGGCGCCGGGTTCTCCCGGTGTCGCCGGTGAGCCCTCGGCACCCGGGGCGAAACGGGGCCCCGGCCGCGGTCAGCCCACCCGCGCCGCGAACACCTCGTACGCACGGTCGTCGAAGAGGACGAAGCGGACCTCCGTGACCGACGTCCCGGTGGTCCGTACCGTCTCCACGGCGATGCGGGCCGCGTCGTCGAGCGGCCAGTGGTAGACGCCGGTGGAGATGGCCGGGAAGGCGACGGTGCGGGCGCCCAACTCGTCGGCGACACGCAGGGATTCGCGGTAGCAGGAGGCGAGGAGGGCCGAGCGGTCCTCGGTGGCGCTGTGCACGGGGCCGACGGTGTGGATCACCCAGCGCGCGTCCAGCTCGCCCGCGGTGGTGGCGACCGCACGGCCGGTGGGCAGGCCCTTGCCGAAGTGCCCCGCGCGCAGCCTGCGGCACTCCGCCAGGATCGCGGGGCCGCCGTGCCGGTGGATGGCGCCGTCGACGCCGACTCCGCCGAGGAGGGAGGAGTTGGCGGCGTTGACGATCGCGTCGGCGCTCTCGCGGGTGATGTCGCCCTGGACGAGGGTGATGTCGGTCATGTCTGCCTCAGCCTCCGCCAGACCGCCTTCGCCGCGTTGTGGCCCGACATGCCGTGGACGCCGGGGCCCGGCGGGGTGGCCGACGAGCAGATGAAGACGGCCGGGTGCGGGGTCGAGTACGGGAACAGGGAGAGCTTGGGGCGCAGGAGGAGTTGCAGTCCGGAGACCGCGCCGGAGGAGATGTCGCCGCCGACGTAGTTGGCGTTGCGGACGGCGAGTTCGGGCGGGCCGGCGGTGGCGCGGGCGAGGACGCGGTCGCGGAAACCGGGGGCGAAGCGCTCCAGTTGGCGTTCTATGGCGTCGGTGAGGTCGCCGGTCCAGCCGTTGGGGACGTGGCCGTACGCCCAGAAGACGTGCTGGCCCGCCGGGGCGCGGCCGGGGTCGACGACGCTGGGCTGCACGGTGATGAGGAACGGCCGCTCGGGGGCGCGGTCGGTGCCGGAGGCGGCGTCCAGGGCGGCGCCGATCTCCGCGCTGTCGGCGCCGATCTGCACGGTGCCCGCGCTGCGCGGCGCCTCGGCCGTCCAGGGGACGGGGCCGTCCAGTGCGTAGTCGATCTTGAAGACGCCCGGGCCGTACCGGTAGTTCGCGTAGTGGTTGCCCAGTCCGGCGATGCGCGCCAGGGCCGTGGGCGAGGTGTCGAAGACGTACGCCCGCGCCGGCGGCAGGTCGTCCAGGCGCTTGACCTCGTAGTCGGTGTGCACCGTGCCGCCGAGGTCCTTCAGGTAGGCGGCCAGGGCGTCGGAGATGGACTGGGAGCCGCCGCGGGCCACGGGCCAGCCGCGGGCGTGCGCGGCCAGCGCGAAGACCAGGCCTACGGCGCCGGTCGCGAAGCCGCCGAGCGGGGCCATGACGTGCGCGACGAGCCCGGCGAAGAGGGTCTTGACGCGGTCGTCGCGGAAGCGGCGCATCAGCCACGTCGACGGGGGCAGGCCGACCAGTCCGAAGCGGGCGAGGGTGACCGGGTCGCGGGGCAGCGCGGTGAGCGGCAGGGACATGAAGTCCCGGGCCAGGGTGTCCCACCTGGGCAGGAAATGCTCGACCAGCCTGCGGTACGCACCGGCGTCACGCGGCCCGAAGGACGCGGCCGTCTCGCCGACCGAGCGGGACAGCACGGCGGCCGAGCCGTCGAGGAAGGGGTGCGCCATGGGCAGGCCGGGGTGCAGCCACTCGAGGCCGTACCGCTCCAGGGGGAGGTTCCGGAAGGCCGGGGAATTGATGCCGAGCGGGTGCGCGGCCGAGCACGGGTCGTGCCGGAAGCCGGGCAGGGTCAGCTCCTCCGTGCGCGCGCCGCCGCCCACGGTGCCCTGCGCCTCGAACACGGCGACCGAGAAGCCGCGGCGGGCCAGCTCCACGGCTGCGGTCAGCCCGTTCGGCCCCGCACCCACTACGACCGCATCGAGCATCGACGGCACCTTCGGACCCCTTCGTCTGCCGATGGCCACTGGGGATCAGGATATGCCCGGGGTCCGACAGCGCGCGGGTGCGGGTGGGCGGGGCCGCGCGCCCGGTGGCGTGCCTGAGCCTCGGCGACGGCCCGGAGGGGGCTCAGGCGGCCGCCGCGGCGCGGAACGTGCTGGGGCTGAGGCCCTTGTGGCGTTTGAAGGCGGCGCTGAAACCGAAGGCGTCGGCGTAGCCGACGGATCTGGCGACCTGGGCGATGCTGAGGTCGGTGTCGGTCAGCAGCGCCTCGGCGTCGGCCATCCGGCATTCGGTGAGGTAGGCGAGGGGCGGGCGGCCCATCAGCTCGGTGAACCGCTTGGCGAACAGCGCCCGCGAGACGCCCGCTTGACCGGCGAGCGACGCCACCGTCCAGGACTGGTCGGGCCGGCCGTGGAAGGCCCGCAGCGCGGGGGCGAGCACCGGGTCGGCCAGGCCCCGGTACCAGCTGGGCGCGTCGGCACCCGCCCGGTCGAACCAGGTGCGCAGTGTGCACACCAGGGCCCAGTCGAGGAGCCGGTCCATGAGTGCCTGGGAACCGGCGGAGAGCCGGGCGGCGTCGGCCGCTGCGGTCTCCAGCCAGGCGCAGACCTCGGCGTCCTCGCTGACGACCAGGAGGTGCGGCAGGGCGCGCAGGAGTCGTTCGTGGCGGTGGCCCGAGGCGCGGTAGGCGCCCACGACCAGCGCGGTCGCCCCGTCCGGGTCGGTGCCCCAGTGGATGCCGCCGAGTTCCTCGGCGGTGCACTCGGCATCCGCGAAGCACGCGATCTCGTACGCGGTGTGCGGGCCGTCGAGCGTGGTGGGCCGGTCCGCGAGGAGGAACGGCGCCGGGCCGCGCACGATGGCCGTGTCGCCCGCGCCGACCGCCCGACGGGTGCCGTCGGGCAGCAGCAGGGTGCCGCCGCCGCGCAGCACGCTGACCATGGTGAGCGGCGCCCCGTCGGTGAAGCGGACGGACCAGGGCGCCGTCAGTACGGCGTGGCTGACGACCGAGCCCTCGGCCCGGATGCCGCTCAGCAGTGACGTCAAGGGATCCACAGCGCCAGCGTAGACGAGCACACATGTTTCCCAGACTTTCTCCCATGGATCATCTACTCGGCCACGGCTGTACTGGACGCGTCGCAACGGACCGAGACCAGCCGGGAGACCCCGTGACGCAGCCCAGCAGCAAGGCCAGGACCGCCCTCGTGGTCGTCGCGCACCACCGCGCCGACTCCCTCACCGCCCACACCGCCCGCCGCAGCGCCGACCGCCTGGAGGCCGCCGGATACCGCGTCGACCTGCTCGACCTGCACGCCGAGGGCTTCGACCCGCGGATGAACACCGCGGACCAGCCGGACTGGGGCGACCGGGAGAAGGCGTACTCGCAGGAGGCGCGGGCCCATATGCGGCGCGTCCTCGACGCCGATGTGATCGTCGCCGTCTTCCCGGTGTACTGGCAGAGCGTGCCCGCGATCCTCAAGGGGTGGATCGACCGCGTGTGGAACTACGGCTTCGCCTACGGCCGCAGCAGGCCGCGCCTCGCGGGCAAGCGCATGCTGTGGCTGGGCCTGGCCGGTGCCACCGCCGACGACCCCGTCACCGAGGGGATGCACTCCCTCCTGGAGGCCAACCTCAACGAGGGCATCGCCTACTACTGCGGGCTCTCCCACTCGACCGTCGGCCTGCTCACCGACGCCGAGGAGCGCCCCCAGCGCGTCGACGCCTCCGGCAACCTGCTGGTCGGCGACGCGGTCGCGGGCGCCGAGCGGGAGGCGCAGTACGCCGACTTCGACCGGCGTGCGCGGGAGTTCGTGGAGAAGTTCCTCGCCGAGGAGGGGGTGACGGCCTGACGGCGCCGGGGATCAGGCCTCCCCCGACAGCAGGGCCACCACCCGGCGGGCCGTGGCCGCGTCGCGGGCGGCGGTGAACGGCAGTTCATTGCCCCCGGTGATGCGGAAGGGCTCGCCCGTGCGCGTCAGATGGGTGCCGCCCGCCTCCTCGACCAGGAGGAGACCGGCCGCGTGGTCCCACGCCGCCTCCCAGGAGAAGGCGGTGGCGTCGGACTCGCCGCGGGCGACGGCCAGGTACTCCAGACCGGCCGAGCCGCAGGGGCGGGGGGCCACGCCCGGGGTGCGCAGGGCGAGCAGGTCGCGCTTCTGCTCGTCCGTCGTGTAGTCCGGGTGGGACGTGGCCACCCGCAGCTCGCGGCCCGGCTCGGGCGGCCCCGCGTACAGCCGCTCGCCGTCCTGGTAGGCGCCCCGGCCCCGTACGGCCGTGGCGAGCCGGTCGTCGGCGGGGGCGTAGGTCCAGGAGGCGTGCACGATCCCGCGGTGGGCGAGCGCGACCAGCGTGCAGAAGCCCTCCTCGCCGCGCACGAACTGCCGGGTCCCGTCGACCGGGTCGACGATCCACACCGGCGCCTCGCCGCGTATCGCCCCGTACGACGCCGGGTTCGCGTGCACCGCCTCCTCGCCGACCACCACCGAGCCCGGCAGCAGGGCGGCCAGGACCTCGGTGAGGTACAGCTCGGCCTTGCGGTCGGCGTCCGTCACCAGGTCGTGCGGGCCGGCCTTCTGGTCGACCTCGTGTGCCGCGAGCCGGCGCCAGCGCGGCATGATCTCCTGCGCGGCCGCCTTGCGGACGGCCTCCTCCACGTCGTCGGTGTGCCGGGCGAGAAACTCGTCGATGGTTTCGTTGTTCTCGATCATGACTCCATGAGAGCACGCGCCACTGACAATCCCCACCCGGGTGGTGTACTCCGGGTGGCATCGCGACGAACACCCGGTGCGGGCGCCGGTGGGCGTCAGCGGCCGACCGCGTACCCCTGCATGCCGCGCGGGTTGGCCGCCGCCGACAGCACGCCCGTCTCCGGGTCCCGCGCGACGGCGCACAGCCGCCCCTCCGACCACGCCTCGCCCACCGTCACGTCGTGCCCGCGCCGCCGCAGCTCCTCGACGACCTCCGCCGGCATCCGGGACTCCACGGTGACGGAGCCCGCCCGCATACCGCGTGGGAAGAAGGACCCGGGGAAGCTGTCGGTGTGCCAGTTCGGGGCGTCGACGGCGCCCTGGAGGTCGAGGCCGCCGCGGACCTGTGCCCGCAGCGCGACGGCCAGGAAGAAGTGCGTCTGCCACTGGTCCTGCTGGTCGCCGCCGGGGGTGCCGAAGGCCATGACCGGCACCCCGTCGCGCAGGGCGATGGACGGCGTGAGCGTGGTGCGCGGGCGGCGGCCCGGCATGAGCGAGTTGGGCAGTCCCTCCTCCAGCCAGGTCATCTGGAGCCGGGTGCCGAGCGGGAAGCCCAGCTCGGGCACGACGGGGTTGGACTGGAGCCAGCCGCCGCTGGGCGTGGCCGAGACCATGTTGCCCCAGCGGTCCACGATGTCCAGGTGGCAGGTGTCGCCGCGGGTCCCCCCGTCGGCGGCGACCTCCGGCTCCCCCGGCACCGGGGACGCCGGGCTCTTGGCGACCGTCGGCTCGCCGACCCCGAGGGCGTCGAGGCCCTCCCCCTCCGCGGCCGCGACGAGCGCCTGCGCACCGAGCCGCGGGGTGCGCCCGCCCGGCGCGCCGGGCCGCAGTTCGAAGGAGGCCTTGTCGCCGACGAGTTGCCGCCGGACCGCGTTGTACTCGGGCGACAGCAGGTCGGCGAGCGGCACCTGCTCCGCGCCGTCCGCGTCGCCGTACCAGGCCTCCCGGTCGGCCATGGCCAGCTTGCAGCCCTCGACCAGCAGGTGGACGTAGTCGGCGGAGGCGTAGGCGGGCAGCTCGGGCGGGAGCAGCGCCAACTGCTGGAGCAGCACGGGCCCTTGGCTCCAGGGGCCGGCCTTGCACAGGGTCCAGCCGTTCCAGTCGTACGTCGCCGGGGCCTCGTAGTGGGCGGACCAGCCGGCGAGGTCGGCGGCGGTCAGGGTGCCGGTGTGACGCTCCCCGCTGGTGTCCAGGGTGGGCCGCCCGGCCTGGCGTACGAGGGCCTCGGCGATGAACCCGGAGCGCCAGATCTCCCGCGCCGCGTCGATCTCCGCCTCCCGGGCCCCCACCGGTCCCGCCTTCCGGCCCGCGCCGGACGCCTCGGCCAGCAGCCGCTTCCAGGTGGCGGCGAGGGCCGGGTTGCGCAGCAGCTCGCCGGGGCGGGGCGGGCGGCCGTACGGCAGGTAGACCTCGGCGGAGGACGTCCACTCGGTCTCGAACAGCTCCCGGACGGTCTCCACGGTCTCCGCGACGCGCTCCACGGGGGCGTGCCCGTGCTCGGCGTAACCGATGGCGTACTTCAGCACGTCGGCCAGTGACCTGGTGCCGTGGTCGCGCAGCAGGAGCAGCCAGGCGTCGAAGGCTCCGGGCACGGCCGCGGCGAGCGGTCCGGTGCCGGGCACCAGGTCGAGTCCGAGCCCCTTGTAGTGCGCGACCGTGGCCCCGCCCGGTGCCACGCCCTGCCCGCACAGCACCCGCACCTCGCCGCCCGCCGGCGCGAGCAGGATCGGTACCTCTCCGGCGGGCCCGTTGAGGTGCGGTTCGACGACGTGCAGCACGAAGGCTCCGGCCACGGCGGCGTCGTAGGCGTTGCCCCCGTCCTCCAGCACCGCCATGGCCGACTGCGAGGCCAGCCAGTGCGTGGAGGACACCATGCCGAAGGTGCCCTGGAGGGTGGGGCGAGTCGTGAACCGCATGTGCGACCTCGGTGTTGGGGGCTCCGGTCGGTCCATCCAACATCAGAAACGGCCGCGGGGGAATGCCGTGTTCCACGGTGCCGTCCGGCGCCGTCACGCGCAGCGCAGTCCGGTCAGTTCCTCGGACCGCGCCCAGATCCGACGGGCCTCGTCGGTGCTCCGCAGGCGGCCGTAGAGCTGCTGCCGGGCGGGCGGGCCGCCCAGCCGGCCCGGGCCGCCGGGGCCGTAGAAGGCTCCGCGTTCGGCCTGCGGCGACGTGGCGGCGTACAGCGCGGGGAGCTGTGCGGTGCGGACCGTGCCGAGGAGGATGCCGCGGGCGGACAGAACGCGGATGACCCGCACACCCAGGGTGTCCCGGGTGCGGCCCACTTCGGGGCGGGCGGCGAGCAGGTTGGTGGGGGCGACGCCCGGGTGGGAGAGGTTGCTGGTGATGCCCCAGTCACCGGCCTCGCTGCGGCGGTCGAGTTCCAGGCCGAAGAGGCCGAACGCGATCTTCGACTGGCTGTAGGCGCGCATGCCGTCGTAGGAGCGTTCCCAGTTCAGGTCGTCCCAGTTGACGGCGTTCCGGTTCGCCGCGACGCTGATCTGGGAGGTCACCCGCGCCCGGCCGGCCCGCAGCAGCGGCAGCAGGCGGGCGACGAGGGCGAAGTGGCCGAGGTGGTTGGTGCCGAACTGCAGCTCGAACCCGTCCGCGGTGGTCTGCCGCGCGGGCGGTGTCATGACACCGGCGTTGTTGACGAGCAGGTGGATCGGGCGGTCCTCGGCCAGCAGGGTGTCGCCCAGCGCCGCCACGGAGGTGAGCGAGGACAGGTCGAGGGTGCGCAGGGACACCTCCGCGCCGGGCACCCGGGCCCGGATCGCGTCCAGCGCCGCCTCGCCCTTGCGCGGGTTGCGGACCGGCAGGAGCACCTCCGCACCGGCGGCCGCGAGGCGGGTGGCGATGCCGAGGCCGAGGCCGTCGCTCGCGCCGGTGACGACCGCGCGCCGGCCGGTCAGATCGGGGACGGTGATGTCGAAGTCGGTGCGTGGCATGAGCTGGCTCCTGGGGGGGGTGTCGTTGCTTCCCTCGTCGTGTCCTCGCTTCCACCATGACCGGATCCGGTGACGGGATGCAGGGTCTGCCGATCCCCTGATCGCGCGGCCGAGGGTAGCGCCGCCTCATGCTCTTTACACAGGTCAGCGGCGGTTTCCCGGCAGTCGGCGGACGCGCCGGACGCCGTAAGGGGGGATCGGCGATCCGTGGCTGCGCCGACGCGGCGGCGATAGAAAGGGGGGAAGCTGCACCGGAGGAGAGGGCCTCATGGAGATCGACCGGAGCGGGCTCGCCGCCTTCCTGCGGCGCCGGCGGGAGCTGTTGCAGCCCGAGGACGTCGGACTCCCGCGGGGACCGCGCCGCCGGACCGGTGGCCTGCGCCGCGAGGAGGTCGCGACGCTGTGCCACATGTCGACCGACTACTACGCGCGCCTGGAACGGGAGCGCGGCCCGCAGCCCTCGGCCCAGATGGCCGCCTCGATCGCCCAGGGCCTGCACCTGTCCCTGGACGAGCGCGACCACCTGTTCCGCCTGGCCGGGCACCACCCGCCGGTGCGCGGCCCGGCCGGCGAGCACGTCGGCCCGGGTCTGCTGCGCATCCTCGACCGGCTGGCCGACACCCCCGCCGAGATCGTCACCGAACTCGGGGAGACCCTGCGCCAGACGCCGCTCGGCGTGGCTCTGACCGGCGACACCACCAAGTACACCGGACCGGAACGGAGCATCGGCTTCCGCTGGTTCACCCTGCCGGCCACCCGCGCCCTGTACGCGCCGGAGGAGCACGCCCTGCTCTCCCGGATGTTCGCCTCCGGGCTGCGCCAGGTCGTCACCCTGCGGGGACCCGGCTCCCGGGCCGCGCACTACGCCGATCTGCTCCTGGAGCGCAGCGAGGAGTTCCGCGCCCTGTGGGACACGCACGAGGTGGGCGTCCGCCCCGGCCGGGTCAAACGCTTCCGCCACCCCGAGGTCGGCCTCCTCGAACTGGACTGCCAGACCCTGCTCGACCCCGACCAGTCGCACCTGCTGCTCGTCTACACCGCCACCCCCGGTACCGAGAGCCACGACAAGCTGCGCCTGCTGTCCGTCATCGGCACCCAGCCGCTCGGCTGACCGCACCGCGTACCCGAAGGCTCTGTACGAACTCCGTTTCCCCGTTGTATGACTTCTCCCTATGTGATGGCGGAGGCGTTCACCCGGGACGCGCGTCTCGGGTATCGGTTGACAACGTTGTCCACAGGGAGAGGGTCCGTGCTCGTCATGCCTGACAGATCCAAGAGACCGCCGATACGGCCGTCCCGGCCCCGGGCCCTGCGGACCACGGTCGCGGCGGTACTCGCCGGGGCGCTCGGCCTGGCCGCGCTGACGGGCGGCGGCAGTGCCGTCGCCGTACCCGTCGCCGAGGCCGCCTCCTCGGCCGACGCGGCGTCCGGCGGGACGGACTACACGAAGCTCGTCGACCCGTTCGTGTCCACCGCGGGCGACGACGGCAACGACCTCCCCGGCGCCCAGGCACCGCACAGCCTGGCGAAGGTCAACCCGATGACGACCCCGGGCCGCAACCACTCGGGGTACGACTACCACGAGGACCACATCGCCGGGTTCACCGCCACGAACCTGGACGGCGTGGGCGGTTCGGGCGGCGGCGGCGACCTGCTGGTCGTCCCGACCTCGGAGCAGTACGACGAGCGCCCGGCCACGAGCACGTACGCCCACCCCTACAGCCACGACGACGAGTCCGCGTCGCCCGGCTCCTACCGGGTGGGCCTCGGGTCCCCCGCCGGGACCATCGACGCCGAGATGACCGCCACGACGCGCACGGCGCTCGAGAAGTACCGCTTCCCCGCCGGTTCGCGGCCCCAGCTCGTCCTCGACCTGGCCAACAACTTCACCAGCCGCACCCGCGCGACCCTGGACGCGACCGAGCTGAAGGACGGCACCACCGCGATCAGCGGGCTCGTCGCCGGGTCCTTCAACGGCGCCTCGTACCGCCTGTACTACTACGCCACCACGAACGTGCCCGTGACCTCGCTGCGCAGTTGGGGCGACGACGGCGAGCTGAGCGACGCGACCGCGCGGGACGGCACCGACACCGGCGCCGTGCTCGGGTTCGACGAGGCCGACGGCGCCGACATCGAGCTGCGCGTCACGCTGTCGCCGATCAGCGCCGAACAGGCCGCGACCGACCAGCACAAGGAGGTGGCGGGCCGCGACTTCGCGGACGTGCGCGCGCAGACCAGGGCGGACTGGAACCGCACGCTCGGCGCCGTCGCGGTGAGGGCCTCGAAGAAGGCCGACCCCGACTCGACACTCACCGAACAGTTCTACACGCACCTGTACCGCATGTACGCGCTGCCGGTGAACGCCACCAGCACCAGCGGCACCTATCGCGGCGTCGACGGCGCGGTGCACCAGGCGAACGGCTTCACGTACTACGACGGCTGGTCCACCTGGGACGACTTCCGCAAGTACTCGGTCGAGGCGTACATCGACCCGGTGACCTACCGGGACATGGTGCAGTCCGCCGTCATCCTCTTCGCCGACGCGCACGCCGCGGGCAAGAGCCCGGGCAGCCTCACCCACTCGGTGCCGACCGTGCGCTGGGAGCGTTCGGCGGTGGTGATCGCCGACGCGCTGTCGAAGGGGTTCAAGGACTTCGACCGCCTCGACGAGGCGTACCCGGCGCTGAAGTCGTACACCGGGTACTACACCGGGACACAGCTGCGGCAGGGCTACATCGCCGGTGACCCCGGTACGACGGTGCAGCGCGGCTACGACCAGTGGGCACTGTCCGTCATCGCCGACGCGCTCGGCGAGGACGCGGACGCGAAGAAGCTGCGCGAGCAGGCGACCATGGCGATCGACCACCTGGTCAAGCCCGGCGCCTGGACCGCGGCCGACGGCACCGAGGTCGGTCTGCTCACCCCGCGCGACGGCGCGGGCGACTGGCAGGGCGTCGACTACGAGAAGTTCGAGGAGGCCGGGCTCTACCAGGGCACCCTCTGGCAGTACCACTGGTACGACGCGTACGACATGGGCGGGCTCATCGAGGCCATGGGCGGTGAGAAGGCGGGCCGGGCCGCGATCCGGCACATGTTCGGCGAGGACTCCGACGCCGACGACGGCTCGGCCATGCTGCACTCCAACGCCAACGAGATCGACCTCCAGGCCCCCTACCTCTTCAACTACGTCGGCGAGCCGAGCCTGACGCAGAAGTGGGTCCGCGCCATCTACACCGGTGAGACCTGGAACCGGTACATCGCGACGGGCTCCACGAACGAAGCGCCCAGCTCCGGCGGCGAGTTCAGGCCACCGGTGAAGACCAAGGTCTACGAACCGGCCCCGGACGGCTTCCTGCCGACCATGGACAACGACGCCGGAACCATGTCGACCATGTTCGTCGCCGCCGCCCTCGGGCTGTTCCCGGTGACCGCGGGCTCCAGCCAGTTCCAGATCGGCACCCCGTTCTTCGACTCGACGACGATCCGTTACGCGGGCGGCGCCACCTTCACGGTGAACGCCCACGGCGTCTCGCCGACCGACTACTACGTGCAGCGCGCGACGCTGAACGGCAAGCGGTTCTCGAACACGTGGCTCGACTACTCGCAGCTCGTCGCCGGCGGCACCCTGGAGTTCGACATGGGCTCCGCGCCGTCGTCCTGGGGTTCGCGCACCGAGCCCGCGTACTCGCTGAACACCGACCGGGGCGACGACGGTGACGACTCCGCGCCCGGCAAGGGCACGACCGTCGTCTCCGCCCGCCCGGAGACCGTGGACACGGCCGCGGACGGCACCGTGGACGCGAGCATCGGACTCCGCCTGTCCGGCAGGGCGTCGTTCGCCGCGCGGAAGGGGACCAGCCTCACCGGGACCGGCGCGGCGGACGTCACCGGCCTCCCGGACGGCGTGCGGGCCGATCTCAGGGTCACCGGCAGGCGCACCGCCTCGCTGAGGCTCACCGGCACCACCGCGACCGACGCGCGGTTCGGCATCACCTTCCGCGACCGGGCCTTCCCGCACGGCATCCCGGCCTCCACGGTCACCGGAACCGGCGTGTCCGTGACCGACCCGCTGGTCGTCTCGGCCGCGCCGGTGCACCGGAAGAACCTCGCCGCCCTGGCCGACGAGGCGTCCCTGGTGCGCGAGGGCAACTACTCCGACGGCTCCTACGGCGTCTTCCGGGCGGCGCTGGAACGCGCGCGGACCGTCCTCGCGGACCCCGCCTCCCCGACCGGCACGCTGATGGCCGCGCACGACGCGCTGCGGTCCGCGATCGACGCCCTCACCCTGGACGAGGGCGGTTACGCCGTCCTCCAGGCCGAGGACCCCGACCGGATGGAGGGCCCCAGCCTCGTGAAGGAGGCGTACTACTCGGACGGCGACCTCGGCGGCGTCACCGAGGGCGCCTGGGAGCAGTACACGCGCCTCGACTTCGGCGGCGTCGCCCCGCGGAGCGTCTCGGTGCGCTACGCCAACTCCCAGGCCCCGACCTCGGAACCGAGCAGCGTCGACATCCACGCCGGGGACGCCGACGGCCCCGTCGTCGCCACCGTCTCCCTCCCCGGGACCGGCGGCTGGCAGTACTACACCACCGTCCAGGCGGCCGTCACCGACCCGGACGCCCTGCTGGACGCGTCGAGCGCGACGTTCGTCTTCCACGCCCCGTCGGGGCGGCAGTGGGTGTCGAACTTCGACTGGTACCGGTTCTCGCCGCAAGCCGCCCCGTCGGCCTCCCCGGTCACCACACTCGCCACGCTCACCACCGCCAACGCCACCGCGACCGGGGGCGGTTTGCTCCCGCTGAAGCTCTCGGGCGGTGTCTTCGAGAACGTCACGAACGGCGCGTGGGCCGAGTGGCGGGACACCGGCCTCGGTGCCGGCGCCGACACCGTCACCGTCCGTTACGACAAGCCCCGGTCCCGCGCCGCGTCGGACTCGCACATCGAACTGCGCCTGGGCGCGAAGGACGGCCCGGCGGCCGCCGCCATCCCCCTCGACTACACCGGCTCGGGCTGGGGAACCGTCGCGACCACGAGCGTGCGGGTCGATCCGGACACCTTCGACGGCTCCCAGGACGTGTTCGCCGTCTTCGTCTCCGGCACCCAGACCGACGCGCAGCCCTACGTCGCCAACGTGTACGCGCTCACTCTGACGCGGGAGGCGGACGCCCCGGTGGTGTTCGACGCCACGGCGTTCGAGGCGAACAGCGGCGGCGGCCTCAAGAGCGAGCCGGCCACCTGGAGCGACGCGGGCGCCGCCACCAGCCTCGGCGGCACCTACGACGGCGCGTGGCTGGACTACGGCGACATCGACTTCGGCGACTCCCCCAAGAACACCGTCACCCTCACCTACGTCAACAACTCCGCCCGCTGCGGCACCGGTTCCGCCGTCCAGCTGTACCTGGGCTCCTTCGACGCGGACGCCCCCGGTACGCCGTACGCGACCGTCCCGCTGCCGGTCACCGGCAGCGCGTGGTCGTCGGGCGGCACGACCAGTGTGACCCTGCCGAAGGGCATCACCGGCACACACGCCGTGCACCTGCGGCTGACGACGCACGCCGACTCCGCGCACCCGTACGTCGCCAACCTCGGCCAGGTCGCCTTCGCCCACGTCGAGGCGCCGGCGGAGACGGACCTGTCCGCGCTGCGGAAGGCGATCGGCCAGTACGAGGGCCTGTCCGAGGACGCGGACCGGTACGGGACGATCGACTTCGGGGTGTTCCGGCGTGAACTCTCCGCCGCCCGCGACCTCCTCGGCGCCGAGGACGCCACGCAGCTGGAGGTGGACCTGCGGACCCGGAGTCTGACCCTGGCCGCCAAGCAGCTGGTGCCGCTGCCGAGACTCAGGCTGGAGAACCTGGTCGACACCGCCTCGTCCCTCGCCGACGAGCGCTACACGGACGCCTCGTGGAGTGCGTTCACCACGGCGCTCACCGCGGCGAGGACGGCGCTGGCGGACGACTCGGCCACGGACCGCACCCTCGGCGAGAGGTACACGGCCCTCGACCGCGCCAGGTCCGCCCTCACCACGAAGCGCAGGACGGTGCCGGCCGCGCCCGGCGCGGTGTCCGCGACCGCGTCCGGAACCGGCGTGAAGGTCACCTGGTCCGCGCCCGGGGACGACGGCGGTTCGCCGGTCACCGGCTACGAGATCACGCTCAGCGGCGGCCACCAGGTGGAGATCGCCGATCCGGACAGCCGGAGCACGGTGTTCACCCGGCTGAAGGACGGCACGTCGTACACGGCGCGGGTCCGGGCGGTGAACGCCCTCGGCGACTCCCCCTGGAGCGCGGCGACGCAGCCCGCGGTCACGGGCGACAACAAGCCCCAGGCGCCGGCCGTCACGGGCGTGGTCACCGACGGCAAGCGGGTCAGGGTGAGCTGGCGGGCCGCCGGCGACGGCGGCTTCCCGGTCGTCGGCTACACCGTGACCCTGGACGACGGAACCACGGCGCACGTGTCCGGCACCACCGGCACCGCACTGCTCACGGCCGGGGGCGGGGCGGCGAAGGCCCACACCGCCACCGTGACCGCGGTGACCCTGGCCGGCAGCTCCGACGACCCCGGCACGGCGGCGGCGACCACGGCCGCCACCGCCTCCGACCCGGCGGACTACGAGCCGTCCCCCTTCCCGCACGACGTGCTCGACGCCGCCTACCCGTCGGACTCGTGGCCCGCGACCGGCGACGGGAGCGACTACTTCAACCAGCTCCTCAGCGGCTTCGACGACCTGGGCCCCGGCACCCTCGGCAGCGACGAGAAGCTGGGCGAGGGCACTTCGCCCACCGCGGAGAACGACACGGTCACCGTCGCCGTCAACAACGCGGCGACGCGGCAGCAGGTGGACCGGGCCGAGGTGGACGCGTCGAACAGCGCCACCGTCACGATGGCCGACGGCCTCGGCTCCCGGCTCGGCCCGCTGTACGGCGAAGCACTGAAGGACGGCGAACTCCCCAAGACCAGCGCCCTGTTCTCCCGCGTCACCGAGAACCTCGACACCCACGACGCGGCGAAGAACCACTACCAGTACCCGCGCCCGTACGTGCGGCTCGGCTTCGCCGGGGACGGCGGCGCGATCTACGAGTCGCAGGACAGCTCGTACAGCGGCCTCGCCGGACAGGGCTCCTACCCGAGCGGCCACACCTACGGCGGCTACGCGGCCGGGACCGTCCTCGCCACGCTGCTGCCCGACCTGGCACCCTCGATCCTCGCGCGCACCTCCGAGTACGGGGACAACCGGATCGTCCTCGGGTTCCACTACCCGCTCGACGTCATGGGCGGCCGCGTCACCGCGCAGGCCACCGTGGCGCACCGCTGGGCGGACCCCGCGTTCGAGAAGCTGCTGCGGCAGGCCCACACCGAGATCGAGAACGTGCTGCTCGCGCGGTGCGCGGAGGAGGGCTACGGCGACACCCTCACGGCCTGCGCGGGCGACCCGTACGCCGGGCTGAGCACCGCGCAGGACGTGGACCTGTACACGCGGCGCCTGACCTACGGGTTCTCGCGGACCGGCGAGGCCGGGCAGGCCCTCGACGCGCCGGCCGACGCGGCGGCCCTGCTGATCACCGCCTTCCCGGACCTCACCGCCGAGCAGCGCACCCAGGTCCTGGAGCAGACCGCGACGGACTCCGGGTACCCGCTCGACCTCACCGCGTCCGGCGGACCGGGCTGGCAACGGATCAACCTGGCGGCGGCGATGGCGGCGGACGTGGAGGTGAACGCCGACGGGTCGGTCACGGTGACCAACTTCCCGGACGCCACGAGGGCCAGTGTGGCCGACGCCTCCGCGCTCACCGTGGGCGGCGTCGCGCTCGACGGGTTCGACCCGGCGGTGAGCACCTACGTGGTGGACTGGCCGGAGCACGGCAGGATCCCCGCGGTGGGTGCCGTGCCGGCCCAGTCCGGTGCGCGGGTGAAGGTCACCGACGGCAGTGCCACCGTCTCGTCGTCCCGGTCCCGCCTGACCACCCGCACCATCACGGTGACCTCGGCCAACGGCGCGTACACCCGGACCTACACGGTCGGCTTCCGGCGGACGCCGGACCACCGTCCCCCCTGGTGGGCCGCGTCCAGTGGCCGGGGCGCCGTCGGCGGCGACGGCGGCGCGGGCGGAAGCGGGCTCTGGTCGCCCGCCCGGGAGTGGGCGGCGGCACGGGGTGGGGGTGCGTGACGGACGAAATGGGTGCCGGACCCGATGGACCGGGTGCCGTGCGTCGTCGACGCTGCTGCGGTGTCCTTGTTCTGGAGAATCTCGCTGTTCAACTCGGTGGTGCTGATCGCCGCGACCGCGTTGCTGCTGGGACCGGTCACCGTGTCGACGCCCGTCCTGCTCACCGAGGCCGCGATCCTCACGGTGGGGCTGGTGGTGATCCTGGTCGCCAACGTCCTGCTGCTGAGGATCGGTCTCGGGCCGCTGCGCCGGCTCGCGCACGCCATGGCCACGACCGACCTGCTGCGGCCCCGGGTCCGCCCGAAGGCCGACGGCGACGGCGAGATCGCCGCGCTGATCACCACCTTCAACACCATGCTCGACCGGCTGGAGGCCGAGCGCGCGCTGAGCGCCGCCCGCACGCTGAGCGCGCAGGAGTCGGAACGCCACCGGGTCGCCCAGGAGCTGTACGACGAGGTGGGGCAGACCCTCGCCGCCGTGCTGCTGGACCTCAAGCGGGTCGCGGACCAGGCGCCCGGCCCGGTGCGTGAGCAGCTCTCGCAGGTGCAGGAGACGACCCGGGCCAGCCTGGACGAGATCCGCCGCATCGCCCGCCGCCTGCTGCCGGGGGTCCTGGAGGAGCTGGGTCTGACCAGCGCCCTGAGGTCGCTGTCGGACGAGTTCACCGGGCCGTCGCTGACCGTGCGCCACGAGATCGCCCCCGGTCTGCCCGCCCTCGGCGACAACGCCGACCTGGTGCTCTACCGGGTCGCCCAGGAGGGTCTCACCAACGCGGCCCGGCACTCCGGCGCCCGCCTGGTGGTGCTCACCCTGGCGCGGGCGGGCGACGCCGTGGAGCTGCGGGTGCGCGACGACGGCCGGGGCTTCGACGGCTCCGGTGGGGCCGCCGAGGGGGCAGGCATCCGCGGCATGCGCGAGCGCGCCCTGCTGATCGGCGCCGACCTCGTGGTCGGTCCCGCGCGCGGGGGCGGCACCGAGGTGCGGCTGACCGTGCCCGTCGGGGACCGGGTGGCCGACCGGGTCGGGTGACCGCCCGGACCGGCGCGGGGCGGGGCGGGGCGGGGACACTCCGACCGGGCGCACTGTTGTCCCCGGATGCGGAACGGAGGCGGAACGGTGCACGGTGAATACAAGATCCCCGGCGGCAAGCTGGTCGTCGTGGACGTGGAGGCCGAGAAGGGCGTGCTGCGGCACGTGCGCGTGGCGGGCGACTTCTTCCTGGAACCGGACGAGGCGCTGGACGCCGTGAACCGCGCGCTGGAGGGCGCCCCGGCGGACACCGACGCGGCGGGACTCGCCGCGCGGATCGACGCGGCCGTGCCCGAGGGCACCGTCATGTACGGGCTGACCTCGGAGGGCGTCGGCATCGCCGTGCGCCGCGCGCTGGCGCACGCCACGGACTGGACGGACTACGACTGGCAGCTCATCCACGAGGGCCCGCAGTCCCCCGCGCTGCACATGGCCCTCGACGAGGTGCTGACCGCCGAGGTCGCCGCGGGCCGGCGTCCGCCGACCCTCAGGGTGTGGGAGTGGGGCGCCCCGGCGGTGATCATCGGCAGTTTCCAGTCGCTGCGCAACGAGGTGGACCCCGAGGGCGCCGCCCGGCACGGCATCGAGGTGGTGCGCCGCGTCTCCGGCGGCGGCGCGATGTTCGTGGAGCCCGGCAACACGATCACCTACTCCCTGTCCGTGCCGGAGGCGCTGGTGCAGGGCCTCTCCTTCCAGGACAGCTACGCCTACCTCGACGACTGGGTGCTCGGCGCGCTCGGCGAGATGGGCATCCGCGCCTGGTACCAGCCGCTGAACGACATCGCCACCGACCAGGGCAAGATCGCGGGCGCCGCCCAGAAGCGCGTGGTGGGACCCGGGGGCGGCCCCGGCGCCGTACTGCACCACGTGACCATGTCGTACGACATCGACGCGGACAAGATGCTCCAGGTGCTGCGGATCGGGCGGGAGAAGATGTCCGACAAGGGCACGAAGTCCGCGAAGAAGCGGGTGGACCCGCTGCGCCGGCAGACCGGGCTGGCCCGCGAGGCCGTGATCGAGCGGATGATCTCCTCCTTCGGCGGCCGGTACGGGCTGACCCAGGGCAAGGTGACGGACGAGGAGCTGGCCCGGGCCCGGGAGTTGGCCCGCGCGAAGTTCTCCTCCCCCGAGTGGACCGCCCGGGTGCCGTGAGGCCCGCCGCGGCCACCCGCGTGCGCCAGGCCGTGCCGCGCGCCGCGACCAGGCCCGACTCGTAGGCGAACACCACGAGTTGGGCGCGGTCGCGGGCGCCCAGCCTGGTCATCGCGCGGCTGATGTGCGTCTTGGCGGTCAGCGGGCTGATCACCAGGTGGGCGGCGATCTCCTCGTTGCTCAGGCCGCGCGCGGCGAGCGCGGTGGCCTCGCGTTCCCGGCGGGTGAGGGAGTCCAGGCCGGGTGCGGTGGCCCGGCCCCTACGGCGCTGACGGCCGCCGTTCGTCTGCGTCACCGGGCGGGCACGCACCGAGTTCGGCCTTCCGCCCCACGGGGACTCGTGTGACACTGGCGTCCCGTCCGCTGTGCGGGCACCCTCCGCACCGTCCCCCACGAGAAGTGCGCCGTGCGTTCTCTTCCCCTGCCGCTCGCCCTGACCGCCCGTCTGGCGCCGGTCGCCGTGCTCGCCACGGCGGGCTGGGCGCTGTCCTCCGGGCCGGACACCTCACCGGCCGCGAAGGACAAGACGCCGCCCGACACCACGAACCGCTCGGCGTCCGCACCGGCGACCCGGGCGGCGACGAAGACGTACGCCACCGCACCGGCGCCGTGCGAGGCCGTGGCCGGCAAGACGGTCACCTCGCTGGTGCCGGGCGCCAAGGCGGCCGGCAAGGAGATCCCGTCCACGGACACCGAGGTGCGCCGCACCTGTTCCTGGAACGCGCTCAAGGGCTACGACTACCGCTGGCTCGACGTCTCCTTCGAGGTGATGCAGACGGACGAGGCGGCGCAGAAGTCGTACAAGGAGCGGGTCGCCGACCGCGGCGGCGGCGGCGCCGTCCCGGGCCTCGGCGACAGCGCCTACTCGGTCGTGAATCTCACCACCGAGGACAAGCAGCAGACCCGCGAGGGCACGGTTCTGGTCCGCGCGGCCAACGCCCTGGTGATGATCACCTACAACGGCAGCGACTTCGAGTCGAAGAAGGCCCCCGGCACGACCGAGATCAACAAGGGCGCCATCAAGGCGGCCAAGGAGGCCGTGGCCGCCTTGCAGGACGGCTAGGGCTGAGCGGTGGGGCCGGTGATCTCGGCCTTCGGCCGTGTGGCGGGCAGCAGCATCAGGGCCAGGTAGAGGGCGAGGGACGTGCCCAGGCCCACCGCCCAGCCGTAGTCGGCCAGTGGTTCGAGGAACGGTACGGGGCGGCCGTCGACCAGGGGGTGGAAGTCGGCGCCGCCGACGGCCAGGACGCCGCCGACGGCGAAGGCGAGCACCGCGCGCCAGTTCCAGCCGCCGCCGTACCAGTAGCGGCCGCCCCTGCGGTACAGGTCGACGAGGTGCAGCCGGGCGCGGCGCAGGATCCAGTAGTCGGCGATGAGGATGCCGGCCACCGTGCCGAGCAGGCCGCCGACCAGGCCGAGCCAGGTGAAGATGTAGCCCTGCGGGTCGGAGTACAGCTTCCAGGGGAAGATCAGCACGGCCAGGACGGACGTGATGAGCGCGCCCGCCCGGAAACTCACCTTGCGCGGTGCGACGTTGGAGAAGTCGAAGGCCGGTGAGACCAGGTTGGCCGCGATGTTCACGGAGAGGGTCGCCACCAGGACGGTGACGAGGGCGAAGAGCAGGCCCACCACGTTGTCCGTCTTCGCGGCGAGCTGCACCGGGTCCCAGATCGGCTCGCCGTACACGGCCTGGGAGCCGGAGGTGACCATGACGGAGAGGAAGGCGAACAGGGTCATCGTCGTCGGCAGGCCGAGGGCTTGGCCGCGGGTCTGGGCCTTCTGGCTCTTCCCGTAGCGGGTGAAGTCGGGGATGTTGAGGGACAGCGTGGACCAGAAGCCGATCATGCCCATCAGGGAGGGCCAGAACAGCTTCCAGAAGTCGCCGCCCCAGCCCAGCTTCGAGGGCTGGTCGAACAGGGGGCCGAAGCCGCCCGCCTTGTCGGCCATCCACCACAGCATCACGAAGGCGCCGACGAGGACGAAGGGCGCCGCCCAGTTCTCGAAGCGGCGGATGGTCTCCATGCCCCGGTAGATGATGGCGACCTGGAGCACCCAGAAGATCGCGAACGACAGCCACATCGTCCAGGCGTGGCCGCCGACCGTCGCGGCGCCCGTCCAGCCGTCGCCGATCAGCTTGCCGGCCAGGAAGTAGATCGCCTCCCCGCCGATCCAGGTCTGGATGCCGAACCAGCCGCACGCCACCAACGCCCGTACGACGGCGGGGAGATTGGCGCCCCGGATACCGAAGGAGGCGCGGGCGAACACCGGGAAGGGGATGCCGTACTTGGGTCCGGCGTGCCCGGTGAGCAGCATGGGCGCGAGGACGATCAGGTTGGCCAGGGCGATGGTGAACACCGCCTGCTTCCAGTCCATGCCGACCGCGATGAGACCGGAGGCGAGGGTCCAGGAGGCCGTGTTGTGGGCCATGCCGACCCACAGGGCGGAGAAGTTGTACGTGGTCCAGGTGCGCCCCTCGACGGGGACGGGCAGCAGGTCTTCGTTGGCGTAGGGACCGCTCGGCGGCGGGGAGCCCGGGGCGAGCTCCACGCGCCCGTCGGTGAGGGTGACTTGGGCGGACGGCGGTATGGCCGTGGGCGCGGTGTCGGTCATGGGCAGGCCAATCATGCGGTGGGACGGGAGAGGCCGTGCGGGCGGTGCCGAGGGGGGTGCGCGGGTGCGCCCTGGGGCCCGCCCCCGAGCGCGGGGCGGGCCCGGACGGGTCAGGCGTTGACGGCCGGGATGACCTTCGTGCCGTAGGTGTCGATCACGGCTTCCTGCGCGTCGTGCATGTCGTACAGCGCGAACTGGTCGACGCCGAGGGCGCGCAGGGCGGTCAGCTTCTCGATGTGCTTCTCGACCGGTCCGATCAGGCAGAACCGGTCGACGATCTCGTCCGGCACGAACTGCGTGTCCGGATTGCCGCTGCGCCCGTGGTGGGCGTAGTCGTAGCCCTCGCGGGCCTTGATGTAGTCGGTGAGTTCGTCGGGCACGGCCCCAGTGTGGGCGCCGTACTTGGCGACCAGGTCGGCGACGTGGTTGCCGACCATGCCGCCGAACCAGCGGCACTGCTCGCGCGCGTGGGCGAGGGCCTCGGGCGAGTCGTCGGCGGTGACGTACGCGGGGGCGGCGACGCAGACCGTCACCTCGGACGGGTCGCGCCCGGCGGCCTCGGCGGCGTCCCGGACGGCCTTGACCATGTACTCGGTCAGGTAGAGGTCGGCGAGCTGGAGGATGAAGCCGTCGGCCTCCTCGCCGGTCATCTTCAGGGCCTTGGGACCGTACGCGGCCATCCAGACGGGGACCTCGGCGCCCGGCTTGATCCAGGGGAACCGGACGACGGTGCCGCCGCCGAGGTCGGCCTCCTCTCCCCTGCCCAGCGCGCGGATGACCTTGATCGCTTCGCTGATGCGGGCGAGGGTGTTGGGCTTGCGTCCGGCGACCCGCATCGCGGAGTCGCCGCGGCCGATGCCGCAGACGGTGCGGTTGCCGAACATGTCGTTGAGGGTGGCGAAGGTGGAGGCGGTCACCTCCCAGGTGCGGGTGCCCGGGTTGGTGACCATCGGGCCGATCTTCAGCGTGCTGGTGTGGGCCAGGACCTGGCTGTAGATCACGAACGGCTCCTGCCACAGCACGGCGGAGTCGAAGGTCCAGCCGTGGCTGAAACCGTTGTGCTCGGCCCGTTTCATCAGGTCCACGACGCGGGAGGCCGGCGGGTCGGTCTGCAGGACGAGTCCGAAGTCCATGGGCACCACTCCTAGTTCAGGTACTGACAGGTGGCGCGCGGGGTGTAGGCGCCGTGTCCCTTGCGCCCGGTGTACTCCCGCTCGGTGACGACCGGTTCGCCGCGCGAGAGCACGGTCTCCACCCGGCCGGTGATCCGCTTGCCCTCGTACGCCGAGTAGTCGACGTTCATGTGGTGGGTCTCGGCCGAGACGACCTGCTCGGCGCCCGGGTCGTAGACGACGATGTCGGCGTCCGCGCCGGGCGCGATGGTGCCCTTCTTCGGGTACAGGCCGAACATCCGGGCCGGGGTGGCACAGGCGATCTCGATCCAGCGGCGGCGGCTGATGTGGCCGTCGACGACGGCCTGGTGGAGCAGGTCCATGCGGTTCTCGACGCCCGGCATCCCGTTGGGGATCTTGGAGAAGTCGCCCCGGCCCAGTTCCTTCTGTCCGCTGAAGCAGAAGGGGCAGTGGTCGGTGGAGACCACCTGGAGGTCGTTGGTCCGCAGCCCCCGCCACAGCGCCGCCTGGTGTTCCTTCGGCCTGAGCGGAGTGCTGCACACGTACTTGGCGCCCTCGAAGTCGGGCTCGGCGAGGTTGTCGGTGGACAGGAACAGGTACTGGGGGCAGGTCTCGCCGAAGACGGGCAGGCCCTCGTCGCGGGCCCGGGTCAGCTCGGCGACCGCCTCCGTCGCCGAGACGTGCACGACGTACAGCGGCGCCCCCGCCACCTGCGCGAGCCGGATGGCGCGGTGGGTGGCCTCGGCCTCCAGGAGTGCCTTGCGGACCTCGCCGTGGAAGCGGGGGTCGGTCTCACCGCGGGCGAGGGCCTGCTCGACCAGGACGTCGATGGCGATGCCGTTCTCGGCGTGCATCATGATCAGGCCGCCGTTCTCGGCGGCGCGCTGCATGGCGCGCAGGATCTGGCCGTCGTCGGAGTAGAAGACGCCGGGGTACGCCATGAACTGCTTGAAGGAGGTCACCCCCTCCTCCACGAGCAGGTCCATCTCCTTGAGCGTCTCCTGGTTCACGTCGGAGACGATCATGTGGAAGCCGTAGTCGATCGCGCAGTTGCCCTCGGCCTTGGCGTGCCAGGCGTCCAGACCCTCGCGCAGGGAGTGTCCGACGCTCTGGATGGCGAAGTCGACGATGGTGGTGGTGCCGCCCCAGGCGGCGGCGCGGGTGCCGGTCTCGAAGGTGTCGGCGGCGTAGGTGCCGCCGAAGGGCATCTCCATGTGGGTGTGCCCGTCGACGCCGCCCGGGATGACGTACTTGCCGCTCGCGTCGATCACCCGTTCGGCGCCGAACGCCTCGGCGGCCGGGGTGCCGGTCGCGGCGAGGGCGGCGACGCGGCCGTCCTCGATCAGGACGTCGGCGTGGATCTCGTCGGACGCGGTGACGACGAGGCCGCCGCGGATGACGGTACGGCTGCTCATGCTGCTGTTCCCTCCTGTCGGGGGCGCCGGCGGATCAGGGCGCGGTCAGCGGGGAGTACGTGCCCGGCGCGCGGTCGCGGTAGAACTGCCAGCGGTCGCGGACCTCGCGCAGCTTGGCCAGGTCGAGGTCGCGGACGACGAGTTCGGTCTCCTTGTCGCTCGCGACCTCGCCGACGAACTGCGCCTCGGGGTCGACGAAGTACGAGGTGCCGTAGAAGTCGTTGTCGCCCAACTCCTCGACGCCGACCCGGTTGATGGCGCCGACGAAGTACTCGTTGGCGACGGCGGCCGCCGGCTGCTCCAGCTGCCACAGGTAGCCGGACAGGCCGCGGGAGGTGGCCGACGGGTTGAAGACGATCTCGGCGCCTTCGAGGCCCAGCGCCCGCCAGCCCTCGGGGAAGTGCCGGTCGTAGCAGATGTACACGCCGACCTTGCCGACGGCGGTGTCGAAGACCGGCCAGCCGGAGTTGCCGGGGCGGAAGTAGAACTTCTCCCAGAAGCCGCGCACCTGCGGGATGTGCGTCTTGCGGTACTTGCCGAGGTAGGAGCCGTCGGCGTCGATGACGGCGGCGGTGTTGTAGAGGACGCCGGGCTGCTCCTCCTCGTACATGGGGAGCACCAGGACGATGCCGTGCTCGCGGGCGAGCCGCCGGAAGCGCTCCACGGTCGGGCCGTCCGGGACGCGTTCGGCGTAGGCGTAGAACTCGGGGTCCTGGACCTGGCAGAAGTACGGTCCGTAGAACAGCTCCTGGAAGCACATGACCTGTGCGCCCTGGGCGGCGGCGTCGCGCACCGCCTGCTCGTGGACCTGGATCATCGATTCCTTGTCGCCCGTCCAGGCGGTCTGGAAGAGCGCGGCACGGATCACTCGGCTCATCTTCGGCCTCCACTCGCTCGAATCGCTCGGTGTGGCGCTCGGTGTACGGCGAGACTAGGGACGCCGGGTGGCCGGAATGAGTGGCACGGTGTCACGTCTGCGGGGGTCGGGCATTGCACGGTGTCACCCCTGTTGCGCGTCGTGGGCGAGGAGCGCGATGTGGACGGAGGCGGCCTGCTCGAAGTCGTCGAGATCGACGCCGAGGCGGCCCTGTATGGCTTCGAGGCGGCGGTAGAGCGCGGGCCGGGAGACGTGGTGCAGCTGGGCGGTGCGGGACTTGTTGCGGCCGGTGGCCAGGTAGGTGCGCAGGACGGGCAGCAGGTCCTGGTCGGGGCCGCGCAGCAGCCCGTCCAGCTCCCGCTCGGCGAAGGACTGCACGTGCGGGTCGTCGCGCAGCAGCCGCACCAGGCCGCGCAGGTGGACGTCGCGCAGGCGTACGACGGGCGGCAGGTCCAGGGCGGTCGCGGAGTCCGCGACGGCGTCGGCGACGTGCTGCGCCTCGCGCAGTCCCGCCGGTACGTCGGCCCAGTCGCCGCGGGCGTCGGCGGCGGCGACCACGGCGCGGCGGGAGTCCGGCTCCGAACGCAGCCGGGTCGCGAAGTGGGCGGTCAGGGCGCGGGCGTCCTGGTCGGGGGCGAGGCTGAGCAGGACGGCCACGCGGTCGTCGGCGAGCCCGGCGGCGATCCCCGGCAGCCCGAGCCGCCGCAGCACCCGGGCCGGCCGCGCGGGGTCCCGCTCCCGGACGACGAGGGGAACGAAGACGCGCCGGTTGACCGGCAGCCCCGCGGCGCGCGCCCGGGGCAGCAGCTGCCGCGCCGGTACGGCCCCGCTGACCAGGTCGGTGAACAGGCTCCGCGCGGACTGCTCCGCCCAGGAGTCCCAGGAACCCGCGGCCGCGGCACCCTGGGACCCGTGGGTCCCGTCACCGGCGAGCATGCGGTGCAGGACGAGGGCCTCGGCGGCGCGGTCGGCGAGCAGCCGTCCGGCGGCCCGGTCCCCGCCGTAGCCGCACAGCACCAGCCGCCCCCAGCGCTCCCCGCGGCAGCTCAGTTCGGCGCGGAGCCAGCCGTCGGCGGACCCGGCACCGGCCTGGCGGGCGATGCGTTCCCAGTCCCGCAGCACGTCGTCGACCGCCGCCCGCTCCCCCGCCGTGGCGAGGACGCGGTGGGCGAGGTTGGTGACGACGACCGGGCAGCCGGCGTGCCGGGCCACCTCGTCGAGCAGGCGCTGCACGGGGGCGCCGGCGGTGATCAGTCCGGTCAGTTCGGTGCGTACCGCCTCGGAGAGGCTGACGGCGGCGAACTTGCGCCGCAGCAGCCGGGACTGCACCTCCTCGGTGAGTTCGGCGAAGGGGAAGGGCCGGTGCAGGACGACCATGGGCAGCCCGCAGCGCTCGGCGGCCCTGCGCATCACGTCGGGCGGGGCGGGGAAGGCGCGGCCGAGGCCGAGCACGACGGCCGCGGCCTCGGCACGGTCCAGGGAGCGGATGTACTCGCCCTGTTTGTCCTCGTCACCGGCGAGGAGCACGCCGGTGGTCAGGACCATCTCGCCGCCGCTGAGCATCACGCCGACGTCGGCGGCCTCGGCGACGTGCACCCAGCGCACCGTCCGGTCGAGCCGGTGGGCACCGGCCACCACCTCGGGCTGTCCGGCCCGCACCCGTTCGAGGCCGAGCACCTGACGGACCGACAGAGCCGGCTCCCAGGGCTCCCGGGGCTGCCGGGCCGGGGTCTCGGGGGTGGTGGTCATGGCGGCGCCTCCTGGGCCCGGGACGCGGAACGCGGTTCTCAGATGCTCCGCAGGGCGCGTTCGAGGATCGCGGCGCCCTCCTCGGCCTCCGCGACGGTGAGGGACATCGGCGGGGCGACGCGCAGCACGCTGGTGCTGTGGCCGCCGCCCTTGCCGACGAGCAGTCCGTCGGCGCGGGCCGCCTCCAGCACGGTGGACGCCGCCTCGGGGGCGGCCTCGTCGGTGCCGGGACGGGTCAGCTCGACGCCGATCATCAGGCCGCGTCCGCGCACCTCGCGCACGTGCGGCACCTGGGCGGCGGCGGCGCGCAGCCGTTCGATGAGCAGGCCGCCGACGCGCCGGGCGTTGCCCTGGAGGTCGTGTTCGAGGAGGTGGTTGAGGTTGGCGAGGCCCGCGGCCATGGTGAGCTGGGTGCCGCCGAAGGTGGAGATGCTGTTGGCGTCCAGGCAGTTCATGATCTCGGCGCGGGCGACGACCCCGCCGATCGACATGCCGTTGCCGATGCCCTTGGCGAAGGTGACGATGTCCGGCGGACCGCTCCTCCCGTGCGCCTGCCAGCCCCAGAAGTGCTCGCCGGTGCGGCCCCAGCCGGTCTGCACCTCGTCGGCGATCCACAGGATGCCCCGCTCGTGCAGCACCTCGCGGAAGGCGGCGTACAGGCCGTCCGGCGGCGAGGTGAAGCCGCCGACGCCCTGGACGGGTTCGGCGATCAGCGCGGCGGGGGCGCGGGTGTGGCCGAGGAGGTCCACCAGGTCGGCGACGCAGGCGTCGATGAAGTCCCGGTCGTCCAGGTGGGCGTAGGGGCCGCGGGTGCGGACGCCGCCGTGCACGTAGAGGGTCTGGAGCGGGGAGAGGGAGGTCGGGGACCAGCCGCGGTTGCCGGTGATGCCGACGGCGCTGAAGGAGCGGCCGTGGTAGCTGTTGCGCATCGCCAGGATCGTGTTGCTGCGCCGGTACGCGGTGGCGAGCAGCAGGGCGGTGTCGTTGGCCTCGGTGCCGGAGGTGGTGAAGAAGACGCGGGCGTCGGGGATGCCGGACAGCTGGGCGACGCGTTCGGCCAGTTCGACCATCGGCCGGTTGAGGTAGAGGGTCGAGGAGTGGATGATCCGCCCGGCCTGTTCGGCGACGGCCTTGGTGACCTCGGGCAGGGCGTGCGCGGTCATCGTGGTGAGGATGCCGCCGAAGAAGTCGAGGTACTTGTTGCCGGCGGCGTCCCAGACGTGCCGGCCCTCGCCGTGGGTGATCTCCAGCGGGTCCTCGTAGTAGAGGGCGAGCCAGTCGGGCAGGACGGCGCGGTGGCGGGCGTAGAGGTCACGGGTCACGGCCGCACCAGCCCCTCGTAGGCGTCGGGGCGGCGGTCGCGGTAGAAGGCCCACTGCTGCCGGACCTCGTCGATGAGGTCGAAGTCCAGGTCGCGGACGACCAGCTCCTCCTTGGTGTCGCTGGCCGTGTCGCCGACGAACTGGCCGCGCGGGTCCACGAAGTACGACGTGCCGTAGAAGTCGTTGTCGCCGTACTCCTCGACGCCGACCCGGTTGATGGCGGCGACGAAGTACTCGTTGGCGACGGCCGCGGCGGGCTGTTCGAGCTGCCACAGGTGGGCGGAGAGGCCGCGGTGGGTGGCGGACGGGTTGTACACCAGCTGGGCCCCGCCGAGGCCGAGTTGGCGCCAGCCCTCCGGGAAGTGGCGGTCGTAGCAGATGTAGACGCCGACCTTGCCGACGGCGGTGTCGAAGACCGGCCAGCCGAGATTGCCGGGGCGGAAGTAGAACTTCTCCCAGAAGCCCTTGACCTGCGGGATGTGGTGCTTGCGGTAGGTGCCGAGGACGGTGCCGTCGGCGTCGATCACGGCCGCGGTGTTGTAGTAGAAGCCGGACTGCTCGACCTCGAAGACGGGGACGACGACGACCATGCCGGTCTCGCGGGCCAGCGCCTGCATGCGGCGGACGGTGGGGCCGTCGGGCACGGGCTCGGCCCAGCGGTAGTGCTCGGGGTCCTGGACCTGGCAGAAGTAGGGGGCGTTGAACACCTCCTGGAACCCGATGACCTTGGCGCCCCGCCGGGCGGCCTCCCGGGCGTGCTCCTCGTGTTTCGCCACCATGGACTCGGTGTCGCCGGTCCAGGTGGCCTGGACGAGAGCGGCACGTACGACGTTGGCCATGAGCTGCTCCTTCGACACGACGTCAGAGCCTCTACGCCCGTAGAGCAGGCCGTAGAGGGACGAACGTAAGCCTGGCCGGAGGGGCTTGCCAAGACCATCGTCGTCAAGGCGCGGTGTCGATCGTGTTTCGCACTCCTGTGGGTGAGTGCCGCCGCCTCAGGCCGGCACGGGCGCGCACCTGCCCACCAGCTCGTCCATGGACAGCCCCAGCGCGCCGGCCAGCGCGGCCACCGTGAAGAACGCCGGGGTGGGCGCCCGGCCGGTCTCGATCTTGCGCAGCGTCTCGGCGGAGATGCCGGCCTGGGCGGCGACCGCCGTCATGCTCCGCTCGCCGCGGGCCGCGCGGAGCAGGCGCCCGAGCTGCTCGCCGCGCTCGCGCTCTTCGGGGGTCAGAGGGGTGCGTACCATGTCGTCATTCTAATACCGGCTTCCCGTACCGGTCCCACCCCGCCGCCGATCCGTCGCCCCCACGCGTGTTCCCAATTAAAATACCGGTATAGTAATTGGCATGGTGGAACTGAAGACGGACACATCGATCGACGCCATGCACGCGGCCGGACAGGTCGTCGCGCGCGCCCTGACCGCCGTACGGCAGGCCGCTGACGTGGGCGTGTCCCTGCTGGAGCTGGACGCGGTGGCGCACGAGGTACTGCGGGAGGCGGGCGCGGGCTCGCCGTTCCTCGGCTACCGCCCCTCCTTCGCTCCGACGCCCTTCCCGGGCGTCATCTGCGCGTCGGTGAACGACGCGATCGTGCACGGCATCCCGGACGGCTACCGGCTGCGCGACGGGGACCTGGTCTCCATCGACTGCGGCGCCCTCCTGGACGGCTGGGCGGGCGACTCGGCGCTCAGCTTCGTGGTGGGCACCCCGCGCCCGGCCGACGTGACGCTGATCGAGACTGCGGAGCGGGCCCTGGATGCGGGCATCGGGGCGGCCGTCGTCGGCAACCGCATCGGCGACATCGCGCACGCCATCGGCACGGTGTGCCGGTCGGCCGGTTACGGGATCATGGAGGACTTCGGCGGCCACGGCATCGGCCGGCACATGCACGAGGACCCGGGGGTGCCCAACGAGGGCCGCCCGGGACGCGGGCTCCCGCTGCGGCACGGCATGGTCCTCGCCATCGAGCCCATGCTGATCGCCGGCGGTCGCGACGACTACCACGCGGCTCCCGACGGCTGGACCCTGCGCACGAACGACGGCTCCCGGGCGGCGCACGTGGAGCACACCGTGGCGATCACGGACAGCGGCCCACGCGTCCTGACGTCGAGGGACGGCCTCTGAGAGACGGGGCGACGGGTCCCGGGCCGGCCCGGGGCCGGGTCGGGACCGGGTCGGGAGCGGGACGGGAACGGGACGGGACCGGGTCGAAAGCGAGCCGGGAACGGGTCGGGACCGAGAGTCCGGCCGGGGTCCGGGCCCGGGAGCCGGGTCGTGGCCCGAGCCGGTGGTCGGCCCGGGTCACGGGTCGCGGGTGCTGCTTCCGGCCGGGCTCCGGCCGGGTTCCGGACGTGCCCGGCGGAACGGAACGTGTCATGTTGGGCATGACCGCACGCCTGCCGGGTTACCCGGCCCCGGCACGTCGATCAGCGATGCAGCGGAGGTCCGTACACCATGACCAGCGGCTACATGGGCCCGGAGGGCGACCCGTTCGCGGAATTCCTGGCACGCTTCTTCGGCGGGCCCAGGCCCCGGCAGATCGACATCGGCCGGCTGCTCAGCCAGCCCGCCCGGGAGCTGGTGCGCGGCGCCGCCCAGTACGCCGCCGAGCACGGCAGCCGCGACCTGGACACCGAGCACCTGCTGCGGGCCGCGCTCGCCACCGAGCCGACCCGGGGGCTGCTCAGCCGGGCCGGTGCCGACCCCGACTCGCTGGCCTCGCAGATCGACGAGCGGACCGGCCCGGTGCAGCACCCGCCGGGCGAGGTCCCGCCGCCCACCTCGCTCTCGCTCACCCCGGCCGTCAAGCGCGCCCTGCTCGACGCGCACGAGCTGGCCCGCTCCACCGGCACCGGGTACATCGGCCCCGAGCACGTGCTCAGCGCCCTGGCCGCCAACCCGGACTCGGCCGCCGGGCACATCCTGAACGCGGCCCGGTTCGCGCCCTCGAACCTGCCCACCGAGACGCCGGACGCCGCGAAGGGCCGTCCCGAGAGCAGCCGCACCACGAACACGCCCACTCTCGACAAGTACGGCCGCGACCTCACCGATCTGGCCCAGCAGGGCCGGATCGACCCGGTGATCGGGCGCGAGGGGGAGATCGAGCAGACCGTCGAGGTGCTCTCCCGGCGCGGCAAGAACAACCCCGTCCTGATCGGTGACGCCGGGGTCGGCAAGACCGCGATCGTGGAGGGTCTGGCGCAGCGCATCACCGACGGCGACGTGCCCGACGTGCTGATCGGGCGCCGCGTGGTCGCCCTGGACCTGACCGGCGTGGTCGCGGGCACCCGCTACCGGGGCGACTTCGAGGAGCGGATGAACAACATCGTGGGCGAGATCCGCGCCCACTCCGACGAGCTGATCATCTTCATCGACGAGCTGCACACCGTCGTCGGCGCCGGCGGGGGCGGCGAGAGCGGCTCGATGGACGCCGGGAACATCCTCAAGCCGGCCCTGGCCCGCGGCGAGCTGCACATCGTGGGCGCCACCACGCTGGAGGAGTACCGCAGGATCGAGAAGGACGCGGCCCTCGCCCGCCGCTTCCAGCCGATCCTGGTGCCGGAGCCCACCACCGCCGACGCGATCGAGATCCTGCGCGGGCTGCGCGACCGCTACGAGGCCCACCACCAGGTCCGCTACACCGACGAGGCGCTGGTGGCGGCCGTGGAGATGTCCGACCGCTACCTCACCGACCGGCGGCTGCCCGACAAGGCCATCGACCTGATCGACCAGGCGGGCGCCCGGGTCCGGCTGCGGGCGCGCACCAAGGGCACCGACGTGCGGGCCCTGGAGCGCGAGGTCGACCAGCTGGTCCGGGACAAGGACCAGGCGGTCGCGGACGAGCAGTACGAGCAGGCGACGCAGCTGCGGGACCGGATCGTCGAGCTGAAGCAGCGGATCACCGAGGCCACCGGCGACGGCGAGGCCGACGAGGGCCTGAACCTGGTCGTCGGGACCGAGTCCATCGCCGAGGTGGTCTCCCGGCAGACCGGCATCCCGGTCAGCAGCCTCACCCAGGAGGAGAAGGACCGGCTGCTGGGTCTGGAGTCCCACCTGCACGAGCGGGTGGTCGGCCAGGACGAGGCCGTACGGGTCGTCTCCGACGCCGTGCTGCGCTCCCGTGCCGGGCTGTCCAGTCCCGACCGGCCCATCGGCAGCTTCCTCTTCCTCGGCCCGACCGGCGTCGGCAAGACCGAGCTGGCCAGGGCGCTGGCCGAGGCACTGTTCGGCAGCGAGGACCGGATGGTCCGCCTCGACATGAGCGAGTACCAGGAGCGCCACACGGTCAGCCGCCTGGTCGGCGCCCCGCCCGGCTACGTCGGGCACGAGGAGGCCGGTCAGCTGACCGAGGTGGTGCGCCGGCACCCGTACTCGCTGCTGCTGCTCGACGAGGTGGAGAAGGCGCACCCGGACGTCTTCAACATCCTGCTCCAGGTCCTGGACGACGGGCGGCTGACCGACTCGCAGGGCCGGACGGTGGACTTCTCCAACACGGTCGTCGTGATGACCAGCAACCTGGGCTCGGACGTGATCACCCGGCGCGGCGCCGGGATCGGCTTCGGCGCGGGCGGCGCGGAGGCGGACGAGGAGGCGCGGCGCGAGCAGGTGCTGCGTCCGCTGCGGGAGCACTTCCGGCCCGAGTTCCTCAACCGCGTCGACGAGATCGTGGTCTTCCGCCAGCTCAGCGGCGAGCAGCTGCGGCAGATCACCAGCCTGCTCCTGGAGCAGACCCGCCGCATGGTGCACGCGCAGGGCATCACCGTCGACTTCACCGACGCGGCCGTGGACTGGCTCGCCGAGCGCGGCTACCAGCCCGAGTACGGCGCCCGCCCGCTGCGCCGCACCATCCAGCGCGAGGTCGACAACGAGCTGTCCCGGCTGCTGCTCGACGGGCGGGTCGCGGAGGGCGGCCGGGTGACGGTCGACGTCGAGGACGGGCGGCTGGCGTTCCGGACGCCCGAGCTGCCCGTCCCCGAACTCTGACTACCTCTCCCGCACCGGCGCGACGACCATCGCGGAGCCGCCGCCGCGCCGTACCTTCTCGGCCGCGGCCAGCCACTTGCCGTTCGCCAGGCGCTGCACGGCGGTCGCCGCGCCGATCTCGGGGTTGAGCTTGAAGGAGTGCCCGAGGGCCTCCAGTTGTGCCCGTACGCCGCTGTCGTAGAGCCCGGGTTCCAGCTCGGTCTGGGCGGCGTTGCGCTGGCTGGCGCGCGGGGCGGCGATCGCGTCGACGAGCGGGAGTCCGCGGTCGAGGAAGCCGGTGAGGGTCTGGAGCACGGTGGTGATGATGGTGGCGCCGCCGGGTGAGCCGAGGGCCACGACCGGCCGGTGGTGCCGGTCCAGGACGATCGTCGGAGCGATCGAGGAGCGCGGGCGCTTGCCGGGTCCGGGCAGGTTCGGGTCGTGGACGGCCGGGTTGGCCGGGGCGAAGGAGAAGTCCGTCAGCTCGTTGTTGAGCAGGAAGCCGCGCCCCGGCACGGTGATGCCGCTGCCGCCGGTCTGCTCGATGGTGAGCGTGTAGGCGACGACGTTGCCCCACTTGTCGGCCACCGTGAGGTGCGTGGTGTTCTCGCCCTCGTACGTGGTCGGCGCGGGCGTGCCGCCGCCCGCGCAGGAGGCCGGGTGCCTCGGGTCGCCGGGGGCGAGGGGGCTGGTGAGCACCGCGTCGTCCTTGATCAGGCACTCGCGCGAATCGGCGTACCGCTGCGAGAGCAGTTCCCTCGCCGGTACGTCCTCGAAGGCGGGGTCGCCGACCCAGCGCCCGCGGTCGGCGAACGCGATGCGGCTGGCCTCGATGTAGCGGTGCAGGTAGCCGGCCTTGTCCGCGGCGGAGAGGTCGGTGCGCTCCAGGATGTTGAGGGCCTCGCCGACCGTGGTGCCGCCGGAGGAGGAGGGCGCGATGGAGTAGACGTCCAGACCGCGGTAGGAGGTCTTCGTCGGCGGCTGGAGCTTGGCCGCGTAGGCCGCGAGGTCCTTGGCGGACAGGTCGCCGGGGCGGGCGTTCCAGCCGGAGTCCGGGTCGACGGGCGGCTTGTTGACGGTATCGACGATGTCCTCGCCGAGTTCGCCGTGGTAGATCGCGCCGACGCCCTCGCGCGCCAGCTCCTGGTAGGTGCGCGCCAGGTCCGGGTTCCTGAACGTCGATCCCACGACGGGGAGTTCGCCGCCCGGCAGGAACAGGTCGGCGGTGTCCGGGAAGTAGCGGAACCGCTGCTCGTTGGAGGCGGTCTGGGAGCGGAAGGTCTCGTCGACGGTGAAGCCGTTGCGGGCCAGGCGCTCGGCGGGCTTCAGGACGGAGGACAGCGTGCGGCTGCCCCACCGGTCGAGCGCGGTCTGCCAGGTGGCCGGGGTGCCCGGTGTGCCGACGGCCAGGCCGCTGGTGACGGCATCGGCGAAGGCGAGCGGCTCGCCGTTCTCCGTGAAGAGCTTCTCGTCGGCGGTGAGTGGCGCGGTCTCGCGGCCGTCGATGGTGCGCACCGTGCGGGACCCGGCGTCGTAGTAGACGAAGTAGCCGCCGCCTCCCACCCCGGCCGAGTAGGGCTCGGTGACGCCGAGCGCGGCGGCGGTGGCCACGGCGGCGTCGACGGCGTTGCCGCCCTTGCGGAGCACCTCGATGCCGGCGGCGGAGGCGTCCCGGTCGACGCTGGACACCGCGCCGCCGTACCCGACGGCGACCGGGGTCTTGGGGGCCGCGGGCCCGCTGTGGGCCGTGGGTGGCGCGGCCGCCCCCACCGAGACCACGACAGCGGCCGAGACCGCCAGGACCGTCAGATTCCGTGCGACAGGGCGACGCATCCGCACCTCCAGGGAAAGGCCGTTCGGGCAGCTTAGTTGATCGTCATGGCCGCGTCAGGAGCACGTGGGCAGCGCGTGTCGGGCGCGTGGTGCGCCCGCACCCGCCGCCCGTCGAACACAGGTACGCCGACGCCCGCTAGCATGCGCGCCCATGACTGACGACGTACGCAACATCGTCCTGGGTGTGGTCGCGGCGGGCATCAGCGCCACGCTGGGCTGGCTCGCCCGCACCTACCTGTGGAAGCGGAAACTCCGCCGCAAGCAGGCGTTCTTCGGGCTGCCGGACAGCTCCGAGTCGCTGCTCGTCGTCAACCGGGACCCGGCCGCCTCCGAACCGGCCGTCCACCGCTTCGACGTCTTCGCGCTGCTTGAGCTCTCCGCGCTGATCAAGGACTGCGGCGCGCACGCCCAGGTGGTCACCCAGGACATGGTCGGCCAGGGCTTCGGCGAGCGTACGGAGTTCTGCGTGGGCGGCCCCGGTTCCAACCGGCGCATGGCCGCCCACATGGCGGCGATGCTGCCCGGGGTGCGGATGAACGTCGACCCCGAGCCCGGTCCGGACCGGGGCGCCTTCCAGATCGGCGGCGAGCGCTACCGGCTGGAGGCGGGTGTCACGGAGTACGTGCTGCTGGCCCGCCTGACCGCCGGGGACCGGCGCGAGGCCCGGCCCGCGTTCCTCTTCTGCGGCCAGCGCGCCATCACCAACCAGGCCGCCACCCGCTATCTCGCCCGGCACCACGAGAAGCTGGCCCGCAAGCACGGCAACGACTCCTTCGTGCTGCTGCTCAAGGTGGTCAACTCGCAGGCGTACGGCCCGGACGTGGTCGAGTTGGTCGGCGATGTCACCCGGGCGGCGACCAGCCCCCTGCCGACCCCGGCCCCGGCTTCCCGCACCTCCCACCGGGCCTGACCGGGCGGCGTGCCGTCAGCGCTCAGGACCGGCGTCCGGCCGCACCGTCGACCGCCGCCGTACTGGCGCGCACGACCAGCACGGGCTCGACCGAGGCGGGTTCCGCCGCCGCGTCCGGATCGGCGATGTGCCGCAGCAGGTGGGCGACCGCGAGGGCACCCATCTCGGCGAACGGCTGGGCCACCGTGGTCAGCGAGGGCGAGCAGTACTCGGCGAGCGCGATGTCGTCCACCCCGACGACGGAGATGTCCCGCGGCACCCTGCGCCCGGCCTCGTGCAGCGCCCGGATCACTCCGAAGGCCATCTCGTCACTGGCCACGAACACCGCGGTGACGTCGGGGATCTTCCCCAGGACCAGCCCGTTGCGGTACCCGGAGGCGGGTGTCCAGTCCCCCTCGAGGACCGGCGGCACGGACAGTCCGGCCTCCTGAAGGGTGTCGCGCCAGCCGGCGCAGCGGCTGGCCGCGTCGAGCCACTCCTGGGGCCCCGACACGTGCCAGACGGTCTCGTGACCCAGCTCGATCAGATGCCGGGTCGCCAGGCGTGCCGCCAGGGTCTGGTCGACGGCGACGATCTCGGTGGCCGGTGTCCGCGAACCGTCCACCGTGACGGTCGGCACCGAGCGGGTGAGCCGCTCGATCCGCGGGCTCACGTGCACCAGCGGCACCGAGAGGATGACCCCCTCGACGTCCTGCTCCGCCAGCCGGGACAGCGCGCCCTCGATGGCCGCGGTGTCCAAGGACGCCGTGGCGGCGGTACTGACCGCGTACCCGGCCTCGCGCGCCGCGGACTCGATGCCGAAGAGCAGGTTCGCCCGGGAGTAGAAGGTGGTCCGCAGCGTCACGACGCCGATCGTCCGGCTGCGCCCCGACGACAGCATCCGCGCCGCGTTGTTCTTGCGGTAGCCGAGCTCCTCGACCGCGGCGAGCACCTTGGCGCGGGTGCTGTGCTGGACGTTGGGATGACCGGCCAGGGTGCGGGAGACCGTCTGGGCGGAGACCCCGGCGAGCCGCGCCACGTCGGCCATGCCGGGCTGCCGGACGGCGGGGTCGTCGGCCGACCGTCTGCTCGCGGGCGTCCGGTCGGCCGCCGGCGTTTCCGATGACATCGCTCGCCTCTCCACGAGAACCGCGGCCCTGGCCGCCGTCGCAGGTGATGGTCCCGCCCCGGAGTCTAGCCAGGCGCGACCCATTGGCATCGATAACATCCTCTGCCATAGTTCCCGCCAACGCGGACCTCGCGCGGATCAAGTTTCTCTGAAGACGCCTCTGTCGACACGGAGAAGGGCTAGCGGCAACGAGATGGCAGCGATCACCCCGAAGCGAGCGGCCAGAGTGGACACACCGACAGCCTCATCATCTCCCCCGCCGGGACGCGGACGACCGCCGCGCCCCGGTGCCGTCGTCGCGGCGCTGGTCCTCACGGCCGGTCTGCTGTCGACCGCGGCCCTGCCCGCGGGCGCGGCCCCGCCCCGGGCCGCCCCGGCCCCGGCGCCCGGGACCGCCACACCGGTGGAACTGAGCCGGGGCGGGCTGACCGTCACCGTGGCGAAGGAGTTCCCCCAGGTCATCTCCTACCGGCTGGGGCAGCGCCGTCTCGGCGGGCGGGCAACGGCCCTGGACAGCTTCACCGTCAACGGCGAGACCCACCGCGCGACCACCACCATGAAGGCGAAGGGCAGCCGGGCGAGCTACACCTCCACCTTCGAGGACCTGCCCGGTCTCACGATCACCTCCACCATCACGGTCACCGGGGAGACGACGGTCGTCTTCGCCGTCGAGAAGATCTCCGGCGAGGCCGCGTCGAGCGTACGCACCCTCGCGATCCCCGGTCAGTCCCTGGTCTCCGTCGACTCCGCCGACCCGGGCGCCAACCTCGCCCGGACGAAGATCTCCACGGACTCGACGACGACCGCCGACCGCTTCATCCCCGTCACCGGCGACACCGCCCCGGACAAGGAGCCCGTGGGCACCCCGTACGCGTTCGTCGGCAACGCGGGATTGTCCGCGGGCATCATCACCAACGCGACCGAGGACTCGCCGCAGGACGACAACACCAACGGCAACACGCGCCTGCGGTCCCGCATCGTCGACGCGGGCGAAGGGCGGCGCCGGGCGGAGCTGTCGGTCGGCACGTACACCTACCGTCCCCGGGGCGCGACCGATCCACGCGTCGACACCTACGAGCTGCCCCGGGCGACGGTGGTCCTCGCCGCCGACGCCAACCGGGACGGCACGGTCGACTGGCAGGACGGGGCCATCGCCCACCGGGAGCACATGCGCCGCCCGCTCGGCGCGGACCGGGTGCCCGAACGCGTGGTCCAGCGCATCCCGTTCAACTTCGCCGGCCAGGCCACCAACCCCTTCCTGAAGACGCTGGACAACACCAAGCGCATCTCCATGGCCACCGACGACCTCGGGCAGTGGGTGCTGGAGAAGGGGTACGCGAGCGAGGGCCACGACTCCGCCCACCCGGACTACGGCGGCAACGAGAACGTCCGCGCGGGCGGGTGGAAGGACCTGAACCGCCTCACCCGGACCGGTGCCGACTACAACGCGGACTTCGCCGTGCACGTCAACGCCACCGAGGCCTACGCACAGGCGAGGACCTTCAGCCAGGCCATGGTCGAGGGGCAGCCGAACGGCTGGGACTGGCTCAACCAGGCGTACCACATCGACCAGCGCCAGGATTTGGGCACCGGCGCCGTCCTCGACCGGTTCAGGCAGCTCCGCAAGGACGCACCGGGCATCAGGACCGTCTACATCGACGCCTACTACTCCAGCGGCTGGCTGGCCGACGGTCTGGCCGCCGAGCTGCGCAGGATGGGCTTCGAGGTCGCCACCGAGTGGGCGTACAAGTTCGAGGGCTCCTCGGTGTGGTCGCACTGGGCCGCCGACAAGGACTACGGCGGCGCCACCAACAAGGGCATCAACTCCGACATCGTCCGGTTCATCGCCAACTCCGACCGCGACGTGTGGAACGTCGACCCGCTGCTCGGCGGCGCCAGTGTCGTCGAGTTCGAGGGCTGGACCGGCCAGGACGACTGGAACGCCTTCTACCGCAACATCTGGACCGACAACCTGCCGACCAAGTTCCTCCAGCACTTCCAGGTGATGGACTGGGACCGCGGCAGGTCCGCGCGGCTCACCGGCGGTGTGAGCGTGCAGTCCGTCGACGGCGAGCGGCGGATCTCCATGGACGGCATCGAAGTCCTCAGGGGCGACACCTACCTGCTGCCCTGGCAGAACGCCGGGAAGGGCGACGGCACCACCTCGCCCCGCGACGCCGACAAGATGTACTTCTACAGCGCCTCCGGCGGCGAGCACACCTTCGAACTGACCGAACGGTTCGCGGGCGACGAGGACTTCACCCTCTACGCGCTCACCGACCAGGGCCGGGCGAAGAAGGCCCGGGTGACGGCCCACGACGGGCGGGTGACCCTCACCGCCGAGAAGGGGCGGCCGTACGTCCTGGTGCCGGACGGCGGCAGGGCGCCTCACCGGGACGCGCGCTACGGCCAGTTCACCGGGCTGTCCGACCCCGGCTTCAACGGCGGGGACCTCGACGGCTGGAACGCGCGGGGCGGCGCGGAGATCGTCCGGGCCGGCAACGGGGACAACGTGGTCCGACTGGGCGACGGCGCCTCCGGCATCGCGCAGCGGGTCCGCGGTCTGACCCCGGGCAAGCGGTACACGCTCGGCGCGGACGTCGAGATCGGCCCCGGCGAGCGCCGGGAGACGACGCTGCGGGTGCGCGGTGGCAAGGACAGCGAGGCCAGGACCTTCGACATCACACCGGCGCGGAACAGGATGGCGGCCGACGAGAAGCGGGACACCTACTCCCAGCGGGCCTCGGTCTCCTTCACCGCGCCGCGCGACGGCACGGTCACCGTGGAACTCGGTGCCGTCGCGGGCCGCGCCGCGGTCGTCCTGGACGACGTACGCGTCATGGCGGACACCACCGCCCCGCTCCCCCGCTCCCAGGACGGCACCGTCGTCGCCCACGAGGACTTCGAGGGCAACCAGCCCGGCTGGGGACCCTTCGTCAAGGGCGACGCGGGGGGCGTCAGCGACCCCCGCACCAGCGTCAGCGACCTGCACGCGCCCTACAGCCAGAAGGAGTGGAAGAACACCTACTCCCCCTACGACTCGGGCACCTTGCGGGGCAAGGCGGTCGACGACGTGCTCGCGGGCCGGCACTCGCTGAAGTCCCACGCCGAGAACACCGGGCTGGTCCACCGCACGACCCCCGCGACGGTGCCCTTCCAGGAGGGCCACAGGTACCGGGTCTCCTTCTCCTACCAGACCAACATCGAGGGCCAGTGGGCCTGGGTCACCGGCGCGGACCGGGTCGCCGACGGGAGGACCGCCTCCCGGGACATCACCCGTGACGCGCTGGCACCGGCCCTGGACACGGCGTCCTACTCCCGGGAGATCGTCGCCGGCTGCGGGGACACCTGGGTCGGACTGCGCAAGCTCGGCAGCGCCCGGGGCACCGATCTCGCCCTCGACGACTTCACCGTGACCGACCTGGGCGAGGCGGAGACCGGGGCCGCCTGCGCCGGTGTCACGGCACCCTCCGGCGCCGAGCTGAGCCCCGGCGTGCCCGGTGAGTACGTCACGACGTTCACCAACCACGAGTCCGCCGACGCCGACAACGTGGGCATCGCCCTCCAGGGACTGCCCAAGGGCTGGAAGGCCGAGGTGAAGGAGAAGGACGGCAACCTCTTCGCGCGCGTGCAGCCGGGCGCGACCGTGCGCACCACCTGGCTCCTCACCCCGCCGGCCGGCACGACCGACACCTCCGCCACGTGGAAGGTGACGGCCACCTACGCCCATGCGGGAGCCACCAGGACCGTCTCGTCCGACGCCCGCGCCGCGGTGACCGCGGAACCCGTTCTCGCACCGGGTTCGACGACCGCGACCGCCGACTCGGAGAACGGCTCGTCGGGGGCCGCCGAGGGGCCGGTCTCCAACGTTCTCGACGGTGACGCCGGCACCATCTGGCACACCGACTACACCGCTTCCCAGGCGCCGTATCCGCACTGGGTGACGCTGAAGCTCGGCGGCGCCGCCGACATCGACGGGTTCGGGTACCTGGGCCGGCAGAGCGGCGGCCAGAACGGCCGTGTCGCCGGCTACGAGGTCGCCGTGTCGGACGACGGCGCGGACTGGACGACGGTGGCCCGCGGCACCCTGAAGGACGTCCCGCAGACCCAGCGCGTCTCCTTCGACCGGGTCCGCGCCTCCTACGTGCGGTTCACCGCGCTCGACGCGCTCAACGGGCAGCCCTACGCGGCCGCCGCGGAGATGCGCGTGTACGGCGTGCCCGTGGACCTCCCCACGGGCTACCCGCCGGGGGAACGCCCGGCCGCCGTCGGCCGAAGCGGTCAGTCGAAGGTCTCGACGTACTCCTCCGACGGCCCGAGGCCGGGGCGGTCGTGCAGGGCGACGCGGTCGCCGAAACGTTCGAGTTCCAGCACGGTCAGGGTGTTGTCGCCGGGGCGCAGGAGCGGGCCGGGCAGGTAGAGCGTGGTCTGGGGCCCGATCTCCCAGTAGCGGCCCAGCAGGGTGCCGTTGACCCACAGGAACCCCTTGCCGAACCCGGGCAGGGCGACGAAGGTGTCCGCGGGCTCGGCCACGGACAGGACCGCGGTGGCGAACCCCGCCCGGCCGTCCGAGGGGGCCGCCGCAGCGGCGCGTGCCGTGTCCCGCGAGGTCCACGCGTCGAGCGGCAGGGGACGCGTCGTCCAGCCGTGCACCAGCCGTCGCTCCACCCGGACGCCGCCGAGGATGCCCTTGCCCTGGCCGAGCAGCGGGCCGTAGTTGATCCGCCCCTGGTTCTCCACCAGCAGCGCCAGCCGGACCCGCGCGCCGGTCCCGGAGACGGTGAAGGAGGCGCTCTCGCGGTCCAGTACGGCGACGGGTGTGTCGTCGACGAACACCTGGGCGCGGTCGTGCAGACCCGTGACGGTCACCTCGTGGTTCCCGGGGGGCAGCAGCGGCTCGGCCTCGTAGAGCATCAGGCCGGAGGCCAGGGACAGTTCCTCGAAGCTCGGCGGCAGCGGTGCGGACACCGGCTCGGACACCGCGCGCAGCGCGTCGAGCAGGCCCGCGTGCCGGGTGACCGGCAGGTCGCGGGGGGCCAGCAGCGGTGGGTCGGCCGGCAGCGGTCGCCGGGCTCCGGCGCCGTCGAGCGCGGTCAGTCTGTCCCGCAGGGCGATGAACTTCGGGGTCAGGGCACCGTTCTCGGCGATGGGGGCGTCCGAGTCGTAGCTGGTGACGGTCGGCTGGAGGCCCTCGCCGTCGTGGTTGGCGCCCGCCCACAGCCCGAAGTTGGTGCCCCCGTGCGCCATGTAGAGGCTCACCGAGCCGCCTTCGTCGAGGATGCCGCCGAGGTCCTCGGCCGCGCTCGCCGCCGACCGGACGTGGTGCTTCTCGCCCCAGTGGTCGAACCAGCCGTTCCAGAACTCGGCGCAGAAGAACGGCTCCCCGCTCCGGCGCGAGCGCAGCAGCGCCGCGGCCTCGGCGGGACGTGAGCCGAAGGTCGCCGCCGCCAGTTCGCCGGGCAGGGCTCCGCCGTCCTGCATCAGCGGGGTCGGTCCGTCCGCGGTGTAGAGCAGTTCGGTGATGCCCCGGCCGACGAGGGCGTCCCGGATGTGGCGGACGTAGGAGTGGTCGTCGCCGTAGCTGCCGTACTCGTTCTCGATCTGCACGGCCACGACCGGTCCGCCCCGGCCCGCCTGGAGGTCCGCGACGCGGGGGATCAGCGCGTCGAACCAGCGGTCGACCGCTTCGAGGAAGGGGCCGTGGGACGTGCGCAGCCGCATGCCCGGGGTGCCGGTCAGCCAGGCGGGCAGACCGCCGTTGTCCCACTCGGCGCAGATGTACGGGCCCGGCCGCACGACGACGTCCAGCCCCTCGTCCTGGGCGAGCCGGACGAAGCGGTCCAGGTCGCGCGGGCCGTCGAAGCGGATGTCGCCCGGGGTGCGTTCGTGGAAGTTCCACGGGACGTAGGTGTCGACCGTGTTCAGACCGAGGGCGGCCAGCCGTCGGAGCCGGTCGGCCCAGTGTCCGGGATGAACCCGGAAGTAGTGCAGCGAGCCGGCCAGGAGGCGGTGCGGGCGCCCGTTCCGCAGCAGGGTGCCGTCGGCGTGGGTGAGGGTGGATCGCTGCACGGTGCCTCCTTGACCATCGATAGCTGCGACTATGGCAGACGTTGTTATCGATGCCAATCCTTCTCCGGGCGCGACCAGCAGGCCGGCGCCGGAGGCGACCTGCGGTGCTGCTGGCATCGCTATCAGGACCGCTACGGCACACCGTCGACCTCAGGAGCTCGCGCGGGACCGGCGAGCGGCAGGACATGTGGGCCGGTCCAGGACGGCGGGGGTCGGCGCACGCGCCTTCCGGTGCGTACGCCGACCGGTCGTGCTCAGCAGGCGCCGAGGTCCTCCCAGACGCCCCACTCGCCGGTGGTGCCGGGCTCCTCGCCCGTCACCCACCACTTGGCACGCCAGGTGCGGCCGTCGTGGGAGACGGTCTCGCCACCGTTGTAGACGCTCCCGGCGCTCCAGGCTCCCGCGACGCAGTCGCCCGGCTGGTCGTCGCCGCCGCCGTCTCCACCACCGTCGTCACCGCCGCCGCCACCGATGTTGACGTCGATGCAGGCGTAGAAGGCGTTGGCGGTGTCCGCGATGTTCCAGACCGCGAGCACCTTCTGCCGCCCGCTGAACCCGCCGAAGTCCAACTGGTGGCTGACCGAGGCGGGCGGCAGGGCGCCGTGCCCGTCGAACTGGGCGATCTTCCGGTCGCCGATGAAGTACTGCCAGTTGCTGGTGGCGTGCCGTGCCTCGATGGTCCAGGTGAAGGTGTGCGTGGTGCCGATCGGGGTGACCCGCCAGCCCTTGCTGTCGTCGTCCAGGTCGGCCCACCGGGCGTCCCCGCCACTGCAGTTGCGCAGTCCCTTCGGGCCCTCGACGCTCGCCGGTTCCCACTTGATCTGGCCGCACTGCACCACGCGGTTGGCGCACTGGTCCTGCCGGCTCCCCGGCGAGACCACCCAGCCGTGGGCGCTCGCCGTGGGCGCCGGCAGGCTCAGGGCCACCACGGGAGCGACCAGCGCTCCCACGGCGGCGGCCACCCTTCTTTTCATGCGCATGACATCACTGTTCCCTTCGGTCCGCGTCGAATCAGCCTGCCCCGGCTTACGACGGTGCCGATGAGGCAACCCGCCCGCAGGTCTAGACCTGCGCGTGTAGGTCTAGACCTTAGCGAAGGAGTGGGGGCCGTCAAGGGGGTGCGCGTCGCGCCAACGTCCAAGGCCGAGGGGCCCCTTGTGCCGGGCGGCCCCGTGTAGTGGGCTGTCCGCCATGAAGAAGAGAAGCATGGCGGCCCTGACCGCGATCCTGGTCGTGGCCTCCCTCGCCGCGGCGGCGCCCGGTCAACGGGCCGCGGCCGCCGGCTCCGGACCCGGCGACGCGGCGCGATCCGCCGAGTCGACGCTGGTCGGCGGGGTCGACCTCGACACGGTGACCATCCCCGAACTCCAGGCCCGCATGAACCGCGGATCGCTGTCCTCGCTCAAGCTGACCCGCGCCTACCTGCGGCGGATCAAGGCCGTCGACCCGAGGATCAACTCGGTGCTGCGCACCAGCCCGACGGCCCTGCGCCAGGCGGCCGCCAGCGACCTGAGGCATCGTCTCGGCAAGACCCGGGGCCCGCTGGACGGCATCCCCGTTCTGCTCAAGGACAATGTGAACACCCGTGACATGCCGACCACCGCCGGGTCGCTGGCCCTCGCCGGGAGCCCACCGGACACCGACGCGGACCTGGTCGGGAAGCTGCGGGCGGCCGGCGCGGTGATTCTCGGCAAGACCAACCTCTCCGAGTGGGCCAACTTCCGCGCGGCGAAGCCGACGTCGGGGTGGTCGGCGGTGGGCGGGCAGACCAACAACCCGTACGTCCTGGACCGCAATCCCTGCGGTTCGTCCTCCGGTTCGGCCGCGGCGCTCGCCGCGTCGCTGGCCCAGGTGGCGGTCGGGACCGAGACGGACGGCTCCATCGTGTGCCCCGCCGGGATGAACGGCGTGGTCGGCCTCAAGCCCAGCCTCGGAGTGGTCAGCCAGTCGGGCGTCGTACCGATCTCCGCCGAGCAGGACACCGCGGGGCCCATGGCCCGCAACGTGACCGACGCCGCGCTCACCCTCGCCGTGCTCGGCGGCCGTGACACCGTGCGCACCGGCGGCGCCGCGAGCCTCACGGACGCGGTCGGCCCTCCCGGCAGCCTGCGCGGCAAACGGATCGGCCTGTGGCGGCTGCCCTCGCTCGGCGCCGAGGTGGACGCCCTCATGAGCCGTACCGCGCAGCGGCTGACCGCTGCGGGGGCCGAGGTCGTCGAGGTGACCATGCCCTATCAGGAGCGGCTGGCCGAACTCGAGTTCCCGGCGCTGCTGAGCGAGTTCCACCGGGACATCGACGCCTACCTCCCGACTCGCGGCGGGCCGCAGGACCTGGCCGAGCTGATCGAGTTCAACCGCACGCACCCGCGGGAGCAGACCTGCTTCGCCGGCCAGGAGCTGTTCGAGCAGGCGCTGGCCGCGCCGCCCACCACGGACCCGGAGTACCGGGCGATGCGCGCGGAGTTGACCGACCTGTCCCGGCGGTCCATAGACGAGGTCATGGCCGCGCACGGCCTGGACGCCATCGCCTCCCCGGCGAACCCGCCCGCCTGGACCACCGACTGCGCGCGCGGCGACAACGACGTGATCCCGTCCTCGACCCCCGCCGCCGTCGCCGGGTACCCCTCGCTGTCCGTGCCCGCCGGCTTCGTCGGGGAGCTGCCGGTGGGGCTGCTCCTCATGGCCGGCGACCGCCAGGACGCCGAACTGCTGTCCCTGGGGGCGGCGGTGGAGCACCGGCTGGACGCCTGGCGGGCGCCCCGGTATCTGCCCTCGGCTCCGTCCGGCACCGCACGCTGAGCCGACCGGCGAGCGCCGAGCCGTCGAGCGGTGCCTCGACGCGGTCGCTCGCCGGTATGCAGCTGACCTTCTCCTCGCCCGCGAGCAGTGATCTCCGGCTGCACCCTGCGTAGTCCCCCGTGCGTCCGCGTCCGATCCGACCACCGCAACGTATCGAGACAAACAGCACGAATACCACCGACACGCACCTTTTGATCATTACCCCTATTTAAGGCGGGCTTTGGGGAAGGCGTGACGGCGGGCGACCGCGGCGGCGGCTCCGCGGTGCGCACTTCGGCCCACGCCTCGCCTCACGCCTCGGCGACTTCTCCGTACAGCTGGGAGAGTTCGGGCACGCCGTCCTCCGCCCACGCCTGGCCGTTCGCCACCACGTCGAACTCCCGGCCGGAGGCGAGCCGGACGACCGGCTGACCGTCGGAGCGGATGGCCCAGGCGGCGCCGGGCACGGTGCGCACGATCACGGTGCCGAGGTACAGACCGGCGTCGTTGCCGAGCCAGGTCAGGATCTCCTCGTCGCTGCGCCAGCGTGGCAGCACCTGGTCCAGCTGTTCCAGGGAGAGCGCGGAGTCGTCGAGCCTGACCCCCTCCCGCAGCGCCTGCGAGCGCAGCAGATCACAGTCGGCGAGCAGCTCGCCGATGCCCTCCGCGTCGTGCGCCCGGGGATCCTCGCGCCGCTTGCCCAGGAAGGGGAAGTTCATACCTCCACACTGTCATTCGTACCGCCATGTGCACCACAGGGCACGCGGATGGTGTGCGCGGCGTGCACTGCCCTGCACGGCGTGCGCGGCGTGCGCGGCGTGCGCGGCGTGCGCGGCGTGCGCGGCTACAGGTCCAGGTCCACGACGACCGGCGCGTGGTCCGAGGCACCCTTGCCCTTGCGCTCCTCGCGGTCGACGTAGGAGTCGGTGACCGCCTTGGCGAAGGGCTCGTTGCCGTACACCAGGTCGATGCGCATGCCGCGGTTCTTGGGGAAGCAGAGCTGGCGGTAATCCCAGTACGTGAAGGGATGGTCGTACTTGAGCGGGCGCGGGACCACGTCGGACAGGCCGGCGCCGCGCAGGGAGGCGAGGGCGGCGCGCTCGGCGGGGGTGACGTGGGTGGCGCCCTCGAAGGCCGCACGGTCGTAGACGTCCTCGTCGGCCGGCGCGACGTTGTAGTCACCCATCACGGCGAAGGGGCGGCTGCCGGAGGCATCGCCCTCGACGGCGGCGCGCAGGGCCTCGAACCACTGGAGCTTGTAGGCGTAGTGCGGGTGGTCCACCTCGCGCCCGTTCGGCACGTATACGGACCAGACGCGGGCCGGGCCGCAGGTGGCGGAGATCGCGCGGGGCTCCTGGACGCCCTCGTAGCCCGGGTCGCCGGGCAGGCCCTTGACCACGTCGTCGAGGCCGACGCGGGAGAGCACCGCCACGCCGTTCCACCGGCCGGTGGCGTGGACCGCCGCCTCGTAGCCCGCCTCCCGCAGCTCGTCGAAGGGGAACTGCGCCTCGGCGACCTTGGCCTCCTGGAGGCACAGCACGTCGGTGCCGCTGCTCTCCAGCCAGGCGAGCAGCCTCGGCAGGCGGGCGGTGATCGAGTTCACGTTCCAGGTCGCGATGCGCATGTCCCACAACCTACCGGGCGGCACTGACAACGGGTCCCGCCCGGGGTCCGGCCCCGGGTCTCACACCCGGGCGGAGTCGCCCGGCGTCAGCCGCAGGTGCTCGGAGCCGCCCAGCTCGCCGATCTGACGGTCGTAGATCGGGCGGGCGAGGTCGGTGAGGAGGGCGTCGTGGATGTCGTAGGCCCGCCGCGGTTTGACCTCGCGGACGTACTCGATCACCTCGGCGATCTTGTTCCACGGGGCCATGACCGGCAGCATCAGCGTCTCGACCGGACGGTCGGGGACGGTGAGGGCGTCGCCGGGGTGGAAGACCTTGCCGCCGTCCACCAGGAAGCCGACGTTGGTGACGCGCGGGATGTCCGGGTGGATCACCGCGTGCAGCTCCCCGTGGACCTGTACGTCGAAACCGGCGGCGGTGAAGGTGTCGCCGTGACCGACGGTGTGGACACGGCCCGGGAACGCCGCCGAGATCTTCTCCGCGACCGACTTCAGCGTCCAGATCGCGGCGGCCGGGTTGTCCTCCATGGCGGCGCGCAGCCGCAGCTCGTCGAAGTGGTCCGGGTGCTCGTGGGTGACGAGGATCGCGTCCGCGCCCAGGGCGGCGTCCTCCTCGCTGAACCCGCCGGGGTCCAGGACGAGCGTCTGCCCGTCCTTCTCGAGGCGGACGCAGGCGTGCGACTTCTTGGTGAGCTTCATGACTCCATCCTGCCGCCGCGCGCCCGCTCCCCGCCCGTGGGGCTCACTCGGGCGGTGTCGTCTCCTCGCGGATGACCTGCTGGGCCACCCGGAACGCGCCGCTCGCGGCCGGCACGCCGCAGTAGACGGCCGCCTGGAGCAGTACTTCCTTGATCTCGCCCGGGGTGAGGCCGTTGCGCAGGGCGGCCCTGAGGTGGGGTGCCAGCTCGTCCAGGTGACCGCCGGCGACCAGGGCGGTGAGGGTGACGCAGCTGCGCGAGCGCCGGTCGAGGCCCGGACGGTCCCAGATCTCTCCCCAGGCGTACCGGGTGAGGAACTCCTGGAAGTCCCCCGAGAACTCGTCCGCCTGCGCGAGCGCCTGGTCGACGTGCCCGTCGCCGAGGACCTCTCGGCGCACCTTGAGCCCCGCGTCGTACGGATCGGGCCGCCCCTGTGCCTGCGGCGGCACGGCGGGGGCCGGGGCGATCTCGGCGATGGGCACGGTCTGCGGCGGCTGGACCGGCACCGGCTGGACGGGCCCGGCGCCGGTCCCGGCGACCGGTACCGGGTGCGCGGGGTGGACCGGGACGGGGATCTGGCCGGTGGAGGTGGCGTCGTGGGCGGCCTGCCAGGCGGTGGTGAAGTGCCGCACCAGCAGGTCGGTGACGGCGGCGGGCTGCTCGACCGGGACCAGGTGGGAGGCGCCGGGGACCACCGCGAGGCGGGCGTCGGGGATGCCGGCGACCAGGGTGCGGGCCTCGGCGGGGCCGGTGACCTGGTCGTCGGAGCCGACGAGGACCAGGGTGGGGACGCCGACCCGGCCGAGTTCGCCGCGCACGTCGAAGGCGGCGAGGGCCTCGCAGGCGGAGATGTAGCAGCCGGGATCGGTGGTCCGCACCATCTGCACGGCCCATTCGGTGATCGCGGGCTGGGCGGCCGCGTACCCGCCGGTGAACCAGCGCTCGGGGGAGCTGCGGGCGATGGGGTCGAGCCCGTTGGTGCGCACGATCACGCCGCGCTGGCGGAACTCGTCGGCCGTGCCGAACCGGGGCGAGGCGGCGATCAGCGCGAGGGAGGCGAGTCGCTCGGGGTGGCGCAGGGCCAGCTCGATGCCGACGGCACCGCCGAAGGCGCAGCCTGCGTACCCGAAGCGGTGCACGCCGAGTCCGTCGAGGGTGGCCAGCAGACGCGTGGTGAGTTCGGCGACGGACCCTGCCGGGTGGGCCGGGGCACCGCCGTGTCCGGGCAGGTCGAACCGGAAGACCCGCCACTGCTGAGCCAGTTCGGGCACCTGCCGGTCCCACATGTGCCATGTAGCACCGAGGGACGGCCCCATGACCAGGACCGGGGCCTGTTCCGGCCCGTCAAAGCGGTATTGCATGCTGTCGACGTTCTTCTCACTCACCCGTTCACGCTCCCACATCTCACATTCTCTTCGTGAACGGGGGCGGACCCACTCGCCAGACCTCCCCACGTGTCCGCCGTCGGCCGCAGGTCCTCCACATCCGGCTTCACGTACCAGCGCTTCGTGGTCCGGACGTCGGCGTGACCGGCCCAGCGGGCGAGGAGGTGGTCCGGGACCTCGTGGTTCGCCAGGTACGTCAGGCAGCTCGCACGGGCGTCGTACAGACGGACCCGACGCAGCCCGCTGCGGTCCATGACCTTGTAAGCCCGCTCACGCAGTTGCCGCCCGTTGAGCGCTCTTCCCCGAGCGTCCACAAGAACGTAGCCGCTGTCTTCGTACACCTGACCCGCCGCCGTCTTCTCGGCTGCCTGAGCAGCCCGGAACTCGGTCAAAGCAGCCACAACCGGAGCCGGCAGAGGGAGCTGCCGCTCACCGGCGGGTGACTTGGTGGTCTTCTCCACCACGATGTCGTTCCCCATGACCGTCCGGGTGTTGGTGATGGACACGGTGGCTTCGTCCAGGTCGATGTCCGTCCAGCGCATGCCACAGATCTCCGCCGGCCGAAGACCCATCAGAGCCAGGAGGAACGGTGCCTGCAGGCGATCACCTGCGATCGCACGAACAAAGGCGCGCACTTCCGCGACGCTCCACGGCGGCACAGCCTCCCTGGCCCTGCGCTCTGCCTTCCGTGCCCTACGGGGAACGGTCACCTCACGAGCGACGTTCACCTGGAGCAAGCCTTGTGTCACTGCCCGGTCAAGCGCCTCCTTCAGCCGGGCCAGCGACATCTGGACCGAAGTCGCCCCCAGGCCGGTGCCCGGCCTCCCTCCCCGCCCACGCCCCTCCTGGAGCGCCCATCGCATCCATGCGTCGACATGGTCCTCGGTGAGGTCCTGGAGCCGGATGTGTCCAAGCCTTCCGCGGACGCGGGCCAAGGTCATGGTGTAGCTGTAGGCAGTACTCTCTTCCAGATCTTCTGCCTTCATGGACAGCCACTGATCGAGCCACTCGTCCACGGTGATCTGACTGAGCGGCGCGCGCGCCGCCTCGTAGCGACGATGCACGATGCTCGCGTACTCCGCCTTCGCCTCCCTCAACGTCCCGAACGTACGGGTCACCTGCTTACGCTTCCCCGTGACCGGATCAGGGCCTGCATCGACCACAAACCGGTACCGGACCCTGCCCTTGCTATCCGGAACGAGCTTCTTGATGGGGTCGGACAGGACTACTCACTCTCCTAGAGGGTCTCGACTCCTCTTGACCCACACGGATCCAACGCTGAACCCAGTGAACATGAACTCCCTCAAGGGTCGCCATCCTCGCCGGTTTGGCCAACCGGCGATCAACGTCTATGTTGCGCCCCGCCCGCAACGTCCGCACCGGCACCCCACGGCCCCGACGCTTCGAACCCCTCACCGCCGACGAAGCCCGCCAGCTCCTCACCTACGCAGGAGGTCACCGGCTGCACGCCCTGTTCGAACTCGCCCTCCACACCGGACTCCGCAAGGGCGAACTCCTCGGCCTCCGCTGGGAAGACCTCGACCTCGACGCGGGCACCGCCGCCATCCGCCGCACCCTTCAGCGCACCGCCGTAGGCGGGCTCACCACGCTGCCCACCAAGACCCGGGCATCCGAACGCCGCATCGCCCTCCCCACGTGGTGTCTGTGGTGTCTCCAGTCACTGAAACTCCACCGGGAGCAGCAGCACGAACGCGAGGCCACAAACACCGCGTGGCAGCACAGCGGGCACGTGTTCACCACGGTGCAGGGCACACCGATCGACCCGACCAACCTCACCCGCACCTTCACCACCCTCCTCCGCCGCGCCGGCCTCCGTCGCATCCGCTTCCATGGCCCAAGTACGGCTAACACAATGAGGTGGATCAGTCCTGGCTGCCGTGTCCGGCACGAGAGTTGAGCGTTCGGTCCGGTGTGGGGACGTCGCCGTGGATAGTGTCGGATGAACTGTGGGACCGTCTGGAGCCGCTGCTGCCGCAGCGTGAGCGCAGGTTCCGGCATCCAGGTCGCAAGCCGTTGCCGGACCGGGCGGTGCTGTGCGGGATCTTGTACGTGCTGCACACCGGGATCCAGTGGGAGTACCTGCCCAAGGACCTCGGCTTCGGGTCGGGCATGACGTGCTGGCGCCGGCTGCGGGACTGGAACGAGGCTGGCGTCTGGCAACGGCTGCACGAGATCCTGCTGGCCGAACTGAACGCGGCCGCACGTCTGGACTGGTCCCGCTGCGTGGTCGACTCCTCCTACGTCAGGGCGCTAAAAGGGGGCAGCACACGGGCCCATCACCGGTCGACCGGGGACGAGCCGGCTCCAAGCATCACTTGATCACCGACGGACACGGCACCCCGCTCGCGGTCCTGCTGACTGGCGGCAACGGCAACGACGTCACCCAGCTCCTGCCCCTGCTCGACGCGATCCCGCCGGTCCGCGGCCGGGTCGGTCATCCTCGCCGGAAGCCGGACTCCCTGTTCGCCGACCGCGGGTACGACCACGACATCTACCGGGACCAGGTCCGTGCCCGCGGCATCGTGCCCGCGATCGCCCGCCGCGGCACCCTGCACGGCACCGGACTGGGCACCTACCGCTGGGTTGTGGAGAGGAGCTTTGCCTGGTTGCACGGCTTCCGTCGCCTGCGAATCCGCTGGGAACGGCGAGCCGACATCCACGAAGCATTCCTCAAACTCGCCTGCTGCCTCATCACCCATCGGCAGCTCAGGGCATTGCGCTGACACTGGAACCGCTGGGCACTCCATGGATGTCCGTGGCTCATGCCATGATCCGGCCTCATGAGTGACCGATCGCTTTCGCCTGCCTGGCTGGCCTCGTGGACAGAGAGGGTCAGCGGGACTCTCACGGCCAGGACAGGCGAGTTCGAGCATCGGCACGGCTTTCCTCCTGGGATCAACCAGGTCCGGCCGGCGGACCACGATGATCAAGCCGCGGCACACACGCTCGCCCAAGTCACCCCTACACCAGCTGACCTGGTCACCTTCTACGAAAGCATCGGTGACGTCACATGGGAGGACGTCGGCAACGGCTACTTCCTCGATACGGCCGGTGACCTCCTGCTGCGGCTCCAGGAGTACGGCGTTGTCGACGTCGGCACGGACGAAAAGAGCCGTGGCCTGGTCATCGGCTCGAACGGCGGCGGCCTGATCTATGTCGCGGGGCCTGATGGGGCCGTTTACCGGACGCGGACGGCTTCGCTGGACGAAGCGGAGCTCGACAAGGTAGCCGATGACCTACGACAGTTTCTGGAGCTGCTGGAGCGTTCCCTGACAAGGTTCAACGCCGACGGCGAGCCGGGATACCTGTAAGCACAGGCCCAACGACCATTTTGTTAGCCGTTGTAAGGCACTCCACCGCCACCCTGCTCCTGGAACAGGGCGTCGAACTCGTCGTCATCAAGGAACTCCTCGGCCACTCCCACATCGGCGTCACCGCCGGCGTCTACGCCCACGTCCGACTCCGCCTCCAGCGCGACGCCATCGACACGCTCGGCACCGCGCTCAACGGCCCGGCGATCACCGAGACGGCCGGCGCCGACGGCGACGAACCGCCACCCTGCGCCGCCTTCGTACGCTGACGTTGCCGTCAACTACTGCCGTCAAGGCCCGCTGAAGGCCCACCAGGGACCGCCTGATGCGCCTTCAGATTTGCACTTCTGATGTCCAGAAACCGAGCACTGCTACCTGAGCGTCACGTCTACACCGAATTCTCTCAGAACGTCCAGAGCGGACGCCGCCAGCGAGGCACCCATCCTTTCCTGCGCACCGGAAAAGTGTTCCCACACCAACTCAAACGGAGCACTAGCGTTCCGGGACGACGCAAGGCAATCAGCAAGCCCGTCAAGAGTGGATCCAAAGTATCCACCGGGACCATTAACCGCTTCACCAAGCGCGCAATAGAAGCTGCTTTCACCGGCGATCTGCCTGCCATCGATTACGTCGATTTCTCCAACGCCATACCTCTTAGCCGCATGTCCTGTTTCGAACCAAGAGTTCTGAACCACATGGAGCCAGCTATCGTGCGATTCGACGGGATACTCCACCCATTCCCCTTTTGTAAGGGGACTCCCCGAAGCCCATCGACGCCAGATCGCTCCCGCTGCAGCGTACGGGCAGGTATGGCCATAGAAGGTCGCAACAAAGCCACCCCGCCCGGGGCCTCCCCTGCCCTCGAACGTAGAGCGCAGCCCCACCCGCCCGATGTAATACGATCCGATCGACTTGCCGAGTGAGTTGACCACGCGCAGCTCCACGTCGGACAGGTCCTCGCCGAGGCGGACCGGTTCTCGCGCAGACCCGAAGATCAAGATGTCCTCTGACTGTGCGTGATCCGACTCCACAAAGAACCCGTTGATTTCATGCGCCGCGATGATGACTGTTCCGGACTCTTCTTCGATTAGGCGATAGAGCGGAATAACCGAACCGCTTTCACTCATCTCACACCTTCCCACTATCGACCAGGCGAATTCTAGCGGAGAGTCCGGAGAAGTCTGCCGACGACCTCTCCGGACTCCCCATTGCATTCACTTCTACCTACTACCACCCAGAGTCAGGGAAGTGAGGCGCTCTGAAGGGCTTGATCGTCTTGTAGTGGTCGTTCGTCCACCCCATCACCATCCGACCATCGGGCAGGGTCTTCGCTAGAATCCGAGCACTGTCACCCTTAGATCCGGGAACTCGATACTCCAAGGCACCCGCCCACCGCTTCTCGTGAGTCGCCTTGCCTTGGAATACCTTCTGCGCTCCCGTGGCAGGATCTGTCTGCGGAACGCCTCTCCCGGCCCTGATTTCGTCATAGGCATTGACGAAGTGCCTCGACATCCCCTGCGGAAGCGGATCCGACAGCTTCCCGGCAGGACAACCATTGCTGTTGTGAACGAGAACCGGCGTGGCCCCCGCCAGCACATAGTACGTGTGCAAGTCTTCGACTGTGAGGTTGTATGTCCGCGCGTGCTTGGTGTAGGCACGGTTGCTGATGACGCGGACGGTGGTGCCGTCAGGGGTCCTGAGGGTCGTGCCGGCGGCGAGGTTGCGGGCCTCGACCCAGGCTCCGATCTCTGGGACCCAGAACGGGTGTTCGTGTGTGGCGGTGAGCTTTTTGGGTCCGTTGGGTGTTTCGATGGTCAGTTCGTTGAAGTGCTTGTCGTCCTCGGTGATGATCAGGCGGGTGACCTTGCGGAGGCGGGTCTGCCCTGTTTCCGGGTCTGTGGCAACGACCTCGTCACCGACCTCAATTTTTTCGATTGCCTTGGTCTTGCCGTCGGCCATGAGGACTTCGGTGCCGGCAAGGAAGCACTTACATCCCGAGCTGAATTTTGCGAGCCACTTTTCGACGGCCTCCCTACCCTTTTTTACAACCGAATCAGGTACCAGTTTCGCTACCTTCGCGAAGGGAAGATCCGAGGCGATACCAAAGTAGTCCCAGCCGTCAGCCTTTCCGGAAATTGCCTTCTTCCATGCTTCCACGTCAGGGAAGACGAGACCGGAAATGAATTTGAGGGCGTTCTTCTGGGCTGTCAGGTTGTATGGCTTGATGAGGGTTGTTGTGCCCAGCGGCGGGTGGTAGCTGCCGGTTCGTGTGACGCTGTGGAGGTCACCCTCCGAGTCGTGGGTGTAAACAGATTGTTCGTGGCGGGTGGACCAGCCTCCGTCACTGCCGGGGACCACCCAGTCCCGGTAGACGCTGTCGCCGTCCTTGCAGCCTCTCCAGCAGTCGGTGACCGGCTTCATGCCGTCGGGGTCGCTGGTGCTGATGGGGCTGTTCTTGGCGTAGGCGTAGCCGTTCATCTGCAGCGGGTCCGTGATGTCCAGGAGCGGGTCCGCGCTGATGAAGCGGCCGTTGGCCTGGTCGTACTCGCGTGCGCCGATGTGGGTGAGGCCGGTGGCGGTGTCGTCGATGCCGGTGCCCAGGTAGCTGCGCCTGTCCGGCCAGGAGGTCGGCTGGGGGCCGCGGGCCTCGCCGAAGGGCTTGAAGGCCCGCCTGGTGACCGGCTGGTTGGCGGCCATCTGGATGGTGGTGTTGGCGGTACCCAGATGGTCGGCGAGTTGGATGTTGCGGGTGTGGCCGGTGCTGGTGCCGTTCGATGTGCGGACGACTGTCGGGGCGCCGGGGTGGACGTAGTTGCGGGTTGCCTTGGTGATCTTTCCCGTGCTGTCGGTGGTGAGTTCGCCGCCGGGAAGGTAGAGGGTGGAGCCTTCGCTGGAGTTCTCCAGGAGGCGTTGGCCGCCGGTGTCGTAGGTGTAGTTGACGGTGGTGGCGCCGGTGGTGACGGTGGCCGGCTTGTTCTCGGTGGTCCAGGTGAAGTTCTGGGTGTCGTTGGCGAGGTCGCGTTTGGTGGTGTTGCCGGCCAGGTCGTAGGTGTAGGAGCTGCCGGATCCGGTGGGGGTGGTGGAGACCCAGGCGAGGGTGTGCGGCTGGGTGGTGACCGGTTCGGTTGTGCCGTTTCCGGTGGTGGTGCCGTAGTTGGAGCGGTAGGTGATGTTCTTGGTGGGGTCGGTGACGTGGTGCTCGGTGAGGGTGGAGCGGTTGCCGATCCAGTCGTAGGTGAATGCCTGGCGGTAGGCGGTGGTGGAGGATGCCACGGTGCCGGTGGCCGGGGCGGCTGCTGCGAGCGTGCTGGTCAGCGAGGCGTCTGGGCTGGAGGTGTCGGCGTCCGCGTTCGGAGCGTCCGCGACGGGGCCGGGCGAGGCTGCGTAGTCGGTTCGGTAGCCGAAGGTGGCGCCGTTGGCGGTCTTGCAGCCGTTGCCCGTGCCGGTGGGGGCGATGTTGGAGGTCCAGGCGTGGACGAGTTCACCGAGGGCGTCGTAGGTGAAGCACTGTGTGTCCCAGGTGGAGCTTGCGGCTTCGCTCAGCTTGCGGGCGTGCGAGGTGATGGTGCCGGAGGCGTCGTAGGAGTAGTAGCTGTCGGTGATGCGGTGAGGTGAAGCGGTCTCGCGGTCGGCGACGGTGCGTTGGAGGCGTCCGGTGTGGGGGTCGATAAAGTTGGTGGTCCACACGCGATAGGGCTGGGAGCCAGAGACGGTGCGCAGGACTTCACCCAACGGGGAGTAGGTGACGTCAGCGGTATACCAGTCGGCGCCCGCTGTTGACTCGGGCAGGCCGTCCTCGTTGTAGCGGGTGACCACTTTCTCGGAGGAGATGCCGCCCTTGGCCGGGTAGGTCACCGAGAGGGGCTTGCCGGTCGGTGTGTAGCTGTAGGTGTAGCTATACGTGCCCGAGAGCCCGGTGGTCTTGGTGTTGGCGGGGATGGTGATGTCCCGCCCGGTGGGCTGGTAGTCGGTGGTGTAGCCGTTGATCCTGGTGACGTAGTCGCCGTCCGGCATGTGACGGGTCGAGGCGACCGGCATACCGAGGGCGCCGACAGCGTCGAAGGTGAAGGACTTGACTGGGTTGGCCGTGGCTGAACCCTCGCGGACGGCCGTCACTCGTCCGAGCGCGTCGTAGGTCGTGTGCAGGGATTTGCCGTTGGCGTCGACGGTGGTGAGGGGGCGGTCGGCGCCGTCGTACGCGGTCGTTTTGGTGGTACCGGTGTCCGGGTCGGTGGCCTCGACCACACGGCCGCGTACGTCGTACTTGTACGTCCACTTGTTGCCCGCCGGATCGGTGACTTCCGAGCGGTTGCCTCGGACGTCGTAGGCGTAGCGGGTCGACCGGGTGGTCGACTGGTCGGCGTCGGTGTACTGCTCGATCTCGGTGACCCGGCCGAGGGCGTCGGTGGTGGTCCAGGTGGACGGGGATGTGTTGCCCGGGGGGTCCACGTGCACGGTGTTCGGTCCGTACGAGGTGAAGGTCTCGTACTCGAAGTCACCGTCGTGGTAGGTCGCTTGCCGGACGGTGCGGCCCATGCCGTCGTACTGGGTCTTGACGTAGCTGGGGATGAGGGTCGTGGACCTGGGTTGGAAGAGGGTCGTGGTCGGCTGGTCCGCGGCGAGGTAGCCGTTGGTAACGATGCTGGCCCGGCCGTGGTCGTCGTAGGAGGTGTCGGTGATGATGCGACCGGGGCCGTGCGCCTCGTTCTGGGTCTGGACCGGGCGGAGCAGGCCGTCGTAAATGGTGACCGAGGAGGCGTAGCTGCCGTCGTCCCTGATCGTCTTGGTGGTGACGGCGGCAGGGCTGGTCCTTGAGGGGGTGGCGGTGGCCTGTTGGTAGCTGAATTGGACGTCGGGGGTCTGGGTCCCACCGGAGCGGGTCGGGGACCAGCCCTTGACCAGGCGGCCGAGGTCGTCGTACTCGTACCGGGTCACGCGGCCGTTGGGGTCGGTGACGGTGAGCGGGAGGGAGCGGCCGGGGTCGAAGGTGGTCGTGGTGGCATGCCCGAGGGCATTAATGGTCTTGAGGCCGGTGAGCGGGCCTCCGGTGTCGGCTGGTGTGTAGACGTTCTCGGTGGTTCCCTGACTGGGCCTGGTGACCTTGCGGATGCGGCCCAGCGGATCGTAGGTGGTGGTGGTGACGACGCTGTGTGCGTCGCCCTCGCCGTTGGATTCGGCGACGGTGGTGGGCAGGCCCTTGAGCGGCGTGGCGGCGTTGGTGAGGTTGTCGTAGCTGGTGCGGACCGATTTCAGCAGGTGCGTGGCGTAGTTCGCGCCGACGTATTGGGCGCAGGGAACGGCGATCGTCCGGCTCAGGGAGATCAGGCCGATCAGGTGTGCGTCGGTGTTGTGGACGTAGGTGTTGCGGGTGCATTCCTGCTCGGAGCGCGCTTCGCCGGTGCCGTCGGGCTTGACGACGAAGCTTTCGATCTCGGTGGCTAGTCCGTAGGTGTCGTCGACGGTGGTGAGGGTGCGCTTGGACTGCCATCCGTCGTCGAGGGACTGGATGTCATCGGTGCGTTTGATGCCGACGCGGTGGGCGAGGAGCGGTTCCATGGCAGAGCCGTCCTCCGCCTCCCGGGCGCGGGAGGCGGTCTGCTTGGACCAGGGGAAGTTCAGGGTGCGCCGAACGAGCTGCTTGCCCGAGTCCTTGTAGGTGAGGGCCTCGGCGACCTGGCCCGCGTACTGAGGGGCGTCGTCGCTGACCAGGGTGTATGTGCCGGTGGTGTCCTTGACCTCGCCGCCGGTGCCGAGGAAGTAGCGGGTTTCGGAGTACGACTGCGACTGCGGGTCGTCGTTGCCGGTCTTGCTCGAAGTGGTCTTGCTGCCCTTGGTGACGGACACCTGGCGGTAGCCCTGCCAGTCGCTGTACGTGCGCAGGGCGGGTCGCTGGAACTCGTCGTCGGACTTGGCCCAGGCGGGGCCGGTGTACCTGTACTTGGTGACGATCGGCAGACCGTGGTTGGTGACCTTGTCGGTCTCCACGACGGAGTCGACGACGTACTTGTTGAACCACTGCTTGGCGGGAGTCTTCTCGTCGCCGTCCGGGGACCAGCGGACGGGGTAGCAGGTTCCGTTCGCCTTGCCCTTGTCCTCGGACGGCGGGGTGGCGCAGCCTCCGGTGTATTCGACCTCGATGTCGGCGCCGGCCTCGGTGGCGACGGTGCCGATGCGGGGGCGGGTGAAGGCGGGGCGCTGGTCCTTGGGGCTGGTGCGGACGAGGTTGGGGAGCTGGCGGTCACGCAGCCGGGACTGGAGCGGAGAGGAGGAGCCGACGCGGTACTCGGCGAAGCTCACACCGTCCTTGGACTGGACGGTGCCGCTCGTGTCGCCGGGCCCGTATCCGGTGCGGGTGATCGAGTTGAGCCAGAGTCCTGGGGAGGTGTCGTACCAGTCGTCTGGGAAGGACTGGTGGAGGGCGTAGACGTCGACCTTGCCGAGGCCCGTCACGCCGGGGCGGGCACCAAGGGTGGTGACGGTGTCCAGGCGCATCTGTGTCCAGAAGGACGGGAAGCCGGGGCAGAGCTTGGACGTCGATTTGCAGTTGAGGTTGCCGGGGGTGTCCCACCAGGGGCGGTAGGCGCCCGGGTCGTCGGTCTTGGCGAAGTTCGCCGGGTCACAGGCGGTGGTGGACTTCAGGCAGCGCTGCTTGACGCCGAAGCTGACCTGCCCGGAGGGCTTGGACAGGTCGTCCGAGCGCATTCCGTAGTCGATGGTGGTGGGGTAGGCGAAGCGCTCGTAGGCTTCCGGGGTCTTGCGCTTGTCCCGGACGGCGTAATAGTTCGTCTCCTGCTTCCAGTTGACGACCATCACGTTGCCATGGACGTCGGCGACCTTGTCCAGGCCCCAGCGCCACGCCTGCTGCTTACCCGCTCCGCAGCGGGAGTCGGCGAAGGCGGTGGCATGGCAGGGTTCGCCGGGATGGTTACCGAAGACGGGGACCGTGGAGACCGAGTTGGTGTCGGCGTGGCCGTCGCCGACCTCGTGCCGGCCGAAGGTGTACACGGTCCCGTCGGTGCTGGTTACCTCCCAGTACTCGCCGTCGTTGTCGCCGTTCGCCGCTCCGGTCTTGAGTGTGACCCTGGTGCCGTCGTCGGACGCGGGCCGGTATGTGTTGGTGGTGCCGACGCGGACCAGCTCGGTGGTCCGGCCGGCGAGGGACATCACCGCGTTATGCGAGACCCAGCACAGGTCGGAAGTCTTGTCGGATTTGGCCGTGTTGTTGGGGGCGCCGGCATCCAGGGTCTTCCGGTCGTCCTTGCAGCTGCGGTAACGGCGCTCGATGTGGCCGGGGTTGTAGTCCCAGCCCTCACCGATCCACGAGCCTTGAGGGGAGGAGACGCCGGTGCGGCCGTCCACGGACTGCGAGTTGTAGGTGAGCGCGATCTTCGGCACGGGGCCGGCCGGGGGCGCTGGAACGGTCAGCGGGTAGGACCAGACGAAGGCGCCGGAACTGCCGGCATGCGACCAGGAGCCGCTCGAGGCGAGGGGCGTCGCCTTGAACGAGCCGCCGGGGCCGGCTCCGGAATCGACCGCACCGATCACGGTGGAGTCGCCGCTGCCTTCCGCGTTCAGGAGGCGGGAGCCGGCTGACTGCGCGGAGGTGCCTTCGGACGCCGCGGCAACGGTGTCGTCGGCGGCCGGGTCGACGGTCGCGGAGACCGTGTTGGTGGCCGGGTCGTTGACCGTCTCCAGTTCCGTGTATGCCTGGCACTCCTCGGCGTCGGGAGTGGTCAGGTAGCACGCGGGGAACTGGACCAGACGCAGGCGGGAGCCCCAGTCGGCGCCGTAGAGGTTCTCGAAGGTTCCGTAGTCCAGCGAGAGCGCGACCGGCACCGCCCCTGTGTCCGGCGGGTCGACGCGGATGACCGCACCGTCCACGCCCTGCGTGGTGACGTCGGTGCGGGCGTCCACGGTCACTCCCCACGCACCGGTGGGGGTGGGCTGCCCCTCGGCCGGGGCGAGCGTGACCGGGATCTGGTCCGCAGTCTGGGGCTCGACGGCGGCGGACAGGCTCCGTGCGGCACCGGACGGAAAGGTGACCGTTGCGGTGGACGCGGGAAGTGGAGTGGCGGTACCGGACGGTGCTTCTTGCCTGTCCTGCGGAACGTCGGTCTTCAGGCTCTCGACGTCCTGGTTGACCGGAGTGCCGTCGGCCGGAACGACTTTGTCGAGCGACTCGAGACGCAGGGCCTCGCGCCCCGGTTCGTTGACCGGCGGAACCGGCGGCACGGCCACCGATGTCGCGGGCAGCAGGCCGACGAGCACGGCGGCACCGGCTGCGGCGACGACGGCTCTGCGGACGCGCAGACTTCGAGACGAGCGAGTTCGACCGAACACGGAGGGTCCCCCCGGACCACTTGGAGCGGGGTCGGAGAGGGACCTCGCGCAGGACGAAACAGATCGGGCGAATTCTGTGAGAGGTCTGTGAAGAAACGCCAGACACTCGGGGTGTTAGTGATCATCGTCACGCCATGTATCGACAAAGTCACTCACAGAGTGCAGCAAGCAGGCCATATCGCTCTGAGAGGGTGTAGATCTCGCGGTAGGCATGAGTTCACGGAATGGCGCCTGATACCCACTCAAAGTGCCTTACATAGAGGGCATTTGATGCCGGTATGGGGACCTCGCTCGACTCCTTGCTCACCCGTCAGCCGGGCGGGGTGGCGCACCTGTACGAAGACAAGCCAGCCGGTCCGAGCCCCGGCCGTGTGAACTCACAGGGTGACGACAGACGGCTCATGAGTCATCATCAGCTCGCCCTGCCATGCCCGCGCCCCCGTACGGAACGGTCCGCTTCGCCATGGCCGGCCACATCGTTCCGGAGGAGCCCGCACACGTGGATCTGCGTGCCGGGCATGGGGAAGGGGACCTCTCACGATGCCAACCAGCCAGTTCCGTATGCCCGGACGGCGCACCCTGGTGTTCGCCCTCGCCGCGGCGGTCGCAGCGACCGGCATCGGTTATGCCGGGTTCGACGGCTCCGATGCACGACGGCCGGCCAAGCCTCAGCGGGCGAAGGCTGTCACGGAGAGCGCCGCCTTCGTCCAGGCCGCCCGCACGGGCAAGCAGGTCGAAGTCACGGCAGACCGCACCGAGTACTCGACCACTTGGGCCCGCCCCGACGGCCAGCTCGCCACCCGATTCCACGCCTCGCCGGTCCGAGTCCACAGGGACGGCGAATGGCGTGCGATCAACACGGATCTGCGGCGCAGCGAAGCCGGCTGGGAGACCACGGCCACCAGCACCCGGATGGTGTTCACCGCAGGCTCAGGCAAGCAGACCCCGGAGCGGGCCTCGCGAGCCGGGGTGCGGCGTGTGTCACTGGCAAAAGATGCTCCAACCGCGGCCGCAGCAGGAGCAAGCGATCTTGTCACGCTCTATGTGGGCGATGCCGGTGAGTACGCCATCCAGCTCACTTGGCCGGGCCCGGTCCCCGCTCCCGTCATCGACGGTTCTCGCGCCCTGTATCCGGAGATCTTCCCTGGCGCGGACCTGGTGCTCACCGCGGACAACGACGGCTTCGCCCAGCTCCTCGTCCTGAAGAACCGTGCGGCCGCAGCCAACCCGCTGGTGCAGCAGCTCTCCTACGGCATCACCTCCGAAGACCTGACCTTCCGCCTCGCCCCGCTCTCCGGCGTCCTGACGGCCGAGACCTTCTACGGCACCGAGGTGGCCAGCTCCGGCACCCCACTGATGTGGGACTCCACCGGCCAGCCCGCCGTCACCGACGGACAGGTCGGCGCCACGGCCCAGCCGACCGGCTCGGAGAGCCCCGAGCCCGGCAACTCGCAGTCCTGGACACCGGAGCCGGTACCGGCCGAAGAGGCGACGAACGACGCCGAGTCGGACGAGCAGACTGACCGGGAATCCGAAGCCCCCAGCCTGCCCACGCCCACCGACGGCCCCGAAGTCACACCGTCCGAGACCGCCACACCCACCGCCCCCGCCGAACCCACCCCCGCACCGTCACAGACGGGATCGGCAGCGACCCTTTCGCTACCGCTGCTCGACGGGCCGTCACCGGACTCCCTGGGCAACACCGTGGAGTCCGACCTCTCGGGCGACAACTGGGTGATCACCCCGGACCTGAACTTCCTCAACGATCCGGAGACGACCTACCCGGTCTTCGTCGACCCGTCCGTCACCAAACACATGGACAACTGGACGACCGCCTACAGCCGGCATCCCAACGCCACCTTCTACAACGGCAAGGGCTTCAACAAGGGCGGCACCCACGAGGCCCGGGTCGGCTTCGAGTCCGACACCTGGGGCACATCCCGCTCCTTCTTCAACATGAACTTCGACAAGAACCTCAAGGGAGCGAAGATCAGCAGCGCCAAGCTGCGCCTGCTGGAAACGTACTCCTGGTCCTGCAGCGCCCGGTCGATGAGCGTCCACGTCACCGGAGCGATCAGCAAGAAGACCAACTGGAAGAACGCCCCAAAACTGACCGACGGCAACAAACTGCAGACCCGTAGCTTCGCGCACGGCTACAAATCCGGCTGCCGCGACGCCTACGAGACCTTCGACGTGAAGAAGGCCGCACAGAACTACGCCGACCTCGGCCGCTCCAAAATCACCTTCGGGATGCGCGCCAGAGACGAGAAATCGCAATACGCCTGGAAGAAGTTCCAGGCCAACGGCGACAACGGCCCCGCACTCGAACTCGTCTACAACCGGCGCCCCTCGTCCCCCACCAACCTCGACTTGTCCCCCGACGCCAAGTGCACCACCACCGAACCGTACGTCCGGATGGGCGCAGGCAGTGTCACCTTCACTGCGCGAGGCAAGGACAAGGACAGCAACCTCGACTATCTGGACTTCGATCTCTGGCCCACCGGCAAGTGGGGCACCACCGGCGACGTGCTCGGCTCCACGGGCAAGGTGTCCACCGGCAGTGACGGCGGCGATGCCCTGCGCTCCACGCCCGCCTTCCCCACCAGCAAATTGACCAACGGCACCCTGTACTCCTGGCGGGTCCGCAGCATCGACGACAAGGGCGCCACCTCCGGCTACTCGCCGGCGAAGACGCCCTGCCGGTTCGTCCTGGACACCACCGCGCCCAAACGTCCCAAGGTCACCTCCACCGACTTCCCCGACGCCGACGGCTCGGAGAACGGCTTCGGAAACGACGCCGAGGACGCCAACTGGTCGAAGCTGAAGTTCGGTACGGCGGGCTCCTTCACCGTCTACGCCGGCTCCACCGACACCGTCCGCTTCGAATACTCCTTCAACGGTTCCAACTACAACTTCTCCAAGAGCCGTACCGCGGGAACCGCCGTCACCACCCCGACTACCATCACAGGAGCCAAACCCCCGACAGCCGGCCCCAACGTCCTCTACATCCGCGCTGTCGACGGGGCAGGCAACGCCTCCACCCCGGCCCTCTACTTCTTCTACGTCAGCCCGCGCGACGAAGCCGACAACGCCGGCGACTTCACGGGCGACGACCTCGCCGACCTCATGGTCGTGACTGCCGCGGGCAACCTCGCCCTCTACCCGTCCCAGGCCACACCCGACCTCGCCCGCGCCAGCGGAGACCTCGACTACTCCATGCCCGGCGCCTACCGCGCCAATCCCTCCAAGGACCCGAGCTCGGAGGACGGTCTGCCGCCGTTCGTCGCCGCACCCTCCGGCCACTTCAAGGGCTCCCTGATCACCCACAACGGTGACATCTACGGCGGTGACGGCCTCCAAGACCTCGTCGTCAGGGTCGGCGGGAAGCTGTGGGTCTACCCGGGCGACGGCTACGGCGCGGTGAACGTCGACAAGCGAAGAGAGATCATCCTTCCGGCAGGCGCCCCGTCGCCCGCGTCGATGGACCAGATCATGGCAGCCGGTGACATCACCGGTGACGGGAAGACCGACTTCCTCGCCCGTGCCGGCACGGAACTGTGGGCACTGGTCGGATACCACGGGGCCACGATCAGCAGCGCGACCCGGCTGACCTCGACTCTCTGGGACGCCCGGGACATCGTCACCGTCGGGGACGTATCCGGCGACGGAGTCGCCGACATGATCTACCGGTCCGACCCCGACGCCGCCCTCCGCCTCCGCAAGGGCATCGCCAACACCTCCGGCAACGGAGTCGACCTCAACTCGCTGGCCTCCGGAGCCAACTCCGCAGGCGGCGCGGACATCGCATACTCCGGCGGCGGCTGGTCCCGCGCCTCCATCCCACACATCCTCGGTACCCCCGACGTCACCGGCGACTCCGTCCCCGACGTCTGGACCGTCCGCTCGGACGGCTCGGTCCGGATATACGCCGGAAAACCCGACGTACTCCCCGGCGCAGGCTCCGAGATCATCACATCCCGCTCGTACTGGAAGGACCGCATCGCCATCGGATGACCCTCCGTCGCCGAGCGCCCGGACCGATTCCCTGAGATAACGGGTCCGGGCGCGCTGCGTGAGGAAGACCCAGGCACAGCTGAGGGCCGGCCCCCGGTGCTGCTCTGCATGACCCGGTCTCGCTGGGACGGGCGCACACCCTAGTCCCGTCGGTTGAGCGGGTGCGATCGCAAATCACGCACCCGAACGAGTTACAGGCACAAGGACCGCACGAGAAACCGACCACGTCGCACGCGCCAGCTGGTGGCATCTCACGGCGAAGCCGCAACGGAGTACTCGATTGCGGCTTCGCCGTTTCATCGATCCGCTGAGAAATCCCGCCAAGAGGACGGACCTCGTTGGGGCCTCGCGATATCACCCTCGTGTCACACCGCCATCACCAACTGGGCAGAACCGCTCGGGCCAAAAGGCCCTGACCTGCAATTCCATGCCCTTGCTGGACTGGCATAGACGCCCAGGACGGTTTCTACAACCTGTGCCATGTGGTGCCCAGTGAGGGACCGAGGATCAGGACCGGGGCCTCCTCTGGCCCGTCAAAGCGGTATTGCAGGGTGTTCGGTGGTGTCTCACTCACGCTCCCGACCTTCTCACGTATCACGGACGCCCCTGTAACGCGGGGGTACGGGAACCCGGTCTGACCAGGTGGAAGACCTCGCGGGCGGCGTATCGAACGAGAGTCGGATGATTGCGCTCATCCCCGGCCGCCCGGGCGACAGCCCGGACACCGCGGAGGCCCGAGCCTTCGGATCTCTGGCCATCAGCAGGCTCCGCAGCCGCTCGTTCAGGTGCACACACGACACCGCGCTGCGGCAACGCCGTAAGCGAGGCTTTCACCAGTGTGTGGGTCAAGTGCGTCCAGGGCCGCGATCCGGCACGGGGCGGCTGGTGTGAGACTACGAGCATGCTCATACAGTTCGTGACCGCCACCGGTGTGCTGGCGGTGCTGACCATGGTGCCCGGGCCGGACATGGCCGTCGTGACCAAGCGGGCCGTCTCCGCAGGCTGGCGGGACGGACTCCGGACCGTGGGCGGCATCACCGCGGGACTGCTGGTCTGGGGCGTGCTCACGGTGGCCGGCCTCGCCGCCGTTCTGTCCGCGTCCGCCACCGCGTACACGGTGGTCAAGCTGGCCGGGGCCGGCTACCTGCTCTTCCTCGGCGTCCAGGCACTTTTGCAGAGCCGTAGCAGTCGTTCTCGGACACCAGCGGCCGCCTCTGCCGCGCCGCGCGGCAACCCGTGGCGGACCGGCCTGGTGAGCAACGTTCTCAATCCCAAGATCGCCGTCTTCTACACGGGTCTGCTGCCGACGCTGGCCCCGACCGGACTGTCCCCGCACACCGGTATGGCCCTGCTGGTCCTGGTACACGCGGTGCTCACCGCGCTCTGGCTCGGCGGGTACGTCCTGCTGCTGGCCAAGGCGCGCGCCTTCTTCGAGAAGCCGGCCGTACGCCGGGCCATGGACCGTGTCACCGGGGTCGTACTGATCGGGTTCGGCCTGAAGGTAGCCACGACCCAGCCGTGAAAGAACGACTGCGGCCCCCGGGGCGGGCCGAGATCAGTGCTGTCTGCACCACTCCCGAAGTGCGTGGGCGAGGTCACGCCGCCCTCCTGGTCGGCGTGCTTGCCGCCCGCATCGAGGCACGCGGCGAGCGCCCCTTCCTGCAGGTGGCCGAGACGAACGCCGGCGCGATCGCGTTGTACGAACGCCTCGGCTTCAGAACCCGCAAGCAGGTGACCTTCCCACAAGGCGTCCGCCGGATGGCCGCGCACGCTCGCCGACTCAGGCGAGGTGCTCGCTGAAGAACTCGACCAGCTTGGCGACGGCAGGAGTCACGTACTGATCGCGGTCGTACAGATCGACGTGGGTGGCACCGTCGACGAGGAACAGCTCGGCGTTGCCGGGGCTGTCGGCGACGGCCTTCTCGGAGAACCCGCGGGTCACCGCCTCGGTGCCGGCGATCATCAGCAGCGGGCGGGGCGCGATCTTGGCGACGTCGGCGAAGGAGTCGAACTGGTCGAGGAGATCCGCGCTGCGCACGACCATGTCCCCGGTGGAGCGCGGGTGCCTGCCGCGGGGCGTCTTGTAGTAGTCGACGAACTCGGCCGTCGGAGCGGGGGTGTCGGCATCGGCCTTCTCCGGCAGCACGGCGAACGTTGCCGCAGGCTCGCCGGCGGCTTCCGCGCTGCGGAGGTTTCCGGAGTTCTCCACCATCTGCTGCCAGCCCTCGGGGTCGGCGTCGCGGAAGAAGCTGGGAACGTCGGTACCGGAGACGCCTGCCACGGCCTTCATGCGGTGGTCCGTCTGGGCGGCGTAGGGCACGTAGGCGCCCGAGCCGCACACGCCCATCACGCCGATACGGTCGGAGTCGACCTCGGGGCGCGTGGTGAGGTAGGAGACCGCCGCACGGAAGTCCTCAGCGCGCTGGAAGGGGTCCTCCAAGCCGCGGGGCAGGCCCTCGGACTCGCCCTGGAAGGCAGCGTCGAAGGTCAGGACCGCGAAGCCTTCCTCGACCAGGCGTGTTGCGTACGCCGCCGGCGCCTGCTCCTTGACTCCGGTCGTGGGGTGCCCGACGACGACCGCGGCGAGCGGGCCGTCAACGCCGTCGGGAAGGTAGAGGTGTCCTGCGAGCCGCAGGCCGTTGGTCGGGAAGCGGACGTCAGTCTTCATTTTCTGCTCCTGCGGGATCGTGGGTGGCCGGCGATCTGCGGGCCTGTATCCACTGTCCGGCCGGTGTGCGGGCGCAGGAAGGTCGCGCTGCTTCCTAGGAAGGATCTGTCCCAGGCAGAGCTTTTCCCTCGGTGCCATGCTGAAGGAGTGACTGGTAGCGCACATCTTCACGAGCTCGGTGAGTTCCTCAGACATCGCCGCGGCGAACTCACACCAGCGCAGGTGGGGCTCCCCGAGCGCACGCACACCCGGCGCCGTGTGCGGGGGCTGCGCCGCGAGGAGGTGGCTGAGCTCGCCGCGATCAGTACCGACTACTACGTACGCATCGAGCAGGGCCGACTGGCACCGTCGCCCCCGGTGCTGGAGTCCCTCTCGCGGGGGTTGCGGCTGGACGGCGACCAGAGGACGTACGTGGAGGGACTGGTCGGCCAGGCCGCACGGGCTGGGCACCGCAGGCCGCCGCGTCGGTCCGCCCGGCCCAAGGTGCACCCGCACCTGACCCGGCTGCTCGGCCAGCTCTCCCGTACGCCCGCTCTCGTCTTCGGCCCGCGGCTCGACATCCTGGCGTGGAACCCACTGGCGGCAGAGCTGCTGTGCGACTTCGGGGCTGTGCCCGAGTCCGAGCGCAACTACGTCCGCATGGTCTTCACCGACCCGGTGATGCGCGACATCTATCCGGAGTGGGAAGACGTGGCCCGCACATGCGTCGAGGTCCTGCGGATGGAAGCCGGAACGAATCCGACCGACCCAGCGCTCACCGCTCTCGTGGGCGAGCTGGCCGTCGCCGATCAGCAATTCCGGGTCTGGTGGGCCGAACACCGCGTCGCGCACCAGGACTTCGGCAGCAAACGCATTACCCACCCGCTCGCCGGCGAACTGACGCTCGACTGGGACACCTTCCGCTACGCCGGTGCACCAGAACAGCAACTCGTCCTCTGGTCGGCCGAACCCGGCACCGCAGACGCGGAACGACTGACCGGTCTGGCCCACGACATGGCCCCGAGTCCGTGACCGCCGTGAGCACCACTGCGAACGACATCTGCGAGGACCAGCGGACCGTCACCCAGCGGTATCGCAGGGTGTTCGGTGGTGTCTCACTCACGCTCCCGGCCTTCTCACGTATCACGGAAGCCCCCGAAGCGCGGGGGTGCGGGAAAGCGGTTCGACCAGGGCGTAGACCTGGCGGAGTCGTTGTCGAAAGGGTGGTCGGCGGCGTGGTGCGCCATGAGCCCGATGAGCCGGTCCAGACCGGTCCGGGGAAGGCATTTTCGCGGGTCCTCCCGGAGTGCCCGGAGAGGGCGAGGAGCGGGGCTGACGCCCCCTCGTCTCCGCCCTGAGGGCTGGAGTAATGCCTATTGATCGCCTTGTCGCACGGTGTATGCTCCGACGAATGATTTACGGCGGGGCTCCCCGCCGTCGACGCGCACCGCGCGCCCCGGCCGGAAGGAGGCGAGAGACATGGACCGTTGTGAAGTAGTTGCGGCCATAGTTGCCCCCGGCCGTGTGCCTTCGTTCCTCTGCGGCGCGCGGTAAGTCTCCAGTTCCTCCCCGCGGCATCTCCATGAGCCGCCCTCGCCTGTGCAGGTCGCAGGCCGCGCGCCCGTGAACGGGCCCCCTCCTCCCTGGTCGCCGTGATGTCGGCCTGCTCCGACGTCGCCCCAGTGGCACGCGGACGCCGGTCCCGCGTCAGGTCCTGCACCGACCAGTGGAACAGCAGCGCCACCGACCAACACGCGAGCAGCCCCCTCACGGGCCGGCCCGCCGGCTCGGCATGCCCTGGTGCCGCCCCTTCCCGCGAGCGGCAGGCACCGGATCGGCGTACCGCGATCAGCTCACCACCGAGGTGCGTCGACACGCGTAGGCATGCCCCCGGCCGGCGCAACGATCCGTGCCCGGCTGCCTCGACGGCACCCTGACTCTGACTCGAAATGTGATCACCATGAGCAAACAGCGTCGCCACGGGACATCCACCCACGACGGGACAACCGCCGACGGCGAGTCATCCGCCCCCTACACCCCCGACAGGTCCACGGGTGCCGGCCGGCCACAGGCGACGGCCCGCACCTCCGACACCCCCGCCACGGCGGCGCCCGACCCCAAGCGCTGGTGGGCACTGGTCGTCATCTCGCTCGCGCAGCTGATGGTGATCCTGGACGGGACCATCGTGAACATCGCGCTGCCCTCCGCTCAGCACGACCTGGGCATGTCGGACTCCGACCGGCCATGGGTGATCACCGCCTACACGCTGGCCTTCGGCGGGCTGCTGCTGCTCGGCGGCCGCGTTGCCGACCTGGTGGGCCGCAAGCGCACCTTCCTCGTCGGCCTGGTCGGCTTCGCGGCGGCCTCGGCGCTGGGCGGCGCGGCGGCCGATCCCGGGGTGCTGTTCGCGGCGCGTGCCCTGCAGGGCGTGTTCGGAGCCGTCCTGGCACCCTCGGCGCTGTCGCTGCTGACGACGACGTTCACCGATCCCGAGGAACGCGGCAAGGCGTTCGGGATCTACGGCGCGCTGGCCGGCGGCGGCAGCGCGTTCGGGCTCGTGGTGGGTGGTCTGCTGACCGAGTACCTGAACTGGCGCTGGTCCCTGTACGTCAACGTGCCGATCGCCTTGGTCGCGTTCTCCGGCGCCCTCGCCTTCCTGGATGACCGCCCCGGCCTTCCGGGCGTGCGCCTGGACGTAGGCGGCGCGCTGCTGGGCTGCGGCGGAATCGTCGCCGTCGTGTACGGCTTCAGCGAGGCCGAACCCCGGGGCTGGGCAAGCCCGCTGGTCCTCTCGCTGTTCGGGGGCGGCGTCGTCCTGCTCGTCGGCTTCGTGCGGTGGCAGAGCCGCGCGAGGAGTCCGCTGCTGCCTTTGCGGATCCTCAAGGACCGCGACCGGCTGGGGTCCTTCGCGACGATGGGCCTGGCCACCGTCGGCATGTTCGGCGTGTTCCTGTTCCTGACCTACTACTTGCAGGTCGTCCTCGGCTACTCGCCCGTGCGAACGGGCCTGGCGTTCCTGCCGATGTCGGCGGCGATCGTCGTCGGCGCGACGCGGCTCGCGGGCCGGCTGCTGCCGCGCACGGCGCCGCGCGTCCTGATGGTGTCCGGCATGCTGCTGGCGGCCGCGGGCATGGTGGTGCTGACCCGCCTGACCGTGCACTCCGGGTACGCCACCCACATCCTGCCCGCGCTGTTGGTGCTCGGCCTGGGCATGGGCCTGACGTTCATGCCGGTCTACGCGACGGCGACCGCCGGAGTGGCGCCGCAGGACTCGGGCGTCACGTCCGCGACCGTCACCACCTTCCAGCAGGTGGGCGGTTCCCTCGGCGTGGTGCTCCTGAACACCATCGCCGCGAGCGCCGCCGCCCGCTACGTCACCCAGCCACCGCGGGACCGGGCCCAGAAGGATCTGGTCGCCGCCGAAGGCATGGTGCACGGCTTCACCGTGGCGAGCTGGTGGTCGGCGGGCGCCCTGCTGCTCGCAGCCCTGGTGGCGGCCTGCGCGGTCACGGCCAAGGCACCGCAGCACGCTGAGCGCGAGACGAGGGCCTAGCCCAGCTCGGCCCCGTACCGACCTCTCGTCCGCTGTCTCACACCCCTTTCGTATCCCTCGACTCAACTCGACTCAAGTCGACGCGACGCGACGCGACTCGACTCCACTCGACTCATCTCACGCACCGAAGGAATCCACGTCATGAAGCCCCTGACCGAGCACGACATCCGCACCTCCTTCATCAATTGCTCCAAGGGTGAGGCCAAACGCCTCCCCCTGCCCAAGGACCTGGCGGACATCGACCACTGGAGCGATCTGGACTTCTTGGGCTGGCGCGATCTGTCCGCGCCCGCCCGCAGCTACCTCGTCACCGAGCGCGGCGGTGAGCTGGTCGGCGTGACCCTGCTCTCGTCGTCCACCACGCGCGGCTTCCTGCGCCGCAGCATGTGTTCGCTCTGCCTCACGACCCACCCCGGCGGCGGCGTCGCCCTGATGAGCGCCCGCAAGGCGGGAGCGGCCGGGCGCAACGGCAACTCGGTCGGCCTCTACATCTGTACCGACCTCGACTGTTCGCTCTACGTGCGCGACAAGAAGAAGCCCGCACCCGGCGGACGCATGGAGGAGTCCCTCACCGTCGAGCAGCAGATCGACCGCACCCGCGCCAACCTCGGGGCGTTCCTGGACCGGCTCTTGAGCTGAGCCCGTCCGTGCCGGGCCGCCTCACCGGGGCGGCCCGCCACGGGCTCGCGCTCTGCCGGGAGTCAAGCAGCAGACGGGCCGCCGCTCTCACCTCTCGGGCTCGTCGGCCATCCGTCCGCTTCCACGTGCCGCGGTCTCGCGCGGCCAGATGTGGGCCGCGTCGTGGGTGTGCACGGGGTGCCACCACACGTACTCCCGCAACGGCACGGCCTCGTACGGCGGCTCCATCACGCGCACGCCGGCGAGGGGCGCCAGGAGCCGGGCCAGGCGGGCCTTGACGAGGGACCGGGGATCAGGACCGGTGCTTCGGCGCGGCGAGCTGTACGAGCCGGGGTTCCGGTGCGGCGCAGCAGCCGCCGGTGTCGGTCTGTGGGGAGTCGGCGGTGTCGAACAGGCCCGCGCCGCCGCAGACTCCGGTCTCGGGGAGGGTGAGTTCGACGCGGTCGGCGGCGTCGAGGTCACCCGCGAGGGCCGCGGCGACGGAGCGGACCTGCTCGTACCCGGTCATGGCGAGGAAGGTGGGGGCGCGGCCGTAGGACTTCATGCCGACCAGGTAGACGCCCTGTTCGGGGTGGGAGAGCGCGCGGTGGCCGTGCGGGTGGACGGTGCCGCAGGAGTGCTGGTTGGGGTCGATCAGCGGGGCGAGTGCCACCGGTGCCTGGAGGCGCTCGTCCAGGCCCAGGCGCAGTTCGTCCAGGAAGGACAGGTCGGGGCGGAAGCCGGTCAGCACGATCACCTCGTCCACCGGGTCGAGGCGGCGGCCGTCCTCGCCGCGGAGGACGAGGCGGCCGTCGGCGTCGCGTTCGAACGCCTCGGTGCGGAAGCCGGTGACCGCGTCGGCGTGCCCCTTTTCGACGGCGGCCTTGGCGGCGAGGCCGAGGGCGCCGCGGGCGGGGAGCTGGTCGGCGGTGCCGCCGCCGAAGGTGGAGCCGGAGATGCCGCGGCGCAGGATCCACACCGCGTGCGTGCCCGTACCGTTCTCGGAGTCGGCCAGCTCGGCGAGGTACGCGAGCGCGGTGAACGCGGAGGCGCCCGAGCCGATGACGGCGGTGCGCCGGCCCGCGTACCGGGCGCGGACGGCCGGGTTCCCCAGGTCCGGCACACGGTAGGTGATCCGGTCGGCCGCCGCCTTCTCACCGAGCGCGGGCAGGCCGCTGCCGCCGGCCGGGCCGGCCGTGGCCCAGGTGCCGGAGGCGTCGATCACGGCGCGGGCGAGGATGCGCTCCTCCCGGCCGTCGGCGTGCTCGACGTGCACGACGAACGGCTGCCGCTCCCGGTCGGCGTCGACGATCCGGTCGCGGCCGGCCCGGGAGACACCGGTGACGGTGGCCCCGGTGCGCACCCGGTCGCCGAGCGCGTCGGCGAGGGGCTGCAGGTACTGCTTGGCCCACTCCCCGCCGGACGGATACGCCGCCGGGTCGGGCCTGGTCCAGCCCGTGGGGGCGAGGAGCTTCCCGGCGGCCGGATCGACGACTTCGCCCCAGGTGGAAAACAGGCGTACGTGGCCCCACGCACGCACGGCCGCGCCGGCCTTGTCGCCCGCTTCGAGAACGAGGGGTGCGATACCGCGCTCGACGAGGTGGGCGGCGGCGGCGAGTCCGACGGGACCGGCCCCGATGACGGCGACGGGGAGCTGCTGGGTGCTCGTGGCCACGACGACTCCTTGATTCGATGCCTGTCGATGTGTCTCTACGCCTCGGAGCTTGCCACCCGTATCGACAGACGTCAACATAGACACATGTCGAAATCAGAGGTCGTGGAGCTCCCCGTCCTTCAGGACCGGGACGTCGTGCCGTGCTGCCCGCCGATCACCGCCGGGGAGCTGTCCCAGGCGGACGCGGAGAAGATGGCCGCCATGTTCAAGGCGCTGTCCGACCCGGTGCGCCTGCGCCTGTTCTCCAAGATCGCCTCGCATCCGGGCGGCGAGGCGTGCGTCTGCGACATCGCGGACGTCGGCGTCTCCCAGCCGACCGTCTCCCATCACCTGAAGAAGCTCCGCGAGGCCGGACTGCTGACCTCCGAACGGCGCGGCACCTGGGTCTACTACCGGGTCGCCCCGTCCGTGGTGGCGGCCATGGCGGCCATGCTCGACCTGCGCGGCTGACCGCCCCCAGGGCCGGCGGCGAGCCCTGCTTGGCCACCCCCGGCCGCCACCACGTCCACGTGCCGCGTCAGCGGGCCGTCGTCATCGCGTCGGCGGTGAATCTCTTGCGCCAGGCGAGCGCGACGTGGACGAGGCCGATCAGGACGGGGACTTCGATGAGCGGGCCGACGACCCCGGAGAGGGCCTGGCCGGAGGTGACGCCGAAGGTGGCGATGGCGACCGCGATGGCCAGCTCGAAGTTGTTGCCCGCCGCCGTGAAGGCAAGGGTCGTGGTGCGGTCGTGGGCCAGGCCGAGACCCTTGCCGAGGAGGAAGGTGCCGAAGAACATGACCGCGAAGTACACCAGCAGCGGCAGCGCGATCCGGGCGACGTCCAGCGGCTGGGAGGTGATGGTCCTGCCCTGGAGGGCGAAGAGAACGACGATCGTGAACAGCAGCCCGTACAGCGCCCAGGGGCCGATCTTCGGCAGGAAGCGGGCCTCGTAGCCCTCGCGGCCCATCTTCCTCTCGCCGATCCGGCGGGTCAGGAAGCCGGCCAGCAGCGGGACGCCCAGGAAGACGACCACGTTGAAGGCGATCTCCCACATCGAGATGTCCAGACGCTCCCCGTCGCCCAGACCCAGCCGGCCGGGCAGCAGGTCGAGGTAGAACCAGCCGAGCAGGCCGAACGCCAGGACCTGGAAAACCGAGTTGAGCGCGACGAGCACGGCCGCGGCCTCGCGGTCGCCGCAGGCGAGGTCGTTCCAGATGATGACCATGGCGATGCAGCGGGCCAGACCGACGATGATCAGACCGGTGCGGTACTCGGGGAGATCCGGCAGGAAGATCCACGCCAGGGCGAACATGACCGCGGGTCCGAGGACCCAGTTGACGACCAGGGAGGAGATCATCAACCTGCGGTCGCCGGTGACGGCGTCCAGCCTGTCGTAGCGGACCTTCGCCAGGACCGGATACATCATGATCAGCAGGCCGAGGGCGATCGGCAGGGAGACACCGCCGACCTCCACCTTCGCCAACGCGTCGTCCAGCCCGGGGATCACCCGTCCGAGGCCCAGGCCGACGGCCATGGCGATGAGGATCCACACCGCCAGGTAGCGGTCGAGGGTGGAGAGCTTCTTGACGATCGAGTCGCCCCCGGCCCCGGCCCGAGCGGAGGTGGTGGGCTCGGTGGAGGTCACGGGCAGGCCCTCTTGTTGCCGGCGGCGGTGCGGGCGGACCCGGCCAGGTCGGCGAACTGCCCGGCGAGCTGGGCGATGACGTCGGGACGCAGCTTGTAGTAGGTGAAGCGCCCGCACGGCTCGGTCTCCACGACCCCGGCCTCGCGCAGGACCCTCAGATGGTTGGAGAGGTTGGTCTGCCGGGCGCCGGTCTCCTCGACGAGGTGGGTGGTGCACAGCGTCTCGCGGGCGAGCAGGGTCACGATCCGCAGCCTGAGCGGGTCGGCCAGCACCCGGATCAGGTCAGCGTCGGCTGACGTCATCATGGGCTGATACTCTCACATCACCCGACACTGATAACAGCCGAGGCTGATCCATGGGCCGGTCGATCCGCCGAACCCGCGACGACATGAAGGCTCGCTCACTCCGTGAAGGAAGCACGCATGCCCTCCGCTCCGCTCGCCTCCGTGCTGTTCGTCTGCGTCCACAACGCCGGCCGCTCCCAGATGGCCGCCGGCTTCCTCCAGCACCTCGCGGGCGACCGCGTCGAGGTCCGCTCGGCCGGCTCCGTCCCGGGCGAGCAGGTCAACCCGGCCGCCGTGGAGGCGATGAAGGAGGTCGGTGTCGACATTGCCGGCGCCAGGCCGAAGGTCCTGACCACCGAGGCCGTCCAGGCGTCCGACTACGTCATCACCATGGGCTGTGGCGACGCCTGTCCCGTCTTTCCCGGCAAGAAGTACCTCGACTGGACCCTGGAAGACCCGGCCGGCCAAGGCGTCGACGCCGTCCGCCCGATCCGCGACGAGATCAGGGCTCGCGTCGAGGCCCTCGTCGCCGAGATCGACGCGCGGCAGGGGGCGTGACCGGGCGCGGCCTCAGTGACCGACTCACGCTTCCTCAGTGTCCGCCGGTGAGCTGTCCGGCGAGGCGCCGGCGCATGTCGGCGCTGGGCGGGTTCAGGCCCACGATGGTGACCTTCTTGCCGCGTTGGGCGTACTTGGTCTCGATCGCGTCCAGCGCGGCGACCGATGACGCGTCCCAGATGTGGGTGCCGGAGAGGTCGATGACGACGTCGTCGGGGTCGTCCTTGTAGTCGAACTGGTAGACGAGGTCGTTGGAGGAGGCGAAGAACAGCTCCCCGGTGACCGAGTAGACGACCTGCTTGCCCTCGGGGTCGACGACGCCGGAGACGTGGGCCAGGTGGGCGACCCGCTTGGCGAAGATGATCATCGCGGCGATGGTGCCGACGACCACCCCGATGGCCAGGTTGTGGGTGGTGACCACACACGCGACGGTGATGACCATGACGACGGTCTCGCCGACCGGCATCCGCTTGAGCGTCCTGGGCCGGATCGAGTGCCAGTCGAAGGTGCCGACCGAAACCATGATCATGACGGCGACCAGGGCGGCCATCGGGATGTCGGACACGACGGGGCCGAAGACGACCACCAGGATGATCAGGAAGGTGCCGGCCAGGAAGGTGGAGAGGCGGGTGCGGGCGCCCGAGACCTTCACGTTGATCATGGTCTGGCCGATCATGGCGCAGCCGCCCATGCCGCCGAAGAAGCCGGTGACGATGTTGGCGATGCCCTGACCGATCGACTCACGGGTCTTGCCCGAGCGGGTGTCGGTGATGTCGTCGACCAGCTTGGCCGTCATCAGCGACTCCATCAGGCCCACCAGCGCCATGGCGAGCGCGTACGGGGCGATGGTCGTCAGCGTGTCCAGGGTGAACGGAACGTCCGGCAGGCTCGGCACCGGCAGGGAGGACGGCAGCTCGCCCTTGTCGCCCACGTCGGGGACGGCGATGCCCGCACCCACGGTGATCACGGTCAGGATGACGATGGAGACCAGCGGTGCCGGGATCACCCTGGTGACCTTCGGGAAGAACACCATCAGGGCCAGGCCGGCGGCGATGAGCGGATAGACCGCCCAGGGCACGTCGTGCATCTCCGGCACCTGGGCCATGAAGATCAGGACGGCCAGGGCGTTGACGAAGCCCACCATGACGCTGCGCGGCACGAACCGCATCAGCCTGGCGATCCCGAGCGCGCCGAGGATCACCTGGAAGACGCCCGCGAGGATGACGGCGGCGACCAGGTACCCGAAGCCGTACTCGTGGTTGAGCGGCGCGATGACCAGGGCGACGGCGCCGGTGGCGGCGGAGATCATCGCCTTGCGGCCGCCCACGACGGAGATGACGACGGCCATCGTGAAGGAGGCGAACAGGCCGATCTCGGGGTCGACGCCGGCGATGATCGAGAACGAGATCGCCTCCGGGATGAGCGCCAGGGCGACGACCAGCCCGGCCAGTACCTCGGTGCGCACGACCTTGGGTGACGCCAGCCACTCGGGCCTGGACAGGCGGGGCTTGAATGCTTGGGACAGCGGTGAGGACATGCAACCGTTCCTGTTCAGGCGCACGCGTCCGTTGCCGCTGGACACACGCGCTCGGCGTACGTGATCCCGGTGAGGAATCGTCCGGCGGTCCAGCCGCCTCGGCGGGGGCCCTGCCGGACAGGGCGGCAACTCTCAGGTCGCCGGTCGGGCATCATTGCCCGGAGGTCTTCAGCGCCGCCATGGACACTCTACCCTGACGTAAGGGCAGAGTGTGTTCTCGAAGCCCAGGCGGACCGAACGGACAGAGACGGCAGGACGATGACGGAACAGCGGCACATGCAGATCGGCGAGGTGGCCGAACGGACCGGTTTGTCGCTGCGTACGATCCGTCACTACGAAGAGGTCGGCCTGGTCATTCCCTCGGCCCGCAGCAAGGGCGGTTTCCGCCTCTACACGGAGTCCGATGTCGACCGGCTCATGGTGATCCGCCGCATGAAGCCGCTGGACTTCTCCCTCGAGGAGATGCGGGACCTGCTGGACATCACCGACCGGCTCGCCGCACCCGGTGAGCCACCGGTCGGCGAGGAGAGGGAACGGCTGCGGGAGCGTCTCGACTCCTACCGGAAGGTGGCCGACGCGCGCTGCGAGACCTTGCGCGCGCGCCTGACGATGGCCGAGGACTTCGCCGCCACCCTGCGGCGAAGGCTCGAGACCGACTCCCGGCAGGCAGCGGCCCGCACGGTGGCGGGCGAGGGAGAGGCGAACGGATGAGTCTGCGTTTCGAGGAGATCGACTGGCGGCAGACGCCGATCGGTGACATCAGCCTGCGAAGGCGCCGCCATCCGGCGACGGGCGAGGACGTCTACGAGGTGAAACTGGACGACGAGTTCCTGATGTCCAGCCTCTTCACGGCCGGCGAGATCGCGCTGGCCGAACTGGGGCTGGCGAGGCTGCCGGACACCCGGCTGGACGTGGCCGTCGGCGGACTCGGACTGGGATACACCGCCCGGGCCGCGCTGGACGACCCCCGGACGGGCACCCTCACGGTGATCGACGCACTCGCCGAAGTCATCGACTGGCACCGGCGCGGGCTGGTCCCCCTCGGTACCGCGCTGACCTCCGACGCGCGCTGCCGACTGGTGCACGGCGACTTCTTCGCGTTGGCCGCCGACCCCGGTGGACTGGACCCGACGATGCCGGGCCGTCGTTTCCACGCGGTCCTGCTGGACATCGACCACTCGCCGAGCCACGTACTCAACCCCCGCCACGCCGCCCTCTACCGGCCCGCCGGGCTCCGCGCTCTGGCAACGCACCTCCACCCCGGCGGAGTGTTCGCCCTGTGGTCGAACGACCCGCCGGACGAGCAGTTCACCTCCGCGCTCGCGGACGCCTTCGCCGCACCGCAGGCTCACGTCGTCACGTTCGACAATCCTCTCCAGGGCGGCACCGCGACCAACACCGTGTACGTGGCGCACAAGAAGTAGCCGCCCCGGCGTCGGCGGAGGTGGAGGGCCCGGCTCGTCACACGGGCTGTTCGGGGATCGTCGGGAGAACCTTCTCGGCGATGTCCAGGAGGGCGGTGTCGTCCGGGAGGGCTCCGGAGGCGCTCCACACGGTGATGTCGTAGTAGCCGCCCTGGTCCTTCTCGTCCAGGGCCACGGACAAGGTGCGGGCCAGGGGGCCCTGTTCGACCGGTCCGCCGGAGCTGCCGCCCCCCAGGTTGATCTCGATCTTCATGGTGTGGTCCGAGGCGAGGACCGCGGGCCGGCCGAGGACGGACAGTGTCTTGACGTCCGTCTCCTCGCCGTACTTCATCAACTTGACGTACTGGGCGATCGACAACTGGTTGTACGTGACCGAGACGTTCACGGTGTACGTGTCGAACTGGACCTCGGCCCCCGGCTGGGCGACCTTCCCGTCGGTCAGCGGGGCGGTGTCGCTGGTGCCGGAGGCCACGGTCGCGGTCTCCGCGGGCGTCCCGAGGAGCTGGGCCAGGTCGGACCTGTTGAGCGCCTTGCACAGTTCCTCGCCGGTCACGGCTCGGGGCGTCTTCTTGTAGGCGGCCGGCAGTTTCTCGTCCTCACCGCTCGCACACGAGGCGGCCCGCGGTGTGCCGTCGTCCTCGGAGGGCAGCAGGTTCGGGCCCAGCCACGCCGCCGCCCCGAGTGCCGCGAAGACGGCCACGGCCGCGAACGCCTGGCCCCACGCGTTGGGTTCCTTCTCCGGAGCGGTCGGGGTGGTGGGGCGCGGCGCAGCCGGGCGCTGCGGCTGGGGCTGGGGCTGGGGTTCCGGCTGGGGTTCCGGCTGCCGCTGGGGCTGGAGTTCCGGCTGCCGCTGGGGCTGGAGTTCCGGCTGCGGTTGCGGGGCCGTAGTACGGCGTGCGCGCAGGGCCTGGGCCACCGTGTGGATCCGCACCGCGGTGAACACCAGGAAGGCCAGACCGATCCCGGCCGCCACCCACTCGCCGTCGCGGTAGGCGAGATACATGATGCGCACGCCGAAAACGGACCCGACGACGATGAGCAGCGGCTCGCGGACCCAGAAGGGCAGGAGACGGACGAGGAAACCGAGCATCCGGCGATCTCACCAGGCCAAGATCGCGTTTGCTGTGACGGAAGCCACAGTTCCGGCCCGGTACTCAACCGTGATGGAACGGGGCTCGCGGGGGCGGTCCCCTCCCCCGTCGCCATCGACCCGTTGCGCTTCTGACTGGCGCATCAGTCAGCTGCTCAATAATGCTCTGCATCAGGGGATTCCTTCTCCCTTTCCGTTGAGTTTTCCGCAACACATGTCTAGGGTCGTGCCCGTGGAAACCGACGACGCCCCCGACGGCGCACCGATCGCCGACACCGCCGCCCGCGTCCGCGAGGTCATCGCGGTCGCGGGCGTCAGCCAGCGCGAGTTCGCGCGCCGTGTCGTCATGGATCCGTCCAAACTGTCGCGTTCGCTGAGCGGCACCCGTCGCTTCACGGCCGCGGAGCTGGCCCGGATCGCCGACGAGGGGCGGGTGGACGCGGGCTGGCTGCTCGGCACCCGGCCCCGCGAGAAGGACACGGAGCCGTCCGCCGGGGTCGAGGGCGGGCGGCCGCTGCAGATCGTCCGCGAGACGGTCCGGCTGATCGCGGAGCACGGCTTCCACGCGGTGCGGGTCGCCGACATCGCCCGCGCCTGCGCCACCAGCAGCGCCGCGATCCACTACCACTTCCCCGGCCGCGCCGAACTCCTGGAGGCGGCCGTGCGCTGGTGCATGGACGAGGACACCGCGCGCCGTGCCGCCCGGCTCGCCGAGGCGGACGACGCGGCGGCGGAGCTGCGCCAGCTCATCGCGCTGCAGACGCCGCGCACCGCGCAGCAGCGCCGCCAGTGGGCGGTGTGGCTCGACCTGTGGGCCGAGGCCGCCCGCTCGACCGCGGTGGGCCGGCTGCACTCCGAGTACTACCGGCAGTGGCGGGAGACCGTCGCCGACGTCGTACGCCGGGGTGTCGCACAGGGCGTGTTCCGCGCCGGGCTCGATCCGCAGGCGGCGGCACTGACGCTCACCGCGCTGATCGACGGCCTGGCGACACACGTCCTCTCGGTGAGCGGGCCGTCGTCCGCCGCGGCCGCGGACGCGATGCACGCGGCGCTGACCACCCATGTCACCGACACGATTCTGGCCCCGTAGACCGGACCGAAGCAGACCGAAGCCGGGCCGGTAGCCGGCCCAGTGGCAACAAAAGCCCCGACCCCGGGAGTTCCCGTATGCCCATGACCGAGAACGTCATCATCACCTGCGCGCTCACCGGCGCCGGCGACACCGTCCGCAAGAGCCCCCACGTGCCCGTCACCCCGGAGCAGATAGCCAGGAACGCCGTGGAGGCGGCCGCCGCCGGAGCGGCCGTCGTCCACATCCACGTACGCGACCCGGAGACCGGCGATCCGTCCCGCGACCCGAAGCTGTACCGGGAGGTCGTCGAGCGCGTCAAGGAGACCGGCACCGACGTCGTCATCAACCTCACCGCCGGCATGGGCGGCGACCTGGTCATCGACCCGGACGACCCGCTCACCCACCTCCCCGGCACCGACCTCGTCAGCGGGCTGGAACGGCTTCCGCACGTCGAGGACCTGCTTCCGGACATCTGCACGCTGGACTGCGGTTCGCTCAACTTCGGCGACGGCTCGAACCTCTACGTCTCCACGCCCGACATGCTGCGCGCGGGCGCGCGGCGCATCCAGGAGCTGGGTGTACGGCCCGAGCTGGAGATCTTCGACACGGGGCAGCTCTGGTTCGCCAAGCAGTTGCTCGCGGAGGGCCTGCTCGACGACCCGACGGTGTTCCAGCTCTGCATGGGCATCCCGTGGGGCGCGCCCGCGGACCCCGGGGTGCTCCAGTCGATGGTCGCCATGCTTCCGGAGGGCGCGCGTTGGGCGAGCTTCGCGCTCGGCCGGATGCAGATGCCGTGGGTCGCCCAGTCGATCCTGCTCGGCGGTCACGTCCGCGTGGGCCTGGAGGACAACCTGTACCTCGGCAAGGGCAACAAGGCGACCAACGCCCAGCTCGTCGAGCGGGCGGTGACCATCACCGAGTCGATCGGCGCCCGCGTCGCGACGCCGGACGAGGCCCGCGCCGTCCTCGGTCTCAAGCCCCGCAAGTAGCCCGCGTGTCCGCCCGGACGACAAAGGATTCCCTCATGACCTCACCCGAGAACGTCCGCCGCGTCGCCTGCGTCGGCGCCGGAGTCATCGGCGGCGGCTGGGTCGCCCACTTCCTGGCGCGCGGCTACGACGTGACCGCCTGGGACCCGGCGCCCGACGCCTCGCGGAAACTGCGCCGCCTGGTCGACGCGGCCTGGCCGACGCTCACCCTCCTCGGCCTCGCCGACGGCGCGTCGACCGACCGGCTCACCGTGACCGACACCCTCGAACAGGCCGTCGCCCACGCCGACTTCGTCCAGGAGAGCGCGCCCGAGAAGCTCGACCTCAAGCGTGACCTGCTGGCCCGCCTGGACGCGGCGACACCGCCAGGCGTCGTCATCGCCTCCTCCACCTCCGGCTATCCGATGACCGACATGCAGACGACGGCCGCCGACCCGTCCCGCCTGGTCGTCGGGCATCCGTTCAACCCGCCCTATCTCATCCCGCTGGTCGAGGTCGTCGGCGGCGAGCGCACCGACGCGGCGGCCATCTCCTGGGCCGCCCGCTTCTACGAGGTCGCGGGCAAGTCCGTCATCACGATGGACAACGAGGTACCGGGGTTCATCGCGAACCGCCTCCAGGAGGCCCTGTGGCGCGAGGCGCTGCACATGGTCGCGAACGGCGAGGCGACGGTCCGGGACATCGACCTGTCGATCACCGAGGGTCCGGGGCTGCGCTGGGCGGTGATGGGGCCGATGCTGACCTTCGCGCTCGCGGGCGGCGAGGGCGGCATGGCACACATGCTGGACCACTTCGGCCCGTCCCTGAAGTCGCCGTGGACGCGCCTCGAAGCGCCGGAGCTGGACAAGGAGTTGTACGACGCCGTGGTGGCGGGCTGCGACGAGGCGGCGGACGGCCGTTCCCTCGCGGACCTGGTGGCCGAACGCGACCGGGGCGTCGTCGACGTGCTGCGCGCCACCGGCCGCCTGGACCGCGCGGAGGGCTCCCGATGACGAGGCTCCCCCTGTTCCACAGCACGGTCCGCCCGGAGTGGATCGACTACAACGGCCATCTGAGCGAGGCCTTCTACGTCCTCGTCTTCGGCCACGCCACGGACGCGCTGATGACCGGAACGGGTCTGGACTCCGGCTACCGCGAGACCACGGGCTGCTCCCTCTACACGGCCGAGTCCCACGTCCGTTTCCTGCGGGAAGTGCCCGCGGCCTCGCATCTCGCCGTCCGTACCCGGGTGCTGGGCGCGGCGGCGCGCAAGGCGCGCTTCACGCACGAGATGTACGTGGTGTCCGGACCGGAGTCGGAGCCGCCGTCCGGCGCGGTCCCGGTGGCGACGACGGAGCTGCTCGCGGTCCACGTCGACCAGCGGGCGGGCCGGGCCGCCGAGTTCCCGGACGCGGTGCGGCGCCGCTTCACGGAACTGACCGAACCGGCTCCGGAGTGGGCGGGCCGCTCGATCTCCGCCCTGGCCTAGACCTATTTTGTCTAGACCTCTTGCCCGCCCGTGATGCGCAGGCTACGTTTCCCGCTGTTCGGCGTCCTTCAAGTTTCCTTCAACTCCCTTGACGAGCAAGGCTGGAAGGAGCATGCCCGCATGCAGGACCGGAGTCTGTCCAGACGGACCGTTCTCGCCTCCGCGACCGTGGTCGCCGCGAGCACGGCGGGTGCCGTGGGGGTGACGGCCACCCCCGCGGCCGCGCACGGGCGCGACCACCGCCTCAAGAAGATCATCTCCAGGATGAGCATCGAGGCCAGGATCGGCCAGCTGTTCGTCCCGTACTTCTACGGCACGTCGGCGACTTCCCCCAGCCAGTTCGACCAGGACCGCAACCTCCGAGAACTCGGCGTCCGCACGGTGGCCGAGCTGATCGCCAAGTACCACGTGGGCGGGGTCATCCTCTTCTCCGGCTGGGCGAACAACATCCAGGACCCCCGGCAGGTCGCGGACCTGACGAACGGCGTGCAGCGGGCCTCGCTGGCCCTGCCCACCCCCGTCCCGTCCCTGATCTCCATCGACCAGGAACACGGGGCGAACGTCCGCATCGGCAGCGGCGCCACCCAGTTGCCGGGTGCGATGGCGCTCGGCGCGGGCCGCTCGCCCTCCGACGCGCGCACCGCCGGGCGGATCTCGGGCACCGAACTCGCCGCCCTGGGCATCCACCAGAACTTCGCCCCGGTCGCCGACGTCAACGTGAATCCGGCCAACCCCGTCATCAACGTCCGTTCCTTCGGCGCCGACGCCCGCCAGGTCGGTCGTATGGTGGCCGCGCAGGTGACGGGTTACCAGCAGAGCGGCGTGGTGGCCTGCGCCAAGCACTTCCCGGGCCACGGGGACACCGGACAGGACAGCCACACCGGACTGCCGGTGATCACCCACACCCGCGAGGAGTGGGACCGCGTCGACGCCCCGCCCTTCCGGGCCGCGATCGCCGCCGGCGTCGACTCGATCATGACCGCGCACCTCCAGGTCCCCGCGCTCGACCCCAGCAACGAACCGGCCACCCTGTCGCCCGCGATCCTCCAGGGCGTACTGCGCGACGAACTCGGCTTCGACGGCGTCATCGTCACCGACGCCCTCAACATGGCCGGTGTGCGCACCAAGTACGGCGACGACCGCGTGCCCGTCCTCGCCCTCAAGGCCGGCGTCGACCAGCTGCTGTTCCCGCCGGACATCGACGTCGCCTACCACGGCGTCCTGGCCGCCGTACGCGGCGGGGAGATCACCGAGGACCGGCTCGACGAGTCGGTCCTGCGCATCCTGCGCGTCAAGGACAAGGTCGGCCTGCTCCGTGGCAGCCCCTACACCTCCCCGAGGGAGGTCGACCGGGTCGTCGGCGCCCGCGGGCACCGGCTCGCCGCCGCCCGGATCGCCGAGCGCACCACCACCCTGCTGGTCAACGAGGACAACGCGCTCCCGCTGCGCCGCGGGCAGCGGAAGCTGCTCGTGACCGGCGCCAGTCCCGCCTTCCCGACCGACGACACCCGCACCTCGGTGCCCGAGCTGGCCAAGGCGTTCGAGGAGCTGGGCTACCGCACCACCCACCTCGCCACCGGCCGGGAGCCCGACGCGGCGAAGATCGACGAGGCCGTGGCCGCCGCACGGGGACGGGACGCGGTGGTCGTCACCACCGACAACGTCGGCGCCACCAGTGCCCAGCGCACCCTGGTGTCCCGGCTGCGCGCGACGGGCGTCCCCGTCGTCCACCTCGCGGTGCGCAACCCCTACGACATCGCCCACCTCGGCGACATCCCGGCCTCGCTGGCCTGCTACTGCTGGACCGAGGTCGAACTGCGCGCCGCCGCTCGGGTGATCGCCGGCCGGGTCGAGCCGCGCGGCAAGCTGCCCGTGCCCGTCCAGCGGGCCGACGACCCGACCGAGCTCCTCTTCCGCATCGGGCACGGGCTGTCGTACGACGGCTGACGCCCGGGGGCGCCGGGTCAGACGACCGGCCGTTCCAAGGGCGCCTCCGTCTCGTCGTTCTCCGTCTCGTCGTTCTCGGACTTGTCGTTCTCGGACTTGTCGCGCTCGGACTGGTCGCTCTCGGACTGGTCGCTTTCGCCGAGGAAGCCGCCCGACTGGTGCTGCCACAGCCTGGCGTAGGCGCCGTCCGTCGCGAGCAGTTCCTGGTGGGTCCCCTGCTCCACGACGCGTCCGCGGTCCAGGACGACGAGGCGGTCCATGCCGGCGACGGTGCTCAGACGGTGGGCGACCACGAGGGCCGTGCGTCCGTCCATCAGCCGCCACAGGGCGTCCTGGACGAGGAGTTCGCTCTCCGAGTCCAGGGCGCTGGTCGCCTCGTCGAGCAGCAGGATCGGGGCGTCGCGCAGGACGGCCCTGGCGAGGGCGACGCGCTGGCGCTGGCCGCCGGACAGCTTCACCCCTCTCTCCCCCACCAGCGTGCCGAAGCCGTCGGGGAGCTGTTCGGCGAACTCCGTGACGTGCGCGGCCGCGGCGGCCGCGTGGATCTCCTCGTCGGTGGCGCCCGGCCGGGCGAAGGCGATGTTGTCCCGCAGGCTGCGGTGGAACATGGCGGGTTCCTGCGGGACGTAGGCGATCAGTGAGCGCAGGTCGGTCTGGCGCAGCCGGCTGATGTCCTGACCGCCGATCAGGATGCGTCCGTGGTCGATGTCCGACATCCGCAGCAGGAGCCGGGTGAGGGTGGTCTTGCCGCCGCCGGACCTGCCGACCAGGCCGATCCGGGCGCCCGCGGGCACGTCCAGGCCGAGTCCCTGGAAGATGGGCTTCGCTCCCGTGTGGGCGAAGGTCACCGCCTCGAAGCGGATGCCGGTGTCCCGCGGCGCGAGGGGTTCGGGTGCGTCGGCGTCCAGCACGGTGGGCGGGTCGAGCAGCAGCTCCGTGAACTGGGCGGCCTCGGTCATCGAGCTCTCCAGCCGCCGGTAGATCTGGTTGAACTCGAACATGATCTGGGTGGCGTTGGAGTAGTAGGTGAAGGCGACGACGACCTCCTCCACTCCCTGGCCCGGACCGCCGAAGGCGATGGCGACCAACAGGCCCAGTACGTTGGTCAGTACGGACATGGGCGCGATCAGGACGTCCACGCGCAGGTTGCCGTAGTCCCACGACCTCAGGGTCAGGCGCCGGGAGTCCGCGACCCGGCTGCGGTGTTCGGCGGCCTCCCGCCGCTCGGCCGCGAAGGCCCGGATGGTCTCCATGTTCATGAGGCTGTCGGCGACATGGCCGGAGACCCGGGCGATGGCGGCCTCCCGGTCGTTGACGAGCCTCTGCCGACGGCGGATCAGCGGCGTCGCCATCACCACGGTCAGCGCGATCATGACGAACAGGCCGACGACGAGCATCGGTTCGTAGCTCCACAGCACCACGGCACCGAACACCAGGGGGACCAGGCTGCCCACGATCCGGTACGTCACGGTGTCGACGAAGTCCTCGAAGCGCTTGCCGTAGCTGAGCACCCGCTTGGTCAGGGAGCCGGCGAAGTTGTCGTGGAAGAACGCGGCGTCCTTGGCGAGGAGTTCGTCCATGCCGCTCACGTACAGGTGCTCCATGCCGAGGGCGTCCACGCGGTTCAGGCAGTGCTGCCCGATGCGCCAGACGGCCTCGGCGAGCAGCAGCGTCACGCCGAAGCCCAGCACGTACGGCAGCGCCGGGCCGAGGGTGAGGCCGCCCTCGTCGGCGGCCTGTCCGGCCAGCTTGGCGATCAGCAGCGGGGCGACGTAGCGGATACCGATGTTGCCCACGGCCGGCAGCAGCAGCGCGGGCAGGGCCAGTCGTCGTAGTCGCAGCAGTTCCCGGCCGTAGTGGCGCAGCGCCAGGACGACGGCGCTCCTGCCCGGCGCCGGTCCTCGCGTCTCTGTTGTCCCCATCACACTCCCGGAGGTTCGCAAGCCGGAAGTTTCCCGTCGGACGGGGTGCACAGTCCAGGCATTTACCGCGCACCAGCGAGAACCGGACACCGTACGGCCCGCCTTCGGCGCAACGTGACATTGTATGGTGAGGGCCAATTGTCTGGTCGGACGCAGGAGCGTGGATGCCGCATCTCAAGTCCCAGGCGATCTCCGTCCAGGCCCATCTGCGTGATCAGGTCGCCGACGCGCTGCGGGCCGCGCTCATCGCCGGTGATCTGCGGCCCGGTGTCGTCTACTCCGCGCCCACCCTGGCCGCGGAACTCGGCGTCTCCGCCACTCCGGTGCGCGAGGCCATGCTGGACCTGGCCCGGGAGGGGCTGGTCGAAGCGGTGCGCAACAAGGGGTTCCGCGTCACCGAGATGACCGAGCGGGACCTCGACGAGTTCACCGAGATCCGGACGCTGATCGAGGTTCCCACCGTGGGACGCGTCGCCGCCACCGCGACCGTCGAGCAGCTGGAGGCCCTCCGGCCGCTGGCGCGGCAGATCGTCACCGCGGCCCGCGAGCACGACGTCCTCGCGTACCTCGAAGCCGATCACCGCTTCCACCTCGAACTGCTGGGCCTGGCCGGCAACCACCATCTGGTGGAGGTGGTGGCCGGCCTGCGCAAGCGTTCCCGCCTGTTCGGGCTGGGCAGCCTCGACGAGGCGGGGCGGCTGGTCGCGTCCGCCCAGGAGCACGTCGACCTGCTGGATCTGATGGTGGCGGGCCGCGGCCGGGAGGCCGAGGAGTGCATGCGCCGCCATCTCGCGCACGTCCGCACGCTCTGGGCGGACGGCACCGCCGAGTCCGTCAGAGAGTGAAGCCCGCCGGGTAGGGGTCCGTGGGGTCGAGCAGGTACTGGGCGGTGCCGGTGATCCAGGCGCGGCCGGTGACGGACGGCAGGACGGCCGGGCGGTCCCCGACCGTCGTCTCCCCCAGGACCCGCCCGACGAACCGGGAGCCGATGAAGGACTCGTTGACGAAGTCCTCACCGGCCGGCAGCAGACCGCGGGCGTGCAGTTGCGCCATCCGGGCGCTGGTGCCCGTGCCGCAGGGCGACCGGTCGAACCATCCCGGATGGATCGCCATGGCGTGCCGTGAGTGCCGCGCGGTCGATCCGGGGGCCTCCAGGTAGACGTGGTGGCACACGTCGATCTCCGGATTCTCCGGGTGGGACACCGGGTTCTGCTTGTTGACCGCGTCCATGACGGCCAGCCCGGCGTCGAGCAGCCGCTGCTTGTGCGCCCGCTCGAAGGGGATGCCGAGGTCGTCGGTGCGGACGACGGCGTAGAAGTTGCCGCCGTAGGCGATGTCGTAGCGCACCGCCCCGTATCCGGGGACGTCGACGACCTGGTCGAGTGCGTGGCAGTACGAGGCGACGTTCTCCAGGGTCACCGACTCGGCGTGGCCCTCGCGCACCCGCACCCGGGCGGTGACCAGTCCCGCCGGGGTGTCGAGCCGCACCAGGGTCTCCGGCTCGGTCACCTCGACCATGCCGGTCTCGACGAGGACCGTCGCGACCCCGATGGTCCCGTGCCCGCACATCGGCAGACAGCCGGAGACCTCGATGAACAGGACGCCGTAGTCGGCGTCCGGCCGGGTAGGGGGTTGCAGAATCGCCCCGGACATCGAGGCGTGTCCGCGCGGTTCGCACATCAGCAGGGTGCGCAGGTGGTCGCGTTCGGCGACGAACCGCCGGCGTCGCTCGAACATCGTCGCGCCGGGGAGGACGCCCACACCGCCCGTGATCACGCGGGTGGGCATGCCCTCGGTGTGCGAGTCGACGGCGTGGTAGCAGACCGTCGAGCGCATCGTCAGTTCACCCCGGCGTCGACGAGGGCCTGGGTGGCGGCCCGTACGACGGCTTCCGTCTCCGGAGCCAGCGGCTGCCGGGGCGGACGGCAGACACCGCCGCGGCGGCCGGTCATCTCCTGGCCGAGCTTGATGGCCTGGACGAACTCCGTCTTGCTGTCCCACCGCAGTACGGGGTGCAGTTGACGGTAGAGCGGCAGCGCGGTCTCCAGGTCGCCCCGGACGGACGCCTCGTACAGCGCGAGGCAGGCCCGGGGGAAGACCTGCGGGTACCCGGCGACCCAGCCCTTGGCACCGGCCACGGCGACCTCCAGCACGGTGTCGTCGGTGCCGATCATGAGGTCGAGGCCGGGGGCCAGCTCGGAGATCTCGTAGCAGCGCCGCACATCGCCGGAGAACTCCTTGACCCCGACGATGAACCCCTCGGCGTGCAGCTTGGCCAGCAGGTCGGGGCGCAGGTCCACCTTGGTGTCGATGGGGTTGTTGTACGCGGTGACGGGCAGGCCCACCGAGGCCACCCGTTCGAAGTGTTCGAGCACCGCGCGGTCGTCGGCGCGGTAGGCGTTGGGGGGCAGGCACATGACCGCCTGGCAGCCCGCGTCCTTGGCGAACCTGGCGTGCCGCTCGGCCTCGCGGCCGCCGTAGGCGCCGACGCCCGGCATGACGGTGAACCCTTCGGGCGCGTTGGCGAGGGCGGTCTCGACGACGCGGTCGCGCTCCTCGTACGTGAGGGTCTGGTACTCGCCCAGGGAACCGTTCGGCGCCACGCCGTGCATCCCCTGCTCGGCGAGGTGGGCGACGCTCTCGCCGTAGGCCGCGAAGTCGACCGAGAGGTCGTCGTGGAACGGCAGGCTGGTCGCGACGATGACGCCGTGCCAGGGCTTGCGGGTCTCGCTCATGAACACTCCTTGTCGGTTGCACCGTTGTCCGTCGATGCCGTCGATGCCGTCGATGCCGTCGGTCCCGAAGGTGCCGCCGGGGCTTCGTCGAGGTCGGCGAGCGCCCCGAGGGTGACGGGCGTCGCGACGAGCCGTTCCGCGGGCTGGTAGGCCCGCCGCCGCTCCGTGAGGCAGTGCACGGCGGGCCCGCACATCCGGCCCTGGCACCAGCCCATGCCGGCCCGGGTCAGTTGCTTGACCTGCCGGTGGTCGTGGGCGCCGTCGGCGCGGGCGGCGCGGATCGCCCCGGCGGTCACCTCCTCGCAGCGGCACACGACGGTCTCGTCGGTCAGCCACGAGGGCCAGGCGGGAGGGAGCGGGTGGGCCAGGGCCATCGCCCGGGCGAAGGCCCGCTGCCGGGTCACCGCCGAACGCACCGCGGCCGGCCGCTTGTCCGCCGGTACGGGGGTGGTGCGGGAGTCGGCGAGGACCGACCGGGCGGCCAGCCGGCCCTCGTTCACGGCGAGGGCCGCCCCGCCCACACCGCAGGTCTCCCCCGCGGCGTAGAGACCGGGGACGGTGGTGCGCTGGCCGCCGTCGACCGCGACGACCGCGTTGCCGTCCGCCGAGTCGGTGAGGGCACAGCCGAGGGGGACGAGCAGGTCGAGTTGGGGTGCGAAGCCCCAGCCGACGCCGACGGCGTCGACCTCGACACGTCGTTCCGTACCGGGACGCGGGCTGCCGTCCGGCGCCAGCGAGGCGATCCGCACCGCGGTCACGCGTTCGCCGCCCTCCGCGGCGACGATCGCCGTGCGCGGGCGGACGGGGACGCGGTGGCGCACGAGCGCGGCGGCGTACCCGGCTCCCTCGGCCCACTTGCCGGGGTTGCGCAGCAGCGGGCCGGGGTGCCGCAGCCACGCCTTCGGGTGGGCCGCCTCGCACACCGCGACGACCTCGACGCCGCGCGCCGCGAGTCCGGCGGCGACCGGCAGCAGGAACGGGCCGGTGCCGCCCAGCGCCACGCGGCTTCCGGCCGCCACTCCGCCGCCCTTGAGCAGCGCCTGGAGGCCGCCGGCGGTCAGTACGCCGGGCAGGTCCCAGCCCGGGAAAGGCAGTTGACGGTCATAGGCGCCGGTGGCGATCAGGAGCCTGGGCGTCCGCAGGACGAGGGCGGTCTCCCGCGGCGCCTCGCGACGGTCCACCGCGTGGACCGCGAACCCGTCGTCCTCGCGGACGGCGGACCACACGTGGTGTCCCAGGCGCAGGTCGAGCCGGCCCGCGGCACGGCCCGCAGCCAACGCCGCGCACAGGGCGCGGTACCGGCGCAGTCCGTGGTGCAGGTCGTCGGTCGGGACGGCCGCGCGTGCGTGCTCCGGCGGGTGCCGCCAGTACTGACCGCCGAGGGCGGTGCCGGAGTCCAGCAGCACGACGCGCAGTCCCCCGGCCAGCGCCGTGGCCGCGGCGGCCATGCCGGCCGGGCCCGCTCCCACGACGACGAGGTCCGCCGGCTCACTCATCGTCGCCCTCCTGGGTCGTGACGGTCATGCCCGGCCGGGCCGGCACCAGGCAGGCGCGCTGTCCGCGGGCTCCGTCGACGGTGACGAGGCAGTCGAAGCACACGCCGATGCCGCAGAAGACCCCCCGCGGGCGGTGTCCGACGCGGGTGGTGCGCCAGGCGAAGCGGCCCGTGGCCACGAGGGCCGCGGCGACGGTCTGTCCCTCGACGAACGGCAGGGGTTCGCCGTCGACGACGATCTCGCTCACTGGGGAGCACCTCCGGCGGTCAGGAAGCGGTCGGGGAGAAGACCGGTGTGGGCGGCCGGATCGGCGCCGCGCCAGGGGCGGCCGAGCAGGTGGGCCGTGACGAGCGCGCCGGTCCCGGGGGCGAGCCCGATGCCCGCCCCCTCGTGACCGCACGCGTGGACGACGCCCGGCACGCGCGGGTCGGGGCCCACCACCGGCAGGTGGTCCGGGCAGTACGGCCGGAACCCGCGGTAGGCGCGCATCAGATGGACTCCGCGCAGGAACGGGAAGAGCCGGCACGCCTGGGCCGCGAGCCTGGTGACCACGGCGGTGTTCATCGTGGTGTCGAAGCCGACGCGTTCCCGGCTGGCTCCGATGAGGATCGTGCCGCCGCGGGTGCCCTCGACGACGCACGAGGTCTCCAGTCCGGCGTCGGAGGAGGCGACGTTGGCGACGTAGTCGGCGGAGTAGACCTTGTGGCGGACCATCGGCGGCAGCGGTTCGGTCACCAGGACGAAGCCGCGGCGCGGCAGCACCTCGATGGGAGCGCCGAGCCGTCGGCCGACCTCGCCGCCCCAGGTTCCGGCGGCGTTGACGACGGCGTCGGCGGGCAGCACGTCGCCGGCGGCCGTCCGGACGCCGGTGACGTGGCCGTCCCGGCCGGTCACCGCCCCGGCCACCTCGCCCGGGTGGAAGCGCGCACCGTGCCGTACGGCGGCTCGGAGCAGGGCGGCCGCCGCCAGCACCGGCTGCACCTGCGCGTCCTGCGGGTAGTGGACGCCGCCGGGGATGCCGGGCGCGAGGTGGGGTTCGAGGTCCCGCACCCGGTCCACCTGCTCGACGCGGACTCCCGCCGCCTCCTGGCGGGCGGCGAACTCCTGGAGCGCGGCGAGGCCTTCGGAGCCGCTCGCGACGACCAGGCCGCCCTTCGGCTCCAGTTCGAAGGTGTCGGGGCCCAACTCCCGGCCCGCCTCGTCCCACAGCGTGCGACTCAGCCGGGCCAGGTCGAGTTCGGGGCCGGGTTCCTTGTCGGAGAGGAGGACGTTGCCCTCCCCGCGGCTCGTCGTCCCGGCGCCGACGGGCCCGCGGTCGGTGACCGTGACGTCCATGCCCGCCGATGCGGCGTGGAAGGCACAGGCGGCTCCGACGACTCCCGCGCCCACGACGACGACCTTCAGGGTCAACGGCTCCTCCTCCGCGCACGCACCACACTGTGCAATGTCACATGCCATGGGTGAGGCTATACATCCGGCAGGCGGAAGACAACGCCCCCTTCGTCCCCGGCGGTCGGAGGGGTCAGAGATCGACTCGGGTGCCCAGGCCGGTCAGGGCGCCGACCGGGTCGAGGTCGGGAGTACCGCGCGGCCACCAGTCCGCACGGCCGGGCTCCGACTCGTACGCGTACCAGAGCCCCGTCCGGCCGAGTCTGAGCTGGACATGGCCCCGGGGGTGGGTGAGGCGGTTGCGCCAGGGGCGGAAGGCGGGGAGGTCGGCGGCGAGCAGCAGCGGGCGGGCGCGGTCGAACCGGCCGGCCGGCGGGTCCCAGGGCTCCTCCAGGACGTCGAGTCCCTCCGGCCCGCCCTGCCGCCAGGCGGCGACGGCCCGTGCCAGCTCCGCCGTGTCGCGCCCGGTGGCCGAGGCGAGCGACGCGTAGAGCGCGCGGGTGCCCGCGGTGAGGCCGGAGCCGGGGCGCGCGGC
>NZ_MULI01000109.1 GCF_002939385.1 Streptomyces sp. MH60 | reverse complement strand
CGCCGGGGCGGGCGTGCGGGGCGCGTGCGGGGCCGCCGCCGTCGCCGTGCCGTGCGCGGGTGTGGCCGCCGGATGCTGGACCGGCGGAGCGGGGGCCCAGGGGCCCGGCTCACCGTAGGGCGGGGTGCTGTACGGGTCGGGTTCGTGCAGCGGCTTGGGACGCTCGTCGGCGGGCGCGGCGTCGGCGGGCGGGGCGGAGCCGGTCCCCGCGTGGGACCGCGACCTCACGGCCTCGGCCGGAAAGGCGTCCTCCGCCGGGACAGCGCGCCGGTCCCCCTGCCGAGGCAGACCGGCGTCCGCCGGTTCGGCGGGCTCGGGGCGGGGGAGGTCCAGCTCGTAGTCACCCTCGTCGGTCGCGCGGGGCGTCGCCGGGCGCTCCAGCTCGAAGTCGCCCCCGTCGGCGGCCGTGCCCGTGCCCGTGGTGGGGATCGGGCGGGGGCGTTCCAGTTCGAAGTCGCCGTCGGGCGCGTCTTCGGACGAGCGGGGACGACTCCACCACTTCGCCTTCGTGGGCTTCCCCTCGTTCATGTTCTCCCCGCAGCTGGCCGCAGATCGTCGGCTCCAAGGGCTCTGGCGCCACCCCGGATTCAATCAGGTTCGCGGACCGGCGCGCAGAGCCCGTCAGCGAACCGGCGGGTAGGAGGTGGCCGGGGAAGCCGCGGGATAGGGCGACGGCGCCGGGTCGGGGGCGGTGAGCAGGCCGGGCGGCCTGACCTCGGTGGCCGCCGTCGACCAGGAACTCAGGGAGAGCGGCGGAACGGCTTCCAGCGGCCGTATCAGCGGGGACATGGCGGCAGCACCGGCCGTCACCGGAGTGGTCAGCGCCCGGACGGCCTGCTGCCGTGCGTCGCTCCCGGCGGGGGCCGGCATCCCGGGCAGCAACGGCGCGGAGGCGGTGGTGGACGCGACGGGGGTGTCGCCCAGTACGCGCTGGCCCTGCCCGAGCAGCGGACCGCTCGTGCGGCGGCGCTGGCTCTCGGAGCCGGTGGCCGCGGCTGCGCCGGGGGTACGCAGCGGCGTCACGTTGCTGCCGCTGCCCGAGCCGCGGGCCTCGGTGGTGGTGTCCGGGGTGCCGAGGGTGACACCGCCCAGCGCGATCGCGGCCAGCGACACCGCTCCTGCGGCGACGAAGGCGAACCGCAGTCCGCGCGAGGCCGAACGGTCGGACTCCTGCCGGTGCACGTCGTGGATGCGGAAGCCGCGCCCCGACGAGGAGGGCGGCAGCACCGAGGCGTGCGGCCGGGCGGGGACGTAGTCGAACTCGAACCGCTCGCCCCGCCTCGGGCCGAGGACGCCGGGGCTCGCGGACGTGCGGAAGCCTCCGGCCAGTCCGGCGAGCGGCGGGCCGCCACCGTCCGTGTCGCCACCGGGGAGCCCCTGGAGGCGGGCCAGGAAGCTCTCGGAGGGGGCCGGCGGGGCCGCTTCGGCGAACACGTTCTTCAGTCGGCGCTGGGCGTCGACCTCCGTCTTGCACTTCGGGCAGGTCGCCACGTGCGCCAGCACGCGCTCACGCGCGTCATGACCGAGCTCGCCGTCCACCAGGGCGGAGAGCCGGTCTCCCAGGTGCTGCTCTGCGAGGTGTCCCTCGCACTCAGGCCGTGATCCACTCACGCGCTCGTGCCCCCTCCTCCCAGTGCGGGGACGCCGGCCGCGAACGAGCGGCGGTCGGCCCGCGCCTTGGGCGAACGGTGCGCGAGCGCCTTGCGCAGCTGGGAACGGCCGCGATGGATGCGGGAGCGGACCGTGCCGAGCTTGACGCCGAGGGTCGCGGCGATCTCCTCGTACGACAGCCCCTCGATGTCGCACAGGACGACGGCGGCACGGAACTCGGGCGCGAGGGTGTCCAGCGCCTGCTGGACGTCCGCGTCGAAGTGGGCGTCGTGGAAGAGCTGCTGCGGGGTGGGCTCCCTGCTGGGCAGGCGCTCGGCCGCGTCGTCACCCAGCGCGTCGAACCGGATGCGCTGCTTGCGGCGGACCATGTCGAGGAAGAGATTGGTGGTGATGCGGTGGAGCCAGCCCTCGAAGGTGCCCGGCGTGTAGGTCGACAGGGACCGGAAGACGCGGACGAAGACCTCCTGGGTGAGGTCCTCGGCGTCGTGCTGGTTGCCCGTGAGGCGGTAGGCGAGGCGGTAGACCCGGCCGCTGTGGGTGCTGACGATCTCCTCCCAGGTGGGCGGAGTCCACGCCTGCCCGTCCGCGTCGCTGGAGAAGGTCGCGGTCTGGGCGGACCCCCTGGCGGGGCCGTCGGAGTGGCTGTGGTCAGCAGCGGTGTCGTTCACGGATTTCGGCCTGCCTGCCGATCCGAGGAAGCGCCGCAGCACTCCGCCCCGATCCGCGGGTGCGGCCGCACCTCCCCTGTCGGCTCTGGTGGTGTCCAGTGGAGCCCCTACCATAGCCACCTCGCCCGTTAGCTCCGGATAAGCGGTTTTACGAGAATTTGATCTGCGCCCGTACGGCTCGTCCCCCGGGCCGCTCGGTCGCCTCTTCCGTTCCGCCTCTTGCTTCCCCTTTTAACGACTGGTCCCATCTGCGGGTTCCCGACGCCAACGGATACAGTCACGCCGAGGCAACGACGGGGACAGGAGAGGGTCATTACCGGCAACCGGCAGACGAGCTGGGCGTTCGCCGACGCCTATGTCGCCGAGGACGACGCGCTGCTCTGGGCACGCGACCGGGCCCGCGAGGCGGGTCTGCGCTCGGTGACCCCGGGCACCGGCTCCGCCCTGGGGTTGCTCGCCGCCGCCGTGGACGCCAAGGCGGTCGCGGAGATCGGCACCGGCTGCGGCGTCTCCGGGATCCATCTGCTGCACGGCATGCGGCCGGACGGGGTACTGACGACGGTCGACCCGGAGCCGGAGCACCAGCAGTTCGCCCGCCAGGCCTTCCGGGCCGCGGGCTTCGCCAGCAACCGCGCCCGCTTCATTCCCGGGCGCGCCCTGGACGTGCTGCCCCGGCTCGCGGACGCCGGCTACGACCTCGTCTTCTGCGACGGCGACCGTCTGGAGTACCTGGACTACCTCGCTGAATCGTTGCGTCTGCTGCGCCCCGGAGGCCTCGTCGCCTTCGAGGGCGTCTTCGGCGCCGGCCGCACGATCGACTCGGGACCACAGCCCACCGAGGTGCTGCGGGTACGGGAACTGCTGCGCGCGGTGCGGGAGAGCCAGGAGCTGGTGCCCTCGCTGCTCCCGGTGGGCGACGGACTGCTGTGCGCCGTGAAGCGCTGAACCGAAGTCGCACGGACAGCCCTCACCCGAATGCCGAGGAAAACGCACCCGGCGTCGGGAAAGGCCGTCACACGACAACCACCCCGGCACCATGTGCGGTACCGGGGTGATTGCACGGTTGTGGTCGCTCGCGCGTCAGCCGACGACCTTCTTGAGGGCGTCGCCGAGCGCGTCGGCCTCGTCGGGGGTCAGCTCGACGACGAGTCGCCCGCCGCCTTCGAGCGGAACGCGCATGACGATGCCCCGCCCCTCCTTGGTCACCTCGAGCGGGCCATCACCCGTCCGCGGCTTCATGGCCGCCATGCTCGTTCCCCTTCCTGATACCAGCTCACCGTCACCGGCGACGGCCCGTGAGGGCACGCGCATTCCGGCAAGGACGCGCGACACCGGCATCGAACACATTGCTTCCCAGCCATTATCCCGCATCCCAGGACCCGATGACCAACATCGGTCGGCATCGCTTGGGCAACGCGCGCGAGCAAAACCACTCAATTCGGCGATGTGACTGCGATACTGCGCGCCCTCACGCACTTCCACCGAATGGATACGGACCGGATTTCTTTGACGCAGGTCACACCTCATGAGCGATCCGTTCCCGGTGATCTCCGTCATGCTGTCTCCCGGACGCATGCCACCGCATGCCGCCGTACGACACTGCATCACACGACGCGGAGGGGATTTCCCATGGCCGACACCGTGCTCCACGAAGTGAGCGACGGGCTCGCGACGATCACGCTGAACCGCCCCGAGGCGATGAACGCGCTGAACATCGAGACCAAGGTCGCCCTCCGGGACGCGGTGCGCTCCGCGGCGGCGGACGACACCGTACGGGCGGTGCTGCTGACCGCGGCCGGGGAGCGCGCGTTCTGCGTCGGCCAGGACCTCAAGGAACACATCGGGCTGCTGGCCGCCGACCGGGAGACCGGCTCGGGACAGACGATGAGCACGGTGCGCGAGCACTACAACCCGATCGTGCGGGCGCTCGCCGAGGCGAAGAAGCCGGTGGTCGCCGCCGTGAACGGCGTGGCGGCCGGGGCGGGCCTCGGTTTCGCGCTCGCCGCGGACTACCGGATCGTCGCGGACACGGCGGCGTTCAACACCTCCTTCGCGGGCGTGGCGCTCACCGCGGACTCCGGCATCTCCTGGACGCTGCCGCGCGTCGTCGGCCCCGGCCGCGCCGCCGACCTGCTGCTCTTCCCGCGCAGCATCGGCGCGCAGGAGGCGTACGAGCTGGGCATCGCCACCCGGATCGTCCCCGCGGCCGACCTGCGCGCCGAGGCCGAGAAGACGGCGCGCGCGCTGGCCGAGGGGCCGACGGTGGCGTACGCGGCGCTGAAGGAGGCGATGGCGTACGGGCTGACGCACTCGCTCTCCGAGACGCTGGACAAGGAGGACGAGCTGCAGTCGCGGGCGGGTTCCTCCGAGGACCACGCGATCGCGGTGCGGGCGTTCGTCGAGAAGGAGAAGCCGAAGTACCTGGGCCGGTAGACGGCCCGGCCCGCCTCCCGGGCGGCGCCCGGCGGCTCAGGAGCGGCGGGCCACGCAGGTCGCCAGGTGGTCGTCGACCAGTCCGCACGCCTGCATCAGCGCGTACGCCGTCGTCGGGCCGACGAAGCGCAGGCCCCGCTTCTTCAGGGCCTTGGACAGCGCCGTGGACTCCGGTGTGACGGCCGGGACGTCGGCGAGGGTCTTCGGGGCCGGTCGTCCGGCCGGGTCGGGGGCGTGCGACCAGATCAGCTCGTCCAGGTCGCCGGGGGCCCACTCGGCCAGCACGCGCGCGTTGGCCAGGGTCGCATCGATCTTGGCGCGGTTGCGGATGATGCCGGCGTCGGCGAGGAGGCGCTCGCGGTCGGCCTCGGTGAAGGCGGCGACCTCGGCGATCCCGAAGCCGGCGAAGGCGCTGCGGAAGCCGGTGCGGCGGCGCAGGATGGTGATCCAGGACAGGCCGGACTGGAAGGCCTCCAGGCTGAGCCGCTCGTACAGGGCGTCGTCGCCGTGGACCGGGCGGCCCCACTCGTCGTCGTGGTACGTGATGTAGTCCGCGGTGGAGAGCGCCCAGGGGCAGCGCAGCGCGCCGTCCGGGCCCGCGAGGGCCTCCCCGGCGCTCACTGCTGCTCCTCCTGGGCCGGCTTGTCCATGACGACGTGGCGGTGGGCGGTCGCGGCGGCCCGGGCGCCCGCCAGCGCGGACTCCAGGTCGGCGATCCGGGCGTCCCGCTCGGCCAGCTCGGCACCGAGGCGGCCGAGGGCGTCGTCGACGTCCGCCATGCGGTAGCCGCGGACCACCAGCGGGAAGCGCAGCCGCTCCACGTCGCCGCGGTCCACCGGACGGTCCGGGGGCAGCGCGTCCCGTACCCGCTCGGGTGCGGCGTCGGGCAGCGGCCCGCTCTCGCCACCGCCCACCACGGCGAGCGTCACCGCGGCCACGACGACGGCCAGCGCGATGACGAGGAACAGGAACATGACCATCGCTGGGGCCCCCATGGTCGGGTCGGAGTCCGGCAGGAGTCCGAGTCGGTTGTGCCGGAGTCGGTTGTGTCGGGTCCGATCGTGCCATGCGAGTCTGACAGCCGGGACCGCGGTCGTCGAAGGACCGTGGTCCCGGGGTCGAGAACGGCACGAGAGAAACGGTGTGGTCGAGGAGATGTCACAGGGGATGCTCAGGCTGGGCAGGCGTGAATTCACGGCGCACGAGCCGGTGATCATGGCGATCGTGAACCGTACCCCGGACTCCTTCTACGACCAGGGGGCGACCTTCCGCGACGAGCCCGCCCTCGCGCGCGTGGAGCAGGCGGTGGCCGAGGGGGCCGCGATCATCGACGTCGGCGGGGTGAAGGCGGGCCCCGGGGACGAGGTGTCGGCCGCCGAGGAGGCGCGGCGGACGGTGGGCTTCGTCGCGGAGGTCCGGCGGCGGTTCCCGGACGTCGTGATCAGCGTGGACACCTGGCGGCACGAGGTCGGCGAGGCCGTGTGCGAGGCCGGGGCGGACCTGCTGAACGACGCGTGGGGCGGCGTCGACCCGAAGCTCGCCCAGGTCGCGGCCCGGTACGGGGTGGGGCTGGTGTGCACGCACGCGGGCGGCGCCGAGCCGCGCACGCGGCCGCACCGGGTGACGTACGACGACGTCGTGGCGGACATCCTGCGGGTGACGCTGGGACTGGCCGAGCGGGCGGTGGAGCTGGGGGTGCCGCGGGAGTCGGTGCTGATCGACCCCGGGCACGACTTCGGGAAGAACACCCGGCACAGCCTGGAGGCGACGCGGCGGCTCGGGGAGATGGTGGAGACGGGGTGGCCGGTGCTGGTGTCCCTGTCGAACAAGGACTTCGTCGGGGAGACGCTGGACCGGCCCGTGAAGGAACGGCTGATCGGCACGCTGGCGACGACCGCGGTCTCGGCGTGGCTGGGGTCCAGGGTGTACCGGGTGCACGAGGTGGCGGAGACCCGGCAGGTGCTGGACATGGTGGCGACGATCGCCGGGCACCGGGAGCCGGCGGTGGCCCGGCGGGGCTTGGCCTAGGACTCCGGCGGGGGTCGGCCCAGGGCTTCGGCGGAGGTCGGTCCAGGGCTTCGGCGGGGGTCGGCCCAGGGCCTCGCCCCCGCCTGTGACCTGCCGCTACCGGCCCGCCTCCTTGGAGACCAGGGCCACGGCCTCGTCCACGTCGTCCGTGACGTGGAAGAGCATGAGGTCCTTCTCCGCGGCCTTGCCCTGGGCCACCAGGGTGCCGCGGAGCCAGTCCACCAGGCCGCCCCAGTACTCGGAGCCGAACAGGACGATGGGGAAGCGGGTCACCTTCTGGGTCTGCACCAGGGTGAGGGCCTCGAAGAGCTCGTCCAGGGTGCCGAGGCCGCCGGGCAGGACGACGAAGCCCTGCGCGTACTTCACGAACATCATCTTGCGGACGAAGAAGTAGCGGAAGTTCAGGCCGATGTCGACGTAGGGGTTGAGCCCCTGCTCGAAGGGCAGTTCGATGCCCAGGCCGACCGACGTGCCCTTCGCCTCCAGGGCGCCCTTGTTGGCCGCCTCCATGGCGCCGGGCCCACCGCCGGTGATGACGGCGAAGCCCGCCTCCACCAGGCCGCGGCCCAGCCGCACGCCCGCCTCGTACTCCGGTGAGTCCACGGCCGTCCGGGCGGAGCCGAAGACGCTGATGGCGGGCGGCAGTTCGGCCAGCGTGCCGAAGCCCTCGATGAACTCCGACTGGATGCGCAGGACGCGCCAGGGGTCGGTGTGCACCCAGTCCGTCGGGGCTCGCTCGTCCAGCAGGCGCTGGTCCGTGGTGCTCTCCTGCACCTTGTCCCGCCGCCGGAGGACAGGGCCCAGGCGCTGCTCCTCCGGTGGCCGCTTCTTGCCCTCGGGGTTGCCGGTAGCCATGCGCGCTCCCTCCAGTTGCAGGTTCTTCCACCTCAGCGTAGATCTACGCGGGTTACGTACGAGGGACCTCAGCATGTCCGCCACGCAGCGACCTAAACCCGCGGTGGATCAAGCCGTCAGCCACGACCGCAGGCGTTCCTCACCGGCGAGGATCTTCGCCACCTCGACCCGCTCGTCGCGCTTGTGCGCCAGGTGCGGGTTGCCCGGGCCGTAGTTGACCGCCGGGACACCGAGGGCGGAGAAACGGGACACGTCCGTCCAGCCGTACTTCGGCTGCGGGGTGCCGCCCACCGCCTCGGTGAAGGCCGCCGCGGCCGGGTGGGACAGCCCCGGCAGGGCCGCGCCGCTGTGGTCGTCGACCACGAACTCCGTCACCCCGCAGTCCGCGAAGACCTCCCGGACGTGGGCGAGGGCGTCCTCGGGGCTGCGGTCCGGGGCGTAGCGGAAGTTCACCGTGACCACGCACTCGTCGGGGATGACGTTGCCCGCGACCCCGCCCGTGATGCCGACCGCGTTCAGGCCCTCGCGGTACTCCAGGCCGTCGATGACCGGGTAGCGCGGCTCGTACGCGGCCAGGCGCGCGAGGATGGGGGCGGCGGCGTGGATGGCGTTGGAGCCCATCCAGGAGCGCGCGGAGTGCGCCCGCTCCCCCGCCGTCTTCAGCAGCACCCGCAGGGTCCCCTGGCAGCCGCCCTCCACCTGCCCGTCGGAGGGTTCGAGGAGCACCGCGAAGTCGCCCTCCAGCCACTCGGGGTGGGCCTCGGCGACGTGCTTCAGGCCGTTCAGCTCGGCGGCGACCTCCTCGTTGTCGTAGAAGACGAAGGTCAGGTCGCGGTTGGGGGCGGGGACGGTGGCCGCGATGCGCAGCTGGACGGCGACGCCCGCCTTCATGTCGCAGGTGCCGCAGCCCCACAGCACCCCGTCCTCGTCCAGCCGGGAGGGGACGTTGCCGGCGATCGGCACGGTGTCGATGTGCCCGGCGAGGATCACGCGCTCCGTCCGGCCCAGGTCCGTGCGGGCCACGACGTTGTTGCCGTACCGGTCGACCGTCAGGTGCGGCAGGGCGCGCAGCGCGCTCTCGATCGCGTCCGCCAGGGGCTCCTCGGTGCCGCTCTCGGACGGGAAGTCGACGAGCCGCGCGGTAAGCTCCGCAGCGTCCAGCGTGAGGTCAAGCGGGGTATCGGCCATGGCCCCGACCCTAACGCCCTGCCCTTTCGGGCAGAGTGCGTACCCGGCGGACACCGGACCCTACCCTCCAGTACCTTGTACGCGTGCTCCAGCCGTCCCCACCCCCCAAACGCCGTGGCCGCCTCGCCCGTTCGGGCGCCGCCTCCATGGTCCTTCTCGCGGTCGCCGGTTATCTGGCGGTGCAGTACGTCACCGGGGGCGGGGGCGCCCCGGGGTGCAGGGTGGCCGGCGGCAAGGGCGACGGGGCGACCTACGAGTTCACGCCGGAGCAGGCGGTGAACGCGGCGACGATCACCGCCGTGGGCACCGCGCGCAAGCTGCCCGAGCGGGCCGTGACGATCGCGCTGGCGGCCGCGCTGCAGGAGTCGTCGCTGCGCAATCTGGACCACGGCGACAAGGACTCGCTCGGCCTGTTCCAGCAGCGGCCCTCGCAGGGCTGGGGCAAGCCCGAGGAGATCATGGACCCGGCGTACTCGGCGGGCCTGTTCTACGACCACCTGGTCGAGATCCCCGGCTACCTGGACCTCCCGCTGACCGACGCCGCCCAGCGCGTGCAGCGCAGCGCCTTCCCGTATGCCTACGCCAAGCACGAACCGGACGCCGCGCTGCTCTCCGCCGCGCTCACCGGACGGTCCGCGGCGACGCTGACCTGCGACGGGCTCCCCGGTACGACCCGGGAGAAGGGCCCGGACGCGGTGCGCGCGGCGCTGGTACGGGACTTCGGGCACGACGTGCTCCGCCCGGCCGGCGCCGAAGCGGGCGGCGACGCCGCCTCCGCCCGGTCCGCGGCCGGCTCCGACGAGCGGACCGTGACGCTGCCGGTGACCGGCGGCACCGGTTCCGGCGCGGCCGGGGAGCGCGGGCGGCGCGGCTGGCAGCTGGCGCACTGGGCGGTGGCCAACGCCTCCTCGCTGCACATCCAGCGGGTCACCTACGCGGGCCGGGAGTGGACCGCGGGCAACACGGACAGCAAGTGGAACCCGACGGGCGGCGCAGGCGCCAAGGGCGCGGAGCGGGCGACGGGGCCGGTGCGGATCACGTCCGCGCGGTAGCGCGCCCGTACGAAGCGTCACCTCCGCGAGTGACCCGCGTCGGCGCGAAGCACGGGTTTTCGCACCCTCACCCCCGAACGCGTCGGACCCGGGAAAATCAAGGGCCGTAAGGATTCAGCAGACTTTCCGACCGGCGCCCTTTTGCCCGTTTTTCTGTGCACCTGATAATGCGACGCATTACCAACTCTTTACGTTGGGCCGCCGCAACCTTCGTGGCTCTCAAGCGGTAGTCACTGCGTCCGAGCCCGGTCGACCACTCTCCGGTCGCCCTCCGGCCCGGTCGGATTACCCATCGTTGTTGTCGACTTACGTCGAAGGAGCATCATGTCCCTCCCCCTGACCCGTCGGATCGCCCGTGCCGCGCTGCTCGTCGCTGCGGGAGCGGCTGCCGGGGTCGGTGCGGCCGGCTCCGCCAGCGCGGCGCCCGAACTGCCGGCCACCCCGAACCTCGGGGGACTGACCGCCCTGGACGGGGCGAACGTCGGCAACACCGCCGCCTCCGCGGCCGAGAACGTCACCGAGACCGCGGGCGACACCGGCGGCAAGGCCGTCAAGAAGACCGTGCCGACCGCCGGCAAGACCGGTGGATCGGTCGTCAAGAAGGCCACGCCGGCGGCGCAGAACGCGGCCGGGGAGGCGGCGGGCTCCGCCGGGGACATCGTCGGTGACACCGCTTCGACCGCCACGAAGGGCGGCCTGCCGACGGAGGCGCTGGGCAAGGGTGGGCTGCCGGTCCAGGGGCTGCCGATCGGCTAGCGCCGGGCTTGTACGGCGCCGGGGCCCAGGGTTCGTTTCCTGGGCCCCGGCGTTTTGCTTGCCTGGGGAGTGCAGTGGACGTGTCCTGGCCGGTGCCCGGCGTCATGCCCACCCTCCCTGCCCGCGGCCGGGCCTCAGGGCTTCAGGCGCTCGACGGCCGCCTGCACGCGTTCGTCCGTTGCCGTCAGGGCTACCCGGACGAAGTTCTCGCCCGCCGGGCCGTAGAAGTCGCCCGGGGCCACCAGGATGCCTCGGTCGGCGAGGTGGGCGACCGTGGCCCAGCAGGACTCGTCGCGGGTGGCCCAGAGGTAGAGGCTGGCCTCGCTGTGCTCGATGCGGAAGCCGTGGCCGAGCAGGGCCTGGCGCAGGGCGGTGCGGCGGGCCGCGTAGCGCTCGCGCTGGACGCGGACGTGCTCGTCGTCGCCGAGGGCCGCCACCACGGCGGCCTGGGTCGGCGCCGAGGTCATCATGCCGCCGTGCTTGCGGATCTCCAGGAGCGGGCCCAGGACGGCCGGGTCGCCGGCCAGGAAGGCCGCGCGGTAGCCGGCGAGGTTGGAGCGCTTGGAGAGGGAGTGGACGGCGACCAGGCCGTCGTACGAGCCGCCGTTGACGTCCGGGTGGAGGACCGAGACCGGGGCCGCCTCCCAGCCCAGCTCCAGGTAGCACTCGTCGGAGACGACGAGGACGCCGTGCTCGCGGGCCCAGGCCACGATGCGGGTCAGGTCGCCCTTGGAGAGCACCTGGCCGGTCGGGTTCGACGGGGAGTTGAGCCAGAGGAGCTTGAGGCCCGCCGGGTCCAGCTCGGTCGGGTCGTCGTACGCCTCGTACTCCGCGCGGGCCAGGCGCGCGCCGACCTCGTACGTCGGGTAGGCCAGGCGCGGGAAGGCCACCTTGTCGCCGGGGCCGAGGCCCAGCTGGGTCGGGAGCCAGGCGACGAGTTCCTTGGAGCCGACGATGGGGAGCACGTGCCGGTGGGTGACGTCACGGGCGCCGAGACGGCGTTCCACCCAGCCGGTGATCGCGTCGCGCAGCGCCGGGGTGCCCCAGACCGTCGGGTAGCCCGGGGAGTCCGCCGCGTCGACCAGGGCCTTCTGGATCAGCTCGGGGACCGGGTCGACCGGGGTGCCGACCGAGAGGTCGACGATGCCGCCCGGGTGGGCCGCGGCCGTCTTCTTGTACGGCTCCAGCTTGTCCCAGGGGAAGTCGGGAAGGCGGTCGCGCAGCGACCCGGCAGGGTGGTGGGCGACGGGTGAGCGGTCGGAGACTGCGGACACGGTGGGTGGCTCCCTTTCCTCGTGAGCGCCCGGCACGGCAAACGCCTCGGTCCCGTGCGGCGCCGATCGGGGTGATCAGGCCGTACGGGACCGAGGCGGCGCGTGCGTGCGGGCCGCTCTTACTGGTTCTGCGGCGGCAGCGCGGCGACGAAGGGGTGGTCGCGCTCGATCAGCCCCAGCTTGCTGGCGCCGCCCGGCGAACCGAGCTCGTCGAAGAACTCGACGTTCGCCTTGTAGTAGTCCTTCCACTCCTCGGGAGTGTCGTCCTCGTAGAAGATCGCCTCGACCGGGCAGACCGGCTCACAGGCACCACAGTCGACGCATTCGTCCGGGTGGATGTACAAGGACCGCTGGCCCTCGTAGATGCAGTCGACCGGGCACTCCTCGATGCACGCCTTGTCCTTCACGTCGACACAAGGCTGCGCGATGACGTAGGTCACGCTGTCGTTCCTCCTCGATAGGGCGCTGGCGGGCCTCCTCAGGCTCCGCCGCCTGGCGCGCGGGAGCGCGGCGTCGTCGATGCCCGCCCCTAGTATCTCCGTTCTTGGGCATGATCCGAACAGGAGGGGTGGACAGACCCGTGGAAATCTCTGCCGCAGGGCGACTTGAGGTCCGTATCACCGCTGCTGACGTGGGCAAACGAGTCTCCGTACGGCGCTTGAGCGAAGCGGGTGTCGCGGGTGAGAAGTTCACCGACACGGTCGGTGTTCTCACATCATGGACCGACGGTGTGCTGCTGATCACACGAAAGGGTGGCGAATCCGTGCGTGTCGCGGAGTCCGCCCTGGTCGCCGGAAAGGTCGTGCCGGCCGCGCCCGCCCGCCGTCGCGGTCCCGCCGCGTCCTACGAGGAGCTGGCGCGCATCACCGCGCGGGCCTGGCCCCCGGTGGAGAGCGAGCGGCTCGGCGCCTGGGAGCTGCGGGCCGCCGGGGGCTTCACCCGGCGGGCCAACTCCGTGCTGCCGCTCGGCGATCCGGGGCTGCCCCTCGACGAGGCGCTGACCGCCGTACGCCGCTGGTACGGCGAGCGCGGGCTGCCCGCGTACGTCCAGACCGCCACCGGCGCCGACGGCACGCAGGAGCTGCTGTGCGCGGAGCTGGAGCGGCGGGGCTGGGTCCGGGAGGTGACGGCCGAGGTGTGGACGGGCGGACTCGCGCCGGTCGCCGATCTGGCCGAGGGCACCGGTGTGCTCCTGTCCCGGGAGGCGGACGAGGCGTGGCTGGCCCGGTATCAACGCAAGGGCGTGAGCGACGTGGCCCTGCGGGTGCTGGGCGGGGGGCCGTCGGTGTGGTTCGCCACGGTGCCCGGCGCGGACGCGACGGGTGCCCCGGCGGCGATCGGACGGTGTGTCGTGGACGGGCGCTGGGCCTCCTTCGCGGCCGTCGAGGTCGACCCCGCGCAGCGGCGCCGGGGACTCGCGACCGCCGTCATGGCCGCGCTGGCCCGGCGGGCGCTCGACGAGGGCGCGTCGGCGGCGTGGCTCCAGGTGGAGACGGACAACACCGGCGCCCGGGCGCTGTACGCCGGGATGGGCTTCGCCGCGCACCACGCCTACCACCACTACCGGGAGCCCGGGGATACCGGGACGGACCGGTGATCCGTCGCCTGACATCGCTGTGAAAGGGCACGAGCCGGCCATGCGTCATCCTCATCCACCCCAGCCCCCGTCGCCGGAACGTTCGGCCGAACTGCGGCGGCGGTTCGCCGAAGAGGCGCGGTCCGAGCGGCCCGACCTGGCCACGCTGTGCCTGCTGGTGGGCGCGGAGGCGGACGGGACGCTGGACGAGGCCGGGCTGGACGCCGCGCAGGTGGAACTGGACCGGCTGGCCGGGCAGTTGCCGTTCCGGCCGGGTACGCCGCGGGCCTGGGCGGTGGCACTGCGGGACCTGCTCGGCGAGCGGTACGGGTTCCACGGGGCCGCGGCCGACTACCAGCGGCTGGAGTCGTCGCTGCTGCACGAGGTGCTGCGGCGCCGGCGCGGGCTGCCGATCCTGCTGTCGGTGGTGTGGATCGAGGTGGCCAGGCGGGCGGGGGCGCCGGTGTACGGGGTCGCCTTGCCCGGCCATTTCGTGGTCGGGTTCGGGGCGGAGCCGGGGCCGGGTTCCGGGTCCCTGGAGGAGCGGGTGCTCGTCGACCCGTTCGACGGGGGGCGGCTGCTGAGCGGGCAGGACGCGGAGGTGCTGGTCGCCGGGGCGACGGGGGTGGAGCTGCGGCCGTCGATGCTGGAGCCAGCGGCGCCGTTGGACGTCGTGTCCCGGGTGCTGAACAACATCCGGGCGTGGGCGGCCAGGCGGCCGGAGCAGTCGGCGGTGGGCCTGTGGGCGGTCGACCTGGCGCTGCTGTTGCCGGCGCATGCGGCGCGGTTGCGGTACGAGCGGGCGCGATTGCTGGTGCAGCGGGGGGACTTCCTGGCGGGGGCCGGGGAGTTGGAGGCGTACGCGGAGGTGGTGGGGGCGGTGGATCAGGCGGTCGCGGAGGAGGTGCGGGGGGAGGCGCGGACGGCTCGGGCGATGTTGAACTGAGCGTCGGTCGGTGCGGGCCGGGGGTGCGCGGCCCGGCGCCGACGGGGTGCCGCTGCGCCCACCCGTGCCGCCCCAGCGGCACGACTGCCCGCAGCTTCGGGGCGGTCGGTCGCTACAGCCAGCCCTTGTTCCTTGCCACCTGGACTGCCTCCGCGCGGTTCCTGACCGCCAGTTTCTGGATGGCCGTGGAGAGGTAGTTGCGGACCGTGCCCTGGGAGAGGTGGAGGGCGGTGGCGAGTTCGGCGTTGGTGGAGCCGTCGGCGGCGGCCCGGAGGATCTCGCGTTCGCGGTCGGTGAGGGGGTTGGCGCCCTCGGCGAGGGCCGCCGCCGCCAGGGTCGGGTCGATGACCCGCTCGCCCGCGAGTACCTTGCGTACCGCTTCGGCGAGCTGGGCGGCCGGGGCGTCCTTGACCAGGAAGGCGTCGGCGCCGGACTCCATGGCGCTGCGCAGGTAGCCGGGGCGGCCGAAGGTGGTGAGGACGACCAGCTTCACGGCCGGGAGTTCCCGGTGGAGCAGGGCCGCCGCCTCGATACCGGTCGCGCCGGGCATCTCGATGTCCAGCAGGGCCACGTCCACGCCGTGGGCGCGGGCGGCGTCCAGCACCTCGTCGCCGCGTGCCACCTGGGCGACGACCTCGATGTCCTCCTCCAGGCCGAGCAGGGCGGCCAGTGCCTCGCGGACCATCGCCTGGTCCTCGGCGAGCAGGACCTTGATCGTGCGGCTCATGCCCCGGATCCTATGTCGGCCGCCGCGGCCGCCGGGACGCGGGCGACCAGCCTGAATCCCCGGTGGGCCCCGCCCGCTTCCAGTGTGCCGCCCGCCTTGGCCAGGCGTTCGGTGAGGCCGGTGAGGCCGTTGCCGGGGGTGTGCGCGGAGCCGGGGCGGCCGGAGCCGTCGTCCTCCACCGACAGTTCCAGCACCGCGCCGTCCAGCGTCTGGCGCTCCAGCAGTTCCACCACGCAGCGCCGGGCGCCGCTGTGCCGTACGACGTTGGTGACCGCCTCGCGCAGCGCCCAGGCGAGGGCCGTCTCGGACTCCTCGGGGACACCTGCCAGGTCCGGTTCGCCGGGCAGCTCGGCGGCAACTGCGGCGGCCGTCAACGCGACCTTGGCGCCCGCCAGTTCGGTGGCGAGGCGGGCCCGGCGGTAGCCGGTGACGGCCTCGCGGACGTCGACGAGGGCCTGGCGGCTGACCTGTTCGATGTCGGCGACCTGCTGGGCGGCCTTGTCGGGGTGGGCGGGCAGCATGCGGCCCGCCAGCTCGCTCTTCAGGGTGATCAGGGAGAGCGAGTGGCCGAGCAGGTCGTGCAGGTCGCGGGCGAGGCGCAGCCGTTCCTCGTTGGCGGCGAGCTGGGCGACGGTGGCGCGGGCCTCGCGCAGCGCGAGGGTGGTCCGGACCAGCTCGCGCACGCCGGTCATGGCGAAGCCGCCCAGCAGCGCCGGGAGCAGCAGTCCGGCGATGAAGGAGGTGCCCCCCGGCACGGCGAGCGCGACGGCGGTGAGCAGCGCCGAGGCCCCCGGGATCGTCCAGCGGGCCAGACGCAGCGGCAGGGCGGCGCCGGACGCGATCGCGACGTACACGAAGAGGACCAGCCACTCGCGGCCCAGGGTGAGGGCGAGGAGTGTGGACTGGGCCGCGAGGACGGCGAGGGAGCCGAGGACCAGCTTGGTCCTCTCGCCGCCGCCGATGCGGAAGAGCAGCAGCATGTACCAGGTGACGAAGGCGGCGAGGCCGATCCAGCCGAGGATCTGGACACCGACGGCGTGGCCGCCGTGCAGCAGGTCGCTGACGGGGGCGCTCAGGTAGGCCAGCCAGATGGCGGTCCACATGACCTTGACGGTCCTCTGCCTGCGGTTCTCCGGGCGTTGCCCGATGCCGACGCCGCTCACGCCTTCAGCGTGTCCTTCCGGTACAGCCAGGCCGCGCCGCCCGCGAAGAGCACGAAGTAGACGGCGAGGACGGCGAGGTCCTGTGCGTGCGGGGCGTGACTCTGTTCGATCGACTGCCCGAGGGCAGCGTACGCGTGCGTGGGCAGCCACTCGGCGATGTCCCTGAGCCACTGCGGGAAGGTGGTGGTGGGCATCCACAGGCCGCCGAGCATGGACAGGCCGAAGTACACGATCATCGTGATCGGGCGGACCGCGTCCCCGGTCGCCAGGTAGCCGATGGCGACGCCGAGCGCGGCGAAGACCAGGCTGCCGGCCCAGATCACCCCGGTGAGGGCGAGCCACTGCCAGGCGTCCAGGCGCACGTCCTTCACGGCCGCGGCGACGACGAAGACGACCACGATGGAGGGCAGGCTGACGACGGCGGCGCTCGCCGTCTTGGCGAGGACGTAGCCGCGGCCCGGGAGGGTGGTCAGCCGCAGCTGCCGCACCCAGCCGCTCTCGCGCTCCTTGGCGATGCGCTCGCTGTTGCCCATCAGTACGGCGGTCAGGGCGCCGAAGGAGGCCATGGAGACCATGAAGAAGGTCGGCAGGGTCAGTCCGGTGCCGTCGACCTCGCCGGTGCCGTCGGCGTTTCCGGCGATCAGCAGGAACAGGGCCGAGGGGTAGATCACCGAGAAGAACAGGAATTTGCGGTTTCGCAGGGCTCGGGTGAGTTCGAGCCTGATCAGGCTGGTCACGGCTGCTTGGCCTCCTCGGCGGCGGTGAGGGCGACGAAGGCCTGCTCGAGTCCGAGTCCGGCGACTTCGAGGTTGCGGGGGTAGAGGCCGAGGCCGTACACGGCGTGCACGGTGGCGTCGGCGTCGGAGGACTGGAGGCGCACGGTCCGGCCGGACACGGTGAGGGAGGTCAGGAAGGGCAGGGCGCGCAGCACCTGTTCGTCGATCGCGCCCGCCAGGTCGAAGGAGATCCGGCGGGCCCCGGCCCTGGCCTTGATCTCGGCGGCCGTGCCGTCGGCCAGCAGCCGGCCCCGGTGCAGGACGAGCACCCGGTCGGCGACGGCGTCGGCCTCCTCCAGGTAGTGCGTGGCGAACAGCACGGTGCGGCCCTGGTCGGCCTGTTCGCGCATGGTGGCCCAGAAGGCCTGGCGGGCGGTCACGTCCATGCCGGTGGTGGGCTCGTCCAGGACGATCAGGTCGCTGTCGCCGGCGGTTGCGAGCGCGAAGCGGACCCGCTGGGCCTGGCCCCCCGAGAGCTTGTCGACCCGCCGGTCGGCGATCTGGGTGAGTCCGGCGCGGGCCAGCACGTCGGCGGCCGGGTGGGCCCTGGGGTGCAGCGCGCAGGCCAGCCGGACGAGTTCGGCGACCGTGACCTCGTCCATCAGGCCCCCGCTCTGCAGCATGGCACCCACCCGCCCGGCGACGATGGCCTCGCGCGGTTCGGTGCCGAAGACCCGGACGGTGCCGGTGTCGGGGCGTCTGAGGCCGAGCAGCAGGTCGAGCGTGGTCGACTTGCCCGCCCCGTTCGGGCCCAGCAGGGCCACGGTCTGTCCGGGGTGCAGGGCGAGTGTCAGCCCGTCGACGGCCCGGACGTCGCCGTACCCCTTGGTCACCTGGTCGAAGCCGACCACCGTTGTCCTCGTCATGCCCCCATCGTGGCCGCGGCGGCCGGGCGCCCGGCAGTGTCGGCGGTCCCGGGTGCCGGATGACAGATGTCATACGGCGTGCGGCGGCGTACGACGAGAGGGGCGCCCGGCGAGTGCGGGCGCCCCTCTCTCCTGCGGCCGCGTCAGCTGGGGTCGGTGTCGATGACGGCCACCCGGTCGGTCTTGCTCTTCAGGGCCTGGCGCATGGCGCCGTAGACGTCCTGGGGGGTGACGGCGGTCTTCGCACCGTTGGCCCGGGTGATGAGCACACCGTCGAAGGTCTGGCCGTAGAGCTCCTTGAGGGCGTTCAGGTCGGGCTTGTCGACGAGCTTGCCGTCGACGGCCGTGACCCGGAGGAACTTCCACAGCGACTTCTCGGGGCTCATCGGGATGGAGTGCGCGGCGTCCGTCTGCACGGTCACCCTGGCCGACATGGCCGGCTCGGCGAACTCCTTCAGCATCCGGTCGACCTCGGCCTTGGAGACCGTGGGTTCCCTGGTGGTCGTCGGCACGTTCACCCCGGTGGCGGTGCCCGTCTCCACCTGGGCGCGGTACGCGGCCTGCACGGCCTCGGTCGACTTGGCGACGTCTATGCCCTTGCCGGCCTTGCCGTACACGGGGACGGCCTTGCCCGACTCGAACTTGATCGTGCCCTCGGTCACCGACCCGGCCCCGCTCGCGGCGTTCTGCAGGGCGGCGTGCAGCTTCTCCTCGTCGACGGGCATGACCGGTTCGACGACCCGCTTCTGGCCGAAGAGCGAGCCGATCACGGACATCGGGTTGTAGTCGCTCGTCGCCGCGTCGCTGGCCGTGGCCTGGGTGTCGAGCTGGAGTCCCGCCTGGTCCGGCTTCAGGGAGACGCTGTCGCCGCCCACGGTGAGCTTGAGCGGCTTGGCCGCGCGGGCACCGAGGGCCGCGTCCAGCTTCTCGACGGCGTCGTCGCGGGTGCCGCCGCCGATGTCGACGCCGAGCACGGTGGTGCCCTTGGGCACGTCGGAACGGTTCATCAGCAGGCCGGCGCCGTAGGCGACACCGGCGACGACGACCAGTCCGCCGACGAGCAGCGGGAGCTTCCTGCGTCCCTTCTTCTTGGCGGGCTTGGCGGAGCTCGCCGGCGGCGCGGAGACCGGCTCGGGCAGCTTGGGCGGCGTGTGCGGCAGCGGCCCGTCGCCGGACGCGGCCCGGAACGGCTCGTTGCGCTCGCCCGGTACGACGGGGATGCCGCTGGTGACGGTGTTGCCGGAGATGTTGTCCGGGTTGCCCATGCCGGGGGGAACCGGCCGCTGCGGGGTGAGGATCGCGGTGTCGTCGCTGAGCCCGCCGCCGGGGCCGGGGCGGGCGGGGTCCGGGCCCGCGCCGGGACCGGAGCCCGCGGGCCCGCCCAGGCTGCCCGGG
>NZ_MULI01000108.1 GCF_002939385.1 Streptomyces sp. MH60 | reverse complement strand
CGGGGGACGACCCGGCCGCGGCGGAAGTCCCGGCCGCGGCGGACGGCTCAGCGGCGGCGGGCGGCTCAGCGGCGGCGGGCGGCCCGGCGTAGGCCGAGCAGGGCCGCGAGCCCGACGAGGAGTCCCACGGCGCCGACCTTGAGCGTGATCCCGCCCGGGCCGTCGGACCCGCCGGAGTCCCCGCCCGAGGAGTCGGAACCGCCCCCGCCCGAACCACCGCCCTTTCCGGGCACGTCCTCGGCCTTCACGGGGCTGTTCGCGCCCTCCATGCCGAGCAGCAGCTTCTTGCCGTCGGTGGTGTAGGTGGCGGACTCGCCCTGCCCGAGGGGCACGCTGATCCGCCCCGTGCGCTTGATCTTCCCGCCGTTCCAGTCGTACCAGATGCCCCCGAGGTAGCCGCGCACGGCGAGCTGCTCGCCGTCCGGGGAGAACGCGGCGTCCGTCGCCCAGAGGTCCACGGGGACGGTGGGCCTGAAGACGTTGGTGCCGGAGGACGACAGCTTCGCCGGGCCCTCGTACAGGTGCCCGCCGTCCTCGTTCTTGTCGATGAGGTAGACGCGCCCGGTCTTCGGGTGGACCAGCATCGACTCGGCGTCGCGGGAGCCGTCCGCGTACTTCACCACGTACTGCGTCGCCTTGACCGTCTGGTCCTTCAGCTCCTTCGGCTCGGGCAGCTCGTAGATCCACACGTACGGCCAGGTCACGCCGTCGTTGTCGCCGATGTCGCCGACGAAGATCTTGTTGCCGGGTCCGATGGCGATCGCCTCGACGTCCCGGGGGGTGCCGACGCCGGACAGCGCGACGCGGGCGACGGTCTCGCCGGTGGCGCCGTCCACGGCGTAGAGGTACGGCCCGGTGTCCTGGTCGTTGTGCGTCCAGTAGACACCGGGGTGCAGACGGGACGCGGCGAGGCCGCTGGACTCGGTGATGCGCGGGTCCTTGATGGTGAACCCGTCGCTCCCGGCGGGCCCGTCGTCCCCGTCCGCCGCTGAGGCGGGCACGGCGAACGCGCCCACGAGAAGGGCCGCGGCGAGGAGGGCGAAGGGTCGGCGCATGCGCCAAGCCTGCCATCCCGCGCGGGCGTTCACGTCGCCGGCCACCCCGCCGGTCACCCTGCGTGGTCGGGCTCACATCGCGCCGGCCGGGCCGATCGTCCATGATGAGCGGATGCTCAGGTTCATGTTCGTCGGTGACTCCATGACGATCGGGAGCGCCGGCGAACACACGTGGCGCTACCGGCTGTGGCAGCACCTGCGCGACTCCTGCGGCCGCCCCTTCACCTTCGTCGGCCCGCGCGAGACCCTCCACGACCAGGTGACGGACGCCCCCACCTCGCACGCCTACGCCGAACCCGACTTCCCCCGCGCCCATCTGGCCGGCTGGGGCGAGGGCTGGCACCACATGGCCCCACTGATCGAGGAGACGGTACGGGCCTGCCGCGCGGACGTGCTCCTGGTCTCCCTGGGCCTGATCGACCTCGGCTTCTACACCAACGCCGAGCAGACCGCCGCCAACGTCCGCGCCTTCGTGGCCGCCGCCCGGTCGGCGAACCCGCGCGTCCGCGTCGCCGTGATGCCGGTGCTCCACAACATCCGGGTGGAGGCCGACACGTCCTTCGCCGAGCAGGTCGCCCACTTCAACGAACTCCTCGCGAAGACCCTCACCGACCTCGACGACCCACGCTCCCCGCTGCTGTTCGTCCCGCCGCCGGTGGCGTACGACTTCCACACCGACACCTACGACGGCACGCATCCCAACGAGAGCGGCGAGCACCGCATCGCGGAGGCGTTCGCGACGGCGATGGACGAGGAGTGGGGGCTGGGCGGGCCCTACTCCCCCGCCCCGTAGGCCGCCCGGATCCCCCGGACCAGCCGGTCGGCACAGGACCGCACGGCCCGGCCGCTCCAGTCCTCCGTCTCCTGCCCGAGGTAGACGGCGCGTGCGTGGGCCAGCGGCGGCCGGTCCCCGGCGGGCAGGCGCGCGAGGGCCCAGTCGGCCGCCGCGTCCTTCGACCGGATGTCACCGGTGGCGAGTGTGCTCCAGACGCGGGCGAGGGTGAGCAGGACGTTGCGCGTGTCCGACTCCCGTTCCTCCAGCAGCTCCGGCACCCCGGCGGCGATCGCCCGGCGCAGGTCGCCGTGGGGCACGGGGTCGAGGAGGGCCGCGGGCGGCGGGCCGTACAGCGGGGCGTCGGCGCGCAGCACCATCGTCAGGAGCGGGGCCAGGTCGGGGTCGTCCGCCGGCTCCGGGACGGCGCCGCGTTCGTAGGCCTCGCGCAGCCACTCGCCGTACAGGTACTCCCGGCGGGGCGGGTACCGCCAGGGCCGGACCTCGTCCCGCACGACGGCGATCAGCTCGACGGGACGCCCTTCGCCCCCGGACACGCCGAGCAACTCCCCGGTGAGCCCTTCGCGTTGCCCGTGCGTCGTCGGACGCGCCAGCACGACGAGGAGATCGAGGTCGCTGTACGGGCGCAGCCCGCCGAGGGTGGCCGAGCCGTGCGCGTAGACGCCGAGCACGTTGCCGTCGTCGTCGAGATGGCGCCGGACGAGGGCGACGAGGTGGTCGGTGCGGTCCCGGTCCCGCTCTGGCATATGCGCGTCCTCCCGTGTCCAGGTCGCCGTGCGTATCGTTGTACCGCGCGGCTGTACTCGTCCTTGAGTCAGCCGGGGAGGAGCGCCACGATGACCGTCCTTGACGACAGGATCGACATGGCCGACGCCAACACCAAGCGCTTGGACGAGTGGTTCGAGCGGCTGGAGCGGATGCCCGTCCCCGAAGGATTCAGGGTCGAGATCGTCGAGGGCAGCGTTCATATGACACCGCAGCGGGACACGCATTGGGCGATCATCTTCCGCATCGCACGAGCCGTCGATGACAAGTTCGGCAAGGGCGTCAAGATCTTCTCGGACGTTCGCATCGACTTCCCCGGCCATGAGAACGGCTTCTGCCCGGACGTCGCCAAACTTCGCGACGGAGCGGAGCCGGACGGAACGGGCCACTGGCGCTACCAGGACGTCGAGTTCGTGGCCGAGGTCATCTCCCAGGGCACCGCCGCCAACGACTACGGCCCCAAAAGGCTCGCCTACGCCGCAGCCGAGGTCCCCCTCTACCTCATCGCCGACCCCTACCAGGGGCGCTGCCACGTCTTCTCACAGCCTAAGGACGGGGACTACACGGCCGAGTTCCGGCTCGCCTTCGGGCAGGACCTGGACCTCACCGACACGGTCCTCGGCCTCACGCTCCCCACCGCCGACTTCCCCCGCGACTGACCGGACCTGCCCGCTTGCCTGGAGCGCACTCCAAGTCGTTGGCTTGGGGACCATGAAGTACACGCAGCTCGGACGCACGGGACTCAAGGTCAGCCGGCTCGTCCTCGGCACCATGAACTTCGGTCCGCAGACCGACGAGGCCGACAGCCACGCCATCATGGACGCGGCGCTGGACGCCGGCATCAACTTCTTCGACACCGCCAACGTGTACGGCTGGGGCGAGAACAAGGGCCGTACCGAGGAGATCATCGGCAACTGGTTCGCCCAGGGCGGCGACCGGCGCGACAAGACCGTCATCGCCACCAAGGTGTACGGCAACATGGGCGCCGACGGCGAGGCGTGGCCCAACCACGACAAGCTGTCCGCCGTGAACATCCGGCGTGCCGTCGACGCCAGCCTCAAGCGGCTCCGGACCGACCACATCGACCTGTACCAGTTCCACCACATCGACCGCGCCACCGGATTCGACGAGATCTGGCAGGCCGTCGACACCCTGGTCCAGCAGGGCAAGATCCTGTACGCCGGGTCGTCCAACTTCCCCGGGTACAAGATCGCGCAGGCCAACGAGACGGCCGCCCGGCGCGGCGGGACCATCGGGCTGGTCAGCGAGCAGTGCCTGTACAACCTGGCCGAGCGCCGCGCCGAGATGGAGGTGATCCCGGCCGCGCGGGACTACGGCCTCGGCGTCATCCCGTGGTCGCCGCTGCACGGCGGGCTGCTCGGCGGAGTCATCAAGAAGGAGGTCCAGGGCGGGCGCCGGGCCTCGGGTCGCGCGGCCGACGCCCTGGCCGACCCGGCGAAGCGGACGCAGATCCAGGCGTACGAGGACCTGCTCGACAAGCACGGTGCGGAGCCCGGCGAGGCCGCGCTGGCGTGGCTGCTGACCCGGCCCGGCGTGACCGGTCCGATCGTGGGGCCGCGCACCGCCGAGCAGCTCGCGTCGGCGCTCAGGGCCGTGGAGCTGGAGCTGTCGGACGAGCTGCTGAGCGGGCTCGACGAGGTCTTCCCGGGCCCCGGGCCCGCTCCGGAGGCCTTCGCCTGGTAGCGGGGTGAGGTGGCGAGCGGGGCGGCGGCCGCCCCCGGGCAGGTCAGCCGAGGGCCGCCGCCACCGCCACCACCACGAGCATCAGCACGAGCACACCGGCCATGATCCGGTTACGGGTCTTCGGGTCCACGCCCCCGAGCCTAACCGGCGGCGCCGAGCGGGCTGCGGGCGACCGCCTCGTAACGGGGCTGCTCGCCCGGCACGCCCGACGCCGGCAGGTTGCTGCGGACCAGCGCCAGGTCGGTCACGGTCCAGGTGGGCCCGGCGAAGCCGGCCAGCGCCTCGACGTAGGGGCGGACGTCGTACGCCTGCCTGCTGCGGGCCAGCGTCAGGTGGGGCTTGTAGCGCCGGTGCTCGCCCATCGGGACGCCCGCCCTGCGCCCCGCCGACTCCGCGCGGTCGGCCAGCAGCCGCAGTGTCGCGAGCCCGCCCTCCGCGCCCGCCCACAGGGCCCGCCCGCGCCCGAACTGGCCGCCGCCGCGCAGCGCCAGCTCGAAGGGCGGCGTGCGGTGGGCCGCCCGCTCCAGGCGGGCCGACAGGTCGGGCACGACTTCGTCGTCGACCTCGCCGTAGAAGGCGAGCGTGAGGTGCCACCCGGGACGGCCGGTCCAGCGCAGCCCGTCCGCACCGGGCAGCCCCCGCAGCGCGGCCACCTCGTCGGCGAGCGAGGCGGTGACGTCCTCGGGCGGCAGCACGGCGGCGAAGAGTCTCATGCCGCCAGCCTGGCAGAGCCCCACCGCCCGGACCCCCGGATTTCCCCCTACGCCGCCGGCGCCAGCGCCTCCCGGCGCTCCCGGGGCACGAAGCGGACCTGGGGGTGGCCGCGGTGCCAGCCGACCGACAGGCGCAGGTTGCCGACGCGGGCCAGGACCAGGCCGATGACGAGCGCGGCAGTGGCGGCCACCGCGCCGCCCGCGGCGAAGCCGACCCGGGCGCCGTAGGTGTCCGTGACCCAGCCGACGATCGGGGCGCCGACCGGGGAGCCGCCGAGGAAGACCATCATGTACAGGGCCATCACGCGGCCCCGCATGGCCGGGTCGGTGGACATCTGGATGCTGGTGTTGGCGGTGACGTTGACCGTCATGCTGAAGACGCCGATGGGGACCATGAGCAGCGCGAAGAGCCACAGCTCGGGCGCGGTCGACGCCACGATCTCCAGGGCGCCGAAGCCGAGCGCCGCCGCGATCAGGACCCGCAGCCGGGATGTGCCGCGGCGGGCGGCGAGCAGCGCGCCGGCCAGGGAGCCGACGGCCATCAGGGTGTTGAAGAGGCTGTACGCCCCGGCGCCCGCGTCGAAGACGTCGTCGGCGAAGGCGGACAGGAAGACCGGGAAGTTGAAGCCGAAGGTGCCGATGAAGCCGACCAGCACGATGGTCCAGATCAGCTCGGGGCGGCCGGCGACGTAGTGCAGGCCCTCGCGCAGCTGGCCCTTGCCGCGCGGGGCGCGCTGGACGGTGTGCAGCTCGCGGGCGCGCATCAGCAGCAGGCAGCTGAGCGGCGCGACGAAGGACAGCCCGTTGGCGAGGAACGCCCAGCCGGTGCCCACGCCGGTGATCATCAGACCGGCGACGGCGGGGCCGACGAGCCGGGCGGACTGGAAGTTGGCCGAGTTCAGGCTGACCGCGTTCTGCAACTGGTCCCGCCCGACCAGCTCGGAGACGAAGGACTGGCGGGCCGGGTTGTCCATGACGGTGGCCAGGCCCATCGCGAAGGCGGCGACGTAGACGTGCCAGACCTGGACGTGGCCGCTCAGGGTGAGGACGGCGAGGGCGAGCGCGGTCAGGGCCATCGCGGACTGGGTGACCAGCAGCGTGGGCCGCTTGCGCAGCCGGTCGACGAGGACGCCGCCGTAGAGGCCGAAGAGCAGCATCGGCAGGAACTGCAGGGCGGTGGTGATACCGACGGCGGCCGAGGAGCCGGTGAGGCTGAGCACCAGCCAGTCCTGGGCGATGCGCTGCATCCAGGTGCCGATGTTGGAGACGACCTGGCCCATGAAGAACAGGCGGTAGTTCCTGACCTTCAGGGAGGCGAACATCGACGTCTTGCGAGGGGCGTCGCAGGGGGTGGTGGTCGGGTTGTCGTGGCCGTCAGGTGCGGGGGCGGAAGCTGCTCCGGATCCCGTACTCAAAAGGGTTCGCCTCCTCGCGAGAACTGCTTACTTGTGTGCGAGCTTCTCCAGTACGGGGGCGGCGGCGCGCAGTTTCGCCCACTCGTCCTCGTCGAGCCCCTCGACCAGGGTGGCCAGGAACGCGTTCCGCTTGCGGCGGCTCTCCTCGAGCATCACCACGGCCTGCTCGGTCTGCGTCACGACCTTCTGGCGCCGGTCCTCGGGGTGCGGCTCCAGCCGGACCAGCCCCTTGGCCTCGAGGAGTGCCACGATGCGGGTCATCGAGGGCGGCTGGACGTGTTCCTTGCGGGCCAGCTCGCCCGGGGTCGCGCTGCCGCAGTTGGACAGGGTGCCCAGCACCGACATCTCGGTGGGGCTGAGTGACTCGTCGACCCGCTGGTGCTTGAGCCGACGGGACAACCGCATCACGGCGGAGCGCAGGGAGTTCACGGCGGCGGCGTCGTCGCCATGCTTGAGGTCCGGCATGTTCCTTAGCGTAACTCATTAGTCTCGCGAAATACCACCGCTCAACCGCCCGTCTCCCCGTGACGCCCGCCACTGAAACCCGCAGTTCACCCGTACGAGTGAGTCGTTTCCGGAAATCGGAGCATCACCCGGTGCAGCGGGGCGACCCTCGTGCTCATGGGGACCAGCGTGCTCAGCCTGCGGATAGACGGGGAGCTGCTCGACCGGCTCCGGGACCATGCGGCCAAAAGAGGAATGAGCGTCCAGGACTATGTCGTCCGGACGCTCATTCGCGATGACTTCGACGAGCGGTTCCAGTCCGCCGTGGAGGAGACGGAACGGTTCTACGGGGTGCCGTGACCCCGCGGGATCACGTCAGGCCCAGGGCCGGCATCAGGTAGTAGAAGGCGAAGACCGCCGACACCGCGTGCATCGCCACCGGCACCTCGCGGCCCCGTCCGGCCGCCAGGCGCAGCACCGAGAAGGTGATGAAGCCCATGCCGATGCCGTTGGTGATCGAGTAGGTGAACGGCATCATCAGCATCGTCACGAAGGCCGGGATGGCGATCGTGAAGTCCGACCAGTCGATCTCCCTGATCGAACCGGCCAGGATCAGGAAGCCGACCGCGATCAGCGCCGGGGTCGCCGCCTGCGACGGGACCATGGTGGCGACCGGCGTGAGGAACAGCGCCAGGGCGAACAGCCCGCCGGTGACGATGTTGGCGAAGCCGGTGCGGGCCCCCTCGCCGACGCCCGCCGTGGACTCCACGAAGCAGGTGGTGGCGGAGGCGGAGCTGGCGCCGCCCGCGGCGACCGCGATGCCGTCGACGAACAGGACCTTGTTGATGCCCGGCATCTGGCCCTCGCCGTCGGTCAGCTTCGCCTCGTCGCCGACGCCCATGATCGTGCCCATCGCGTCGAAGAAGCACGACAGCAGCACGGTGAAGACGAACAGCACACCGGTCAGGACGCCGACCTTGTCGAACCCGCCGAACAGGCTGACCTCGCCGACCAGCCCGAAGTCGGGCGTGGCGACGGGGTTGCCGGGCCACTCGGGAGTGGTCAGGCCCCAGGACGGGATGTCGGTGACCGCGTTGATGATCATCGCGATGCCGGTCATCACCACGATGGAGATCAGGATGGCGCCCGGGGTCTTGCGGACGATCAGCGCGAGGGTCAGCAGCACGCCGAGGACGAAGACCAGAACCGGCCAGCCGTGCAGGTGGCCGCCCACGCCCAGCTGGAGCGGGACGGTGGTCTGCGCGGCGTCGGGCATCCGGGTGATGAAGCCCGAGTCGACGAGTCCGACGATCATGACGAACAGGCCGATACCGATGGAGATGGCCTTGCGCAGGCCGTAGGGCACCGCGTTCATCACGCGCTCCCGCAGACCGGTGGCGACCAGCAGCATGACGATGAAACCGGCCAGCACCACCATGCCCATGGCGTCCGGCCAGGACATCCGCGGGGCGAGCTGGAGGGCGACGACCGAGTTGACGCCGAGGCCGGCGGCGAGCGCGATCGGGACGTTGCCGATGACGCCCATCAGCAGGGTGGTGAAGGCCGCCGTCAGGGCGGTGGCGGTGACCAGCTGGCCGTTGTCGAGCTGGTTGCCGTACATGTCCTTCGCGCTGCCCAGGATGATCGGGTTCAGCACGATGATGTAGGCCATCGCGAAGAAGGTGGCGAAGCCGCCGCGGATCTCACGGGGCAGGGTGCTGCCGCGCTCGGAGATCCTGAAGTAGCGGTCGAGGCCGTTCTGCGGGGGCCGCCGGTCTTCCGGCGGCTCGGGGGACGGGGGGACCTTGGCGGAGGCCGAGGTGGACATGCGGGGACCTCATCACCAACAGGTTCCCCCACGGCCTTGTCGGTGTTCCTATTGGTGTTTTCTACGAATGAAAGCGGTCAGAGACAAACGGGTTCAGTATGAACGTATGAGCCACAGATCGCTATCTCCGCGCGTAGACCCCGACGGCGCCGCGCCGTCAACCCGTTCGCCCGCTCCTCGTAAGCTGTACGCATGACGAAGTGGACACCCACGCACGAGGCGCCGGAGCCCCTGGAGGGCCCCGTGGTTCCGACCGTCGTCGGCGGCACCATCCTCTGGTTCGTCCTCTTCCTGGTGCAGCTGCCCTTCTACGGCTGGTTCGACGACCACGGGCACACCTGGTGGGTGTGGACCTGCCTGGCCGGCGCCGGCCTCGGCCTGATCGGCATCTGGTACGTCCGGGGGCGCGACGCCGCGATCAAGCGGGACGCCGCCGCACACGGATCGCAGGACGCCCCGGCGGACCGGCCCACCGCGTAGTACCTGGGCAGCACACCGCGCCGGCACGTCTCGTACCCAGGTCGGATCTTCTCCGCACTCGGTGGGTGAAGCCGTAAAACCGCACGTACCGTCGATTGCATGACGCATCTCGACGCGGACAGACGTGATCCCGCGCACCCCGCGCACGCCGTTGACACCCCCTCGCCCGCGACCGGACTCACGGCGGCCGGGGTCGCCGACCGCATCGCCCGCGGCCAGGTCAACGACGTGCCGGTGCGCAGCAGCCGCTCCCTGGCCGACATCGTCCGCGCCAACGTCTTCACCCGGTTCAACGCGATCATCGGCGTGCTCTGGGTGATCATGCTGTTCGTGGCGCCGATCCAGGACAGCCTGTTCGGCTTCGTGATCCTCGCCAACACCGGCATCGGCATCGTCCAGGAGTGGCGGGCGAAGAAGACCCTCGACTCGCTGGCCCTGATCGGCGAGGTGCGGCCGACGGTGCGCCGGGACGGGAAGCCCGCCGAGATCAGTACGTCCGGGATCGTGCTGGACGACGTCATCGAGATCGGCCCCGGCGACAAGGCCGTCGTCGACGGGGTGTGCGTCGAGGCGGACGGGCTGGAGATCGACGAGTCGCTGCTGACCGGTGAGGCCGACCCGGTGGTCAAGCAGCCCGGCGACCAGGTCATGTCGGGCAGCTTCGTGGTCGCGGGCGGCGGCGCCTTCCGGGCCACCAAGGTCGGGCGCGAGGCGTACGCCGCCCAGCTCGCCGAGGAGGCCTCCCGCTTCACGCTGGTCCAGTCCGAGCTGCGCTCCGGCATCTCCACGATCCTCAAGTACGTCACGTGGATGATGGTCCCGACCGCGATCGGCCTGATCCTCAGCCAGCTGCTCGCCAAGGAGAACGAGCTGGACGACTCGATCGCGCGCACCGTCGGCGGCATCGTGCCCATGGTCCCCGAGGGCCTGGTGCTGCTCACCTCCGTCGCCTTCGCGATCGGCGTGGTCCGGCTCGGCCGCAAGCAGTGCCTCGTCCAGGAGCTGCCCGCCATCGAGGGGCTGGCCCGGGTGGACACCGTCTGCCTGGACAAGACCGGCACGCTCACCGAGGGCGGCATGGACGTCACCGGCCTGCGCCTGCTCGACGGCGCCGACGAGACGTACGTGCGCACCGTGCTCGGCTCCCTCGGCGCCTCCGATCCGCGCCCCAACGCCTCCCTCCAGGCGATCATCGACACCTACCCGGTCGACGGGTCCGCCGGGGCGTGGCGGCGCACGGGGTCGCTGCCCTTCTCCTCCGCCCGCAAGTACAGCGGCGCCGCGTTCGACGAGGGCGACGGCGTCTCCCGCACGTGGCTGCTGGGCGCACCGGACGTGCTGCTGGCCGAGGACGACCCGGCGCTCGCCGAGACCGGGCGGCTCAACGAGCAGGGGCTGCGGGTGCTGCTGCTGGCCCGCGCGGAGGGGGAGCTGGACGGCCCCGAGGTGGCCCGGGGGGTGACGCCCACCGCCCTGGTCGTCCTGGAGCAGCGGCTGCGCCCGGACGCCGCCGACACCCTGCGCTACTTCGCCGACCAGGACGTGCGCGCCAAGGTCGTCTCCGGCGACAACGCGGTGTCGGTGGGCGCGGTCGCCGCCAAGCTGGGGCTGTCCGGAGCCACCGTCGACGCGCGCCGGCTGCCCGCCGAACCGGAGGGGATGGCCGAGGCGCTGGAGGGGGGCACGGTGTTCGGGCGGGTCACCCCGCAGCAGAAGCGGGACATGGTGGGCGCCCTCCAGTCACGCGGCCACACGGTCGCGATGACCGGCGACGGCGTCAACGACGTCCTCGCGCTCAAGGACGCCGACATCGGCGTGGCGATGGGCTCCGGCTCGGAGGCGACCCGGGCGGTCGCGCAGATCGTGCTGCTCGACAACAGCTTCGCCACGCTGCCGTCGGTGGTGGCCGAGGGCCGCCGGGTGATCGGCAACATCACGCGGGTGGCGACCCTGTTCCTGGTGAAGACCGTGTACTCGGTGCTGCTCGCGATCCTGGTGGTCTGCTCGCAGGTGGAGTACCCGTTCCTGCCCCGCCACCTCACCCTGCTCTCGACCCTCACCATCGGTGTCCCCGCGTTCTTCCTGGCCCTCGCCCCGAACAAGGAGCGGGCCAGGCCCCACTTCGTCCGGCGCGTGATGCGGTACGCGATCCCGGGCGGCGTGGTGGCCGGGGCGGCGACCTTCGTGACGTACCTGGTCGCGCGGCACCACTACACGGGGCCGGGCGCGCTGGACGCGGAGACGAGCGCGGCGACGCTGACGCTGTTCCTGATCTCGATGTGGGTGCTGGCGATCATCGCCCGGCCGTACACCTGGTGGCGGGTGCTGCTGGTGGCGGCGATGGGGCTGGGCTTCGTGATCGTGCTGGTGGTGCCGTGGCTGCAGGACTTCTTCGCGCTGAAGCTGGTGGGCGTGACGATGCCGTGGGCCGCGGTCGGCATCGCGGTGGCCGCGGCGGCCGTTCTGGAACTCCTGTGGAGGTGGGTCGGCCGCCGCTTCCCCGCGTAGCGGGCTACTTCACGTCGACGAAGTCGGAGACCGAGGTGATCGCCCCGGACGCCGAGTTGCCGGCGAAGACGTAGCGGTAGTAGCCGTCCGCGCCGGCCTTGACGGTGGTGCTGAGCTTGCCCGCCGAGTTGCTCTTGACGGTCTTCAGCACGGTGTACGCCTTCGTGCCCTTCTTCAGGTACTGGAGCTGCACCGGCTGGCCGGAGTACGCCCCGTACTTGAGGGTCTCCCAGTTGGCCCGGCTCAGCTTGCCGGTGACCGTGAGGGTCTTGCCCTTCTTCACCGGCTCCGGCGAGGCGTTGGTCGTCACGGCGCTGCCGCGCTGGAACTTGAAGGACCCGGCCTTGTCCTTCCAGACGAAGTCGCCGTCCTTGGCGTCGATCCAGGCGTCGACGTACCAGGTGCCGGCCATCGCGTTGTCGAGGTAGTCCGTCCGCGGGTCGATCTTCACCGAGCCGGTGCAGGTGGAGGTGGTCGCGCTGGCCTTCTTGCAGGTCGGCTTGCTCGTCGACTCGTAGCCGTACCCCGGGCCCTTCAGCACGAAGGAGTCGGCGCCGAGGATGCCGGAGTCGTCGGTGGCCGTCACGCTGACCGAGACGGTCTTGGCGCTGCCGGTGCCGATGGACACCTTGTTGTCGCCGTCCACGACGACCTTGGTGATCCGGGTGTCGCCGCTTCCGCCGTCGGCCTGCGCGGCCGGGACGGCGAGGGCGGTCAGGGCCAGGGCGCCGGTGGCGGCCGCCGCCAGGACTCGTGTGCGCATGTGTTCCCCACGTGTGGACAAGGGGTCCCGGCGGTCGTCACCGCGCCGGGACCCGGAGGGTCATGAGTCTGCTGACTCGCCTCATAGATCCACGGCGCGGCGCGATGGTTGTATGAAAGGTGAAGGAAATGTGTGCGCACCTTCACATCCGGTCGGTCCGGGCGGACGGTTCAGTCGAACCAGCGGTCCCGGGCCAGTTCCTCCGTGCGCGACTCGTCCTCCAGCAGGGCCGCCACCTCGAAGCGGCGCGGCCACTGGCCCGCCGCCCAGGCGAGGCCGGCCGCCACGCCCTCCAGTGTCGCCGCGTGCAGGACACCGTCGTCCGTCAGCCGCCAGTCGATCTCCACCCCGTCGACGACCAGTTCCTCGTGCTCCACGTACGTCGCCGGGGTCCGCGCCCCGAGCAGCACCCGCACCGGCTCCGGTACGCCGTGCTCGGCGCCCTCGGAGTCGACGCGCCCGGTGACGGACTCGCTCAGCCGGCGCACCTGGAACAGCTCCGCCAGTTCGGCGGCGCGGGCCGGGCGGACCGGCAGCAGCGGCACGCCGGACGTGAAGGGCAGCAGGTCGGGCGAGTCGACCACGACCGCGTCGGCGGCGTCCACCACGCGCACCTCGCCGTCGACCACGGCCCGCACCTCGTCCGGCAGGGTGACCCGGTCCGGGTCCAGCTCGGCCAGCGCCCCGTACAGGGCGTGCAGTTGGGCGGCCGCGACCGGGCGGCCCGGGTCGGCGAGGCGGTCCAGGAGTTCGGCCGCGCCGCCGGGTTCGTCTAGGAGCGCGGCGACCGAGGTGCGCACGCCCAGCGCCCGCAGCACCTGCTCGTCCTCGAAGCCGGTCGCGTCGGCCTCCTCGTACAGGCCCCGCAGCAACGGGTCGCCGCCCGCGGCGCGCAGACCGGCCGGGCGGCGTCCGCCGAGCACCGGGTGCCCGCGCAGCCACCAGGCGGTGTACGGCCGTACGACCTCGTGGGTGCCGTCGGGCAGCAGGACGCGCACGGGCTGGACCAGCGCGTCGCGCAGCGGCGGCCGGGACAGCAGGGCGAGGGCCTCGGGCCAGTGGTCGTCGTCCACGAGGTCGAGGTCGCGCACGGCGACGATCTCGGTGGCGACCGGCGGGACGGGGGTGTCCGGGAAGCGGTCGAGGACGTCCTCGCTCCACACGTCGACGGCGTCGAGCAGTCCCGCGTCGTCGGGCTCGGCGAAGTCCCCCTCGCGGGGCTCCAGTTCGTCGGGGTCCAGGACGACGTCGGTGGCGCGGACCAGGGCGAACGTGACCAGGACACCGCAGGCGGCCAGCGGCTCGGGGCCCCACCTCTCGGCGAGTCCGGCGTCCACGGCGGCGAGTTCGTCCTCGCGCATGACCCGGGCGAACGGGCCGCCGGGGAAGACGAGTTCGCCCGCCGGGGAGAGTTCGCCGTCCTCGTCGGTCAGGGCGAGGGCGCCCAGCCAGGGCTCGTCCCCGGGATCGAGTCCGGCGTCGCGGACCAGGCCGAGGACGGTGTCGGCCAGTTCCTCGGCGTCGAGGGCGTCCTCCTCCCAGTTGGCGGCGCCCTCGTCGTCCAGGGAGGCGGCGACGGCGGCCCGGACCTGCGGGGTGGTCAGCACGGCACGCGGGGTGGCCGGGAGGGCGCCGAGCTTCTCCAGGAGGGGGTGCGCGGCGTCCGGGTGGGCGATCTTCAGGCCGAGGCGGGTGAGGACCTCCGGGTCGAGCGAGGCGGCCTCCGGGGAGGGCAGCAGCACCTGCCGGGGCCCGATGGTCGTCCGGCCTCCCCCGGAGCCGAAAGCCTGGGAGGTGCCCCCAGCGAGCGGCACCGGCAGCCCCGACAGCCGGTCGGGGTCGACCCCGGCGAGGCTGTCGTAGAGGCCGCGCCACCAGGCGGGCGCCTTCTCCAGGCCCGCCAGCCGGTCGATCGCGTCGGTCAGCGGCACCCGGGCCACGCCCAGCGTGCGCAGTTCGGCGCGGCGTTCGAGGCCGGCGGGCAGCAGGGTCGGCAGCACCTCGGCCAGGACCCGCACGGTGTCGGCGCCCGCGCCCTCCACCACCTCGGCGTCGCGCGGCCGCAGGGACTCCGGAAGGTCGTCCTCCGCGTCCTGGCCCGCGGAGGGGGCGGCGGGCGGCAGGAAGGACGTACGCGGCAGCCGGTCGAGGATCGCCTGGCGCAGCGCGCCGTCCAGCTCGCCCCGGCCCAGCGCGCCGGGCACCAGGTCGATGAGGCCGGTGGTGACCGGGCGCCAGTCGGCGAGCAGTCCGGCGTAGGCGTCGGCGGCCCGCTCCGTCAGGAAGTCGGTGAGCGGTCCCGGCGCGGTGTGCCGCCGGGTGGCGTCCAGCGGGAAGGACGCGATGAGCAGGGCGGGCACACCGAGGGGCTCGTCGCTGGGGGTGGGCGCGTGGACCACCGGGCTGGTGCGGGGGCGTTCCGGAGCACCGTCGGCGTCCACGGGCACCGCCCAGGTCACCGACCAGTGGGGGCGCAGCCGTTCCTCGACCGGCCGGTCGGCGAGGAGGTCGGGGGTGAGGGGGCCGTGCGCGGCGGCGGTGCGCCAGCGGGTGACGCCCTGCCGGGAGTCCTCCACGACGGTCAGGTCGTCCTCGGTGCGGCGCGTGAGGGTGCGCACCTCGTCGCCCGCCTCGATCACCACCTCCGCCAGGCCCGGCAGGGCGAGGAGCAGGGCGTCGTCCACCCCGTGCAGGAGCCGTTCGGCGAGGTCGGCGGCGGCCGTGTCGCGCAGCGGCAGGATGACGGCCGTGTCGTAGGGGGCGGGGGCGCTGCCCTCGGCGGGGAACGGCAGCCGCAGCAGCGGGACGTGCCCGTCGCGCCGCCGGATCTCGTCGCCGAGGCCGGGGCTGTGCCGGGCGGTGTCGGCGGCCAGGTCGCGGGCCTCGGCGAGCGACCAGCGCACCCCGCCGTGCCGGCCGACGACGGCGGGCTCGTCGGTGACGGCCAGGACGGCGGCGAATCCGACCCCGAACCGGCCGACCGAGCCCTCCACGGCGTCCCGCTTGGCGGAGGCGCGCAGGGTGGACAGCGACTCGACGCCGGTCGCGTCGAGCGCGGCGCCGGTGTTGGCGGCGACGAGGACGCCGTCGCGCAGGGTGAGCCGGAGCCGGCCGGGCACGCCGGACCGCGCGGCGGCGTCGGCGGCGTTCTGCGCGAGTTCGACGACCAGCCGGTCGCGGTAGCCGCCGAGGACGAGGTCCTCCTCCGCGTTGGCGTCCTCACGGAACCGGGCCGGGCTCGTCGCCCAGGCGTCCAGCACCCCGCGCCGCAGACGCGCCGTCCCGAACGGATCGGCACCCTCGGCGGCAGGCCGTACGAACATGCTCACGGTGACTCTCCTCATCGACGGACCACGAAGGTACCGTCCCGGACGACGCCCTTCGAAGCGGCGACCGGCACCACGGTGACACCGACCGGCATCGATCAGCCCGTCCGGCGTTCGAGGGCGAGGCCGTCAAGGCCGAAGGAGGTCCGGGGGGCCCAGCCCCCGGGGACGCGAGCCACGACGCACCCGCACCCTCAGGAGTGCCCCAACTCCGCCGAGGCCTGATCCTCGGCCACCGGCACCGAGCCGGAATCCGCGGCGGGCCGCAGCGGGAACGGGTCCACCCGCGTCTCGTCGATCACCGGCGGAGCCACCCGCGGCGGCTTCGGCATGACCGCCGCCTCGGAGTGCCCCCCGCACCCGTAGGCCAGCGACACGACGTGCCCGTCGGCCGGGGAGAACTCGTTGGCACAGACCCCGAAGGCCTGCCCGAGCGAGCCGCCGATCCGGGCGAGGAAGCCGCAGCTGACGCAGGAGGCGGGGGCCGCCTGGGCCATCGCGGTCTTGGGGCCGTAGCCGTCCTCCCAGCGGTCGGCGGCGACGTGCAGGCCGTACCGGGAGAGCACCCGGGTGCGGCGCAGGCCCAGCTCCTCGGCGACCGCCGAGATCGTGCCGCGGGCCGGGACGGCCGACAGCTCGGCGGGCGGCCCGGAGGTCACCTCGGCGTCCTCGGCCTCGACCAGGTCGGCCATCTCGTGGGAGACGGCGGAGTTCGGCGGCGGCTCGTCCTCGCCGGTCCAGCCGGGCTCGAGGCGCAGATCGTCCGCGTCGGTGGGCAGCAGGTCGCCGGGGCCCATGTCGCCGGGCCGCAGCCGCTCGCTCCACGGCACCCACTCGGGGGCCAGCAGCGCGTCGGGGCCGGGCAGCAGCACCGCCTCGTCCACCGTGACGATCTTGGCGCGGGAGGCGCGGGCCACCGTCACGGCCCAGCGCCAGCCCCGGTACCCCAGCTCCTTGCAGGCGAAGTAGTGCGTGACGACCCGGTCGCCCTCCGACACCATGCCCTCGTGCTCGCCGACGACGCCGGGTGCGGCGGCCTCCTCGGCTGCGGCGCGGGCGAGGTCGACGGCCTCGGCGCACAGACGGTCAGGGGTGCGGCTTCGCGTTGTCGCTGCGCTCACAGGTATCGCTTCTCTCCATACGCCGTCTCACGAGTGCGCCGCTGCCTGCGAGGGGCGGACGGAGCGGACCTGTGGACCGCGTCGACGTCCGCGCCCGATCGCGCTCGGGCGCACCTACGTCATCCATTCTGCGGGATGGCCGTACGGCGCGCGGCCGAGAACGTTCGCCACGACGCGCTACGCACGCTACCTGCTCATGTGCCCTGGGCCTACACCGACGGGAGTTTCGGCGGGGTACGACCCGGTGTTCCCCGGCGGCGCGGGCGCCGGAGTCACTCGACCCGATCACCGCCATACGCGCCGTATCGACGCTACAGCGGCCGCTCTCGGGGCACTATGACGGGGTGGCAACCGCACGGACGGAGTTCAAGCGCGGGAGCCGGCGGCGCGGCCCCGGCTCCCGGTTCCGCGCGGCCGGGCGGGTTCTGCGCCTGCCGGTGACCGGTGCCGCGCGCGGCATCCGGCGGGCGACGCACGCGCACGGCGCGGGCGAGTCGGGCCTCGGCAAGCTGATCGAACTGCACGGGGTGAACGGCGCCGGGGACGTGATGATCACCGTCGCGCTGGCGTCCACCGTCTTCTTCTCCGTCCCCACCGACGAGGCGCGCGGGCGGGTCGCGCTGTACCTCGCCATCACCATGGCGCCGTTCACGCTCCTCGCGCCGGTGATCGGCCCGCTCCTCGACCGGCTGCCGCACGGCCGCCGCGCGGCGATGGCCACCGCGATGGGCGCCCGCGCGGTGCTCGCGCTGGTGCTGTCCGGCGCGGTCGTCACCGGCGGCATCGAGTTGTACCCGGCCGCGCTGGGCGTGCTGGTCGCCTCGAAGGCGTACGGGGTGGTCAGGAGCGCGGTGGTGCCGCGGCTGCTGCCGCCCCGGGTCTCCCTGGTGAAGGCGAACTCGCGGGTCACGCTGTGCGGGCTGCTGGCCACCGGCGTGGCCGCGCCGATCGGCGCGGGGCTCCAGCAGGTGGGGCCGCGATGGCCGCTGTACGGCGCCTTCGTGATCTTCGTGGCGGGCACCGTGCTGTCGTTCACGCTGCCGCGCAAGGTGGACTCCGCGCGCGGCGAGGACCGGGCGCTGCTCGCCGCGGACGAGGGGCACCTGCCGGGGCCGCTGCGGAAGCGGGGCAAGCGCCCCGGCCTGCGCACGGTGGGCCCGGCGGTGACGCACGCGCTGGCCGCCAACGCCGCCATCCGCTGCCTGACCGGCTTCCTGATCTTCTTCCTGGCGTTCCTGCTGCGGGTGCACCCGATGACCGGCCAGAGCGCGGCGGTGTCGCTGGGGATCGTGGGCGTCGCGGCCGGGGCGGGCAACGCGCTGGGCACGGCGGTCGGGGCGTGGCTGCGGTCCCGGGCCCCGGAGGTGATCATCGTGACGGTGGTCGTGCTCGTGCTGGGCGCGGCGGTGGTCGCCGCGGTGTTCTTCAGCGCCTTCCTGGTGGCCTGCCTGGCGGCGGTCGCCGGGTTCGCGCAGGCGCTGGCCAAGCTGTCCCTGGACGCGCTGATCCAGCGGGACGTGCCGGAACTGGTGCGCACGTCGGCGTTCGCGCGCTCGGAGACGCTGCTCCAGGTCTCCTGGGTGCTCGGCGGCGCGGTGGGCATCGTGCTGCCGCTCAACGGCACGCTGGGCCTTTCGGTGGCCGCCGCGATCATCGCCGCCGGGTGGCTGACGACCGTACGGGGGCTGCTCGACTCGGCCCGGCACGGCGGACGGACTGGGCCGAGGGTGGCGTGACCACGCCACGCCGTACCCAGGTGGGGGGCGGGGCAGGGGCGCCGTATAGCCTTCCGCCATGACCACGTTGCCCCGCGGCACCGCCGCTCTCGGACACCGCGTTGTGCGACGCCGCCGCGCCGTCGCCGCCGTAGGCGCCGTGTCCGCCGGACTTCTCCTGCTGTCCGCCTGTGACGAGCCGACCCCGATCTCGACGATCACGGTCGGCAGTGACTCGGTCAGCTCCGAGGCCACCTGCGGCGGAGAGGGCAAGACCCTTTCGGCCGACGAGATCGACAAGTGCCTCCAGGACAAGGACGCGAAGTCCATCACCGTCGACCAGGACGAGACCGTGCGGTTCGGCGTCGACCCGGACGTCGCGGACAAGCACTGGACGATCCTGATGAACGGTCAGCAGCTGGTCGAGGACAGCGACAAGACCTACCGCACCGTGCCGGGCAGCGTGTTCTTCAACGCGCAGTACGGCGCCCAGGGCAACTCGACGAACGTCGCCGTCGCGGCCCGGGACGGCAAGGACGGCAGCCAGAACGTCACCGGTGTGTGGGTCTTCAAGCTGAAGAAGGACTGACCGCCCACGTCCTCCGTGCACCTCCTCGTGGCCACCGCGGTCCCCGTCGAACGGGACGCGGTGGCTCGGGCGTTCCCGGTGCCGGGCGCCGAGGTGTCCCGGCCCGGGATCGTCCTGCACCGGCTGCCGGACGGCTGGGACCTGCTGGCCGCCGGGGTCGGCCCGGCCCTCGCCGCCGCCTCCACGGCCGCCGCGCTGACCGCCGCGGCCCTCGACGGCACGCCCTACGACCTGGTCGTCTCGGCCGGCATCGGCGGCGGCTTCGCCCCGGAGGCGCCCGTCGGCTCGCTCGTCGTCGCCGACGCGATCACCGCGGCCGACCTGGGCGCCGAGACCGCCGACGGCTTCCTGCCGGTCACCGACCTCGGCTTCGGCACCGTCACCCACCGCCCGCC
>NZ_MULI01000107.1 GCF_002939385.1 Streptomyces sp. MH60 | reverse complement strand
GGGCCCGCCGGCGGGCGCGGGCTCCTGCGCGGTGCTGCGTACGGCGGCCAGGACCCGCTCGCGCAGGGCGTGCGGCGCCGGGGCGGCCGTGAACCGGGCCAGCCGGACGGCGTCCTCGGACAGCGTGCGCACCTCGGCGGCGCAGCGGCCGCAGCCCGCCAGGTGCCGTTCGAAGCGGACCCGTTCGGCCCCCTCCAGGGCGTCCAGGGCGTAGGGGGCGGCGAGTGAGTGGAGGGTGCCGCGGCGGCGGCCCGGCAACCGGACGAAGGGGCTCACGCGGCGCCTCCCAGGCAGTCGCGCAGGCGGCCCAGCCCGTCCCGCATCCTGGTCTTGACCGTGCCCAGCGGGAGGCAGAGTCGCTCGGCCACCTCCCGGTAGGTGTAGCCGTCGTAGTAGGCGAGGGTGACCGACTGGCGCTGCAGTGCGGTCAGGCGGTCGAGACAGCGCCGCACCCGCTCGCGTTCGAGCCCCGCCTCCACCTCCTCCGAGACCTGGTCGAAGGCGGGGTGGTGGGCGCGGCGGGCCTCGCGCCGTTCGCGCTCCCCGGCGGCGCGGGCGCTGCGCACCCGGTCGACGGCGCGGCGGTGGGCGACGGTGAGGATCCACGCCAGGGCGCTTCCCCGGCGCGGGTCGAACCGCGCCGCGGACCGCCAGAGTTCGAGCAGTACCTCCTGCGCCACCTCCTCCGACTGGGCGGGGTCGCGCACCACGCGCAGCACGAGTCCGAACACCGGCCCCGACACCAGCCCGTACAGCTCCTCGAAGGCCTCCTGGTCGCCGTCCGCCACGAGCACCAGCAGCTCGTCCGCCTCCACCCCGGTCCCCCTCTCCCCGGACCGCGTCCGGTCCGTCGACGTCGCCGCCGGGCGCGCGACGGCACGCCCTCCGCAGGGGTTACGGACGGGCGGCCCGAAAACGCCAGTCCCGGGGCGGGATCGGGCCGAGGGGGCGGTCTCGAACCCGGGGGTGGCGAACGCTGTCCCTCCCCGTCGGGCGGCGACCGCTTACGTAGGGAGACGGAGACGGAGACCCCGACGGGCGGGGCCTCCTCCTCTTCTCCCTCCGCTCCTTCTTCCGCTTCCGCTTCGGGTCAGGCGGCGCCGTTGAGGACCGGCAGGTAACCGCCGGACTGACCGGCCGCGGTGGGGTGGTACGACTCGCCGATGTTCAGCCAGTTGACGCTGTGCAGCCAGGGGCTGCCCGAGCACAGCTCGTGGCCGGTGAAGGTGGTGCGGACGTCGCCGAAGGTGAAGCCGTGGGCGGCGACGCGCTGGGCGATGACGGTGTTGAGGTGGTCGGATGCCTTGTTGATCGCCGACCGCTTGGTCTCGGACAGGCCGATGCAGGTGGCGCCGAGCTTGTAGAAGCGCGGGTAGCCGATGACGACGACGTGGGCGTTCGGGGCCTTGTCGCCGATGGCCGAGTAGACGCCGTCGAGCTTGCCGGGCAGCGTCGAGTCGATGTACGCCTCCGCGGTGGCGATCCGCGACAGGCAGGAGCTGTCGGACTGGAGCACACACGTCGTCATGGCGTCGGCGAACCCGGCGTCGTTGCCGCCGATGCTGATCGAGACGAGGCCGGTGCTGGAGCTGAGCGGGCCGAGCTGTCCGGCGAGAACATCACCCGTACGGGCGCCGGAACAGGCGGTGAAGTCGAACGTGGAGGGCGAGTGGGCGGCCGCCCACAGGTAGGGGTGAGACTTGGTGCTGCGCTTGCAGTCGCCGCTCGAGCTGATGTAGCTGCCCGCTCCGACCCCGGAGGAGTAGGAGTCGCCGAGGGCCACATAGCCGTCGGCTGCGGCGAGTTGGCCCGCCTGAGCGGTCGCCGCCCCGGTGAGGGCGGCGCCGGCGGCGAGGAGGAGTGAACTCAGGAAGCCGACAAGTCGGGAACGTCTCATGGAACCTCCCTTAGCAGGATTGCTGCCACAACCGTGGTAGCGGCTACGCGCGTCGACTGGAAGTGTCCATGCCAACGATTGGCTGACACTCGTTCAAGTTCGGACGAAAATCGGGCGTTTGACCGGCCGTCGGGGCGCGACGCCTCGGGCGTCCGTGCCGCGCCGGTGCCCGGGAAAGCGGGTGCACGCGGCGGCCGGGTGGCGGATCATGGCGGCATGTCCGTGAACCCGCACGAAGTCCTGCCGATCCGGCTCAACGTGGACGACAGCGACTCCCCGTCCGACGTCGTGGACGCGCTGTTCCTCGGCCGTTTCGCCACAGGTGAGCAGCCGTACTCGCACGCCGCGAACATCGACCGCGTACGGTCCGGTGCCACGCTGCTGCCGTCCGGCGCCCGCGTGCTGCGGATCGCCCGCGACGACGACCGCAGCGCGACGCTGGCGGAGGGCGACGGCTGGACGCTGCTGATCTCGCGCTGGAACCGGGGCGCCGACGTCACGGTGACGGCGACCAGCGCCGACCTCGCCGAGAAGGTGCTCGGCGAGGCGACGGACGGGGCGGCGGACGAGCCCGAGCCGCAGCCGGAGAACGTGACGATGGGCTTCTGGTACGTCTCCCCGCGGCGCGGCCCGCACCGCACCACCCGCCAGATCGCCGCGGGCACCTGGGACGAGGTCCGGGCCAACTACACGGCGCCGGTCGCGGCGGCGATGGACGGCCTGATGAAGACGACGCCGGAGGACATCGCGGGCCGGCTGCTGCTCCTGCACGGGCCGCCGGGCACCGGCAAGACCTCGGCGCTGCGCACGCTGGCCCGTTCCTGGCGGGACTGGTGCCAGGTGGACTGCGTACTGGACCCGGAGCGGCTCTTCTCCGACGTCGGCTATCTGATGGACATCGCCATCGGCGAGGAGGACGCGGCGGGCAAGGGCCGCTGGCGGCTGCTGCTGCTGGAGGACTGCGACGAGCTGATCCGCGGCGAGGCCAAGCACACGGCGGGCCAGGCGCTCTCCCGCCTGCTGAACCTGACCGACGGCCTCCTCGGCCAGGGCCGCAACGTCCTGGTGGGCGTCACGACCAACGAGGACCTGGAACGGCTGCACCCCGCCGTCGTCCGCCCCGGCCGCTGCCTGGCCCGCATCGAGGTGGGCCCGCTGACCCGGCGGGAGGCGGTGGACTGGCTCGGCACCGAGGAGGGGGTCCCCCGTGAGGGCGCCACCCTGGCCGAGCTGTACGCCCTGCGCCGGGGCACCTCGCCGACCGCGCTGCCGGAACCGCGGACGGGCACGGAGGCCGGGCTGTACCTGTAGCCCGCGGTCACCGTCCCGGTGCTTTGATGAGGGTATGACCCTGTTCGTCGGCACGTCGGGCTGGCAGTACCGGGACTGGCGGGAGGCCCTCTACCCGCCCGGTCTGCCGGTCCGGCGCTGGCTGGAGCACTACGCGGCCGCCTTCGCGACGGTCGAGATCAACAACGCCTTCTACCGCCTGCCCACCCGGGAGACCTTCGCGGCGTGGCGCGAGCGGGTGCCGCCGGACTTCACGGTCGCGGTCAAGGCGAGCCGCTACCTGACGCACATCAAACGCCTGCGCGACCCGGCGGAACCGGTCGACCGGCTGATGACCCACGCGGCCGGCCTGGGCGACCGCCTCGGGCCGGTCCTGCTGCAACTGCCGCCGACCCTGCGCGCCGACCCGGGCCTGCTGGACACCTGCCTGGCCTGCTTCCCGCCCGGCACCCGGGTCGCGGTGGAGCCCCGGCACGAGTCCTGGTGGACGCCCGAGGTCCGCGCGGTCCTCGTCTCCCGGCGCGCGGCCCTGTGCTGGGCGGACGTCCGCGCCCGCCCGGCCACCCCGCTCTGGCGCACCACCGACTGGGGCTACGTCCGCTTCCACGAGGGCCGAGCCACCCCCTGGCCGCACTACGGCCGCCGCTCCCTGGCCACGTGGATCGACCGCATCACCACAACCTGGCCGCACACGAGCGACGTCTACACCTACTTCAACAACGACCCCAACGCGGCGGCGGTGCGAGACGCACAGGTCTTCGCCCAACTGGCCCGCGCTTCGAACCTGACGGTCACCAGAACGCCGTCAGGGGCGCGGGGCTGAGACAGGTGCGGCTCTGCCGCGCGGGCGCGACCGGCCACGAGGCACCCGCGGCCGAGAACGGACCCCACCCAGAACGGCGCTCACCGGTAGGCCGCCCGCAGGGCATCCCGCACAGCCCCCAACGCCTCCTCCTCCGTCACCCCCAGCCGCCGAGCCCGCTCGGCATACCCCTGGGCCGCGGCAGCCGCCTCCCGCTGAGCCGCAGAGCCCGCGGCGGCGACGAACGTTCCGTTGCGCCCCCGCGTCTCGATCACCCCGTCCGCCTCCAGCGCCCGGTACGCCTTGGCGACCGTGTTCGCGGCGAGCCCCAGGGACTCGGCGAGTCCGCGCACGGTGGGCAGCCGGTGCCCGACCGGCAGCGCTCCCGACCGCGCCTGCTCGGAGATCTGCGCGCGCACCTGCTCGTAGGGCGGCGTGCCGTCGTCGATATCGATCTTCAAGGTCACCCGGCGATTGTCCCGTATCCCCGCGAAAATGAGAGGCACCCGACCGTGCGGCCGCCGTAGCGTGCGCCCCCATGACCGTTCTTGTACGCGACCTGCGTCCCGACGACCCGGCCGATGTCGCGGCCTTCGCCCGGGTCCGCCATCGGGCCCTGCCGTTCATCCTGTGGACGCCGGAGGCCGTCGTGCACCGGCTCGTCCACACCCACCCGGACGCCCGGAGCCGGTCCCTGGTCGCGGAGGAGGACGGGGAGGTGATCGGCACGGCGCAGATCGGGCTGGTGCACGACAGCCCGGAGCCCGGCCAGGCCTTCCTGAACGTCTACGTCGATCCGGAGCGGTTCCGGCGCGGGGCCGGCGGTCTGCTGGTGCGTACGGCCGAGGAGTACCTGACCGGCGAGGGGGCGACGAAGCTGTACTCCTGGGTGCTGGACGGCCCCGCCCACCTCGCCTTCGCCGAGCGGCACGGCTACGCACGCAGGCGCGCCGCGCACTTCCTCCGGCTGGACCTGGCGAGCGCCGCGCTCCCGCCCCGGTGGTCCCCTCCCCCGGGTGTCGAGCTGCGCACCGCCGCCGACTTCGCGGACGATCCCCGGCCCCTGTTCGAGCTGGACGCGGAGACGGTGGCGGACGAACCGAGCGACGTCGACGTCGAGTTCACGGACTACGCGGCCTGGCTCGCGGAGACCTGGCGGCACCCGCTGCTCCACCGTGAACTGACCACGGTCGTGGTCGCCGACGGCCGCCCGGCCGCCTTCAGCGTCGCCTACACCGACGGCACCCGGTACGCGACCGCGATGACGGGCACCGTCCGCGCGCACCGCGGCCGGGGCCTGGCCAAGCTCGCCAAGACCGACTCCCTGCACCGGGCCCGCGCGGCCGGGTACACCGAGGCGCTCACCGGCAACGACACCGACAACGGCCCGATGCTCGCCGTCAACAAGTGGCTCGGGTACGAGATCTGCGCGACGGAGGTGCGGCATGTCCGCGAACCCGGCTGAGCCGGCGACCGGGGTGAGCGTCGCACTGGTCAAGGCGGGCCGTACGAAGATCCGGTACGCGGCCACGCTGCTGCACGACGACGGAGTCCGCCTCGCCGTCCGCGCCCCCTGGGCGGGTGACGGCGTGCGCGACTTCGGCTTCGTGCGCTTCGAGGCCGGGGACGTCTTCACCGAGTACTACTGGCGCGACCGGTGGTACGCGGTGAAGGAGGTCCGGACCGCGGCCGGAGTGCTGAAGGGCTGGTACTGCGACGTCACCCGCCCCGCCGTCCTGACCGGCACGGAACTGGTCGTCGAGGACCTCGACCTGGACCTGTGGCGCTCCGCCGACGGCACGGACGTACGACGCCTGGACGAGGACGAGTTCGCCGGGAGCGGGCTGGCGGACCGGGACCCCGGGGCCGCTGCCGCCGCGGTGGCCGCGCTGGACGAACTGGAGCGGCTGGCCCGCGGGGACGGCTTCACCGGTCTGCTGGAATAGCGCGCCGCGCGGCTCACCCGTACGTCGCCACCACCGCGTACCGCTCGTCCGTCACCTCCCTGCCCCACAGCGAGGGGTCGTCCGACAGCCGCTCGACCCGCGCCTGCCCGGCGAGCGGGTCGAGCAGGGCGGTGAGCCGGCCGGCGGGTATGCCGACCGGGGCGACGCTCCCCCACACGCCCTCGACCAGGACCAGCCGCCCCCGGGGGCGCAGCAACTGCCGCCAGTGGCGCAGGGCCCGGCCGGGATCGGGCAGCGTCCACAGGACGTGCCGGACCAGCACGGCGTCGAAGCGCTGCTCGCCCACCGGCGGTGCCGCGGCGTCACCGGTGAGGAACACCGCGTCACGGCCGGCGAGTTTGGTCCTGGCCAGCTCCACCATGGCCGGGGAGAGGTCGACGCCGGTGACGCGGTGCCCCTGCTCGGCCGCGAGGAGTGACAGGCTGCCGGTGCCGCAGCCCAGGTCCAGGACGTCACCGGGCCGCCGGGGCAGCCAGGAGGCCAACCGGGCGGCCCAGGCCCGGCGTACGTCCGTGTCGCGCAGGCCGTGGTCCGGTTCGTCGTCGAAGGAGGCGGCCAGCGCGTCCCAGTCGGCACCCGGCGCGGTCGGTTCGTCACTGTTCCCACTCATGCGCCCAGGGTGACACCCGCCACTGACAACGGAGTCCGGGCGCGGGAACGTGACAACCGCCACTGACAGGGATGCATCGATGAGTGAGTCTCGGGGAAGGGGTCTACCTCCGTGAGAACGCGGAACCCGGTGGATCCGTAAGGAGGCAGCCATGCGCCGTCTGACCGTGCAGAAGCCCCTGAAGAAGACCGACGCCCGCCGAGTCCGCGAGGAGATCGACGAGCGCCCCTCGGGGCGCCCGGAGGTCCGCGAGGACATCGCGCGCACCTGGTGGCCGGAGAGCTGACGGCAGGCCGGGCATGAGACGCCTCAGAGCAGCCGCTTGCGGTAGTGGACGCGGTCGTAGGGCCCGTCCACTGCGCGTTCCACGACCTCGTACCCGTACCTCGGGTAGATCTCCTGGTTCTCCCACATCATCGCGTTCGTGTAGAGCCTGACCTCGGGCAGGCCCAGCGCACGCGCGTGCGCGTCCACGAACCGCAGCAGCCGCCGCCCCACTCCCCTGCCGTGCGCGTCGGGGTGGACGGCGATGCTGTCGAGGAAGAGGTGGTCCGCGTGCGCCTCCAGGACGACGAGGCCCACGGGTCCCGCCCGGCCCGTGCCGGGCTCGTCGGTGACGAACACCTTCCCCGCCGCCACGTTCGCCGCGTGGTCCGCCTCCATGGGCCGCGGCACCACCCCGATGCGCTCGATGTAGGGGCGGTACGCGGCGTCGGTCACGGCCTTCACCGCCGGCACGTCCGAGCTGACGGCCGGCCGGATGCGCTGTCGTTCCATACCGCGAACGGTAGCTACCTCAGCCCAGCCTGAGCACTCCCTTAACGCGACCATAAGGATCTCCCTCACCCGCCTCCAGCAGGCGGTTTCACGGTCTTCTGGGGCTAGCTTGCTGATCAACCCCACGGGTTCCGGCCCGAGTTCCCGCATCCCCCGTGACCGTTTCGAGGAGTTCCCCATGCCCGCACCGTCCGCGTCCCGCAGGGTCGCAGCCGTCGCCGTCGCCGGTCTCGCTCCGCTCGCCCTGACCACGTTGGCCGCCGCCCCCGCTTCGGCGCACGGTTCGATGGGCGACCCGGTCAGCCGGGTGTCGCAGTGCCACGCGGAAGGGCCCGAGAACCCGAAGTCGGCGGCGTGCGGGGCGGCGGTCGCGGCGGGCGGCACGCAGGCGCTCTACGACTGGAACGGCATCCGCATCGGCGACGCCGACGGCAAGCACCGGGAGCTGATCCCGGACGGCAGGCTGTGCAGTGCCAACGACCCGGCCTTCAAGGGCATGGACCTGGCCCGCGCCGACTGGCCCGCGACCGGCGTGTCCAGCGGCTCGTACACCTTCAAGTACCGCGTGACGGCCCCGCACAAGGGCACCTTCAAGGTGTACCTCACCAAGCCTGGCTACGACCCGTCGCAGCCGCTCGGCTGGGACGATCTGGACCTGTCCGCACCGGTGGCGACCTCCACCGACCCGGTCGCCTCGGGCGGCTTCTACACGTTCTCCGGCACGCTGCCCGAGCGGTCCGGCAAGCACCTGCTGTACGCGGTGTGGCAGCGCTCGGACAGCCCGGAGGCGTTCTACTCCTGCTCGGACGTCTCCTTCGGAGGCGACGGCGGCAGCGGCGGTGCGGCCGCCGGTGACGACACCGCGTCCGGCGACACGGCCGGTGGCGCCGCGCCCGCGCCGGAGGCCTCCGTGCCGTCCGAGGAGCAGCTGGCGGCCGCGGCCGACAAGTCGACGATCGAGCACCACGGCCACGGCGACCAGGACGCGGAGACCACCACGGACCCGGCGGACGCCCCGGCCTCCCCTGCCGCCCCGGACGCGGCCTCCGGCAATGCCGCCGAACCCCACCGGGTCGAGGCCGCCGGCGGAGGCACCGAGAACCTCGCCGAGACCGGCGGGGACAGCAGCACGCCGTACCTCGCCGTCGGCGGTGCCGCCGCCCTGGCGCTCGGCGCGGCCGTTCTGTTCGCGTCGGTCCGCCGGCGCGCGACGACCGGTGGCCGGCACGGCCACTGACCCGGAGCACGGGGGACGCGGGGGAACGCGGGGCCCGTCCGGCGGCTCAGGCCGGGCGGGCCCCGCGTGGGGCGGGCCGGGGTGCCGGGCCGCCGGTCAGCCGAAGACCGAGGCGCAGGTGGTCGGCGTGGCGTGCGCCGGGTCCAGGGCGTTGGTCACCTCGTGGAAGGCGATCCGGTCGAACAGCCCGATCGCCAGGTGCTCGGAGAGGTCGAGCGGGCACAGGTCCTGCAACAGGACGTTGCGCACGCCGGGGCCGTCGAGGAACTGGCTGCGGTACGGCGTCACCACCTCGTCGTGCTTCGTGGCGAGCACGGTGTAGCGCACGCCGGGCACGGTGTCGCCGCCCGCGTTGAGCCTGGTGAGGACGTCGGAGCCGACGACCTGGTCGGCGAGGGCGGGGGTGTGCTCGTTCAGCAGGTCCCCGACGCCGGGGAAGTACGGCAGCAGGTGGGTGAGGCCGGACAGCGTGGTGCCGTGGTTGCTCGGCGCGATGCCGACCAGGGCGTTCACCTTGGCGGCTCCGCCGAGGAACCTGAGGTAGTAGCGGGGCATCATGCCGCCCTGCGAGTGGCCGACGAGGTCGGTCTCGGCGGCGCCGGTCGCGGCGAGCACCTTGTCGACGTGGGCGGCCAGTTGGGCCGCCGACTCCTCGACCGGGCCGAGTCCGTGGAAGAGCGGGACGCCGGACAGTTGGCCGTAGTCGAGGGAGAAGACGCAGTAGCCGCGGTCCTCGAGGTAGGGCGCGAGGCCCAGCCAGTTGTCGACGGAGTTCCCGAAGGTGCCGTGGACCAGGACGACGGGGCGGGGGTGGGCGGCGGAGGGCTTGCAGGTGTAGTCGTTCCAGCCGGAGCCGGGGCGGGCGTCCGCGGCGGGGGCGGCGGTGGCGGTGGTGGCGGTGACGGCGGGGAACAGGGCGACCGCGGCGGTCAGCAGCAGCGCGGTCAGCGGTCTGAGCACTCGACTCCAGGGCAGCATCGGGTGAACTCCTTGCGGATCGGGGGGAGTTGCGACGGCCGGACGCCCTGTGATCCGGATCACGGGATGCTGTTCACTCGTCAAGTTACGGGCGAGTAGCGCACGTGTGAAGTTACGCGTCAGTAAAAACTTCCAGTGATAACCGATGCCGTCGGCACCGCAGGTGGGAGAGGGCCTGGGGTCACCAGCTGAGCCGCGTCGGCCCGCCCGGCGCCACGCGCGGCAGACCGCCGCGCCGGGCCGACGGCACCCGCCTCACTCCCCCGTGGGCCAACTGACCCGCGGGGGCCTCACGCCGCCAGCGACCCCGGCATCACCGCCCTCGGCCCGAACTTCGCCCGCGCGCGGTCCGCGACCTCCTCGATCCGGCGGACCTTCTCGTCCACGGGGTCGAAGGTGAGCTGGTGGGAGGCGTGTTCGGCGGACGTGAGGCCCTCCGCGCGCAGAGCGACCGTACGGACCCGGGCGCGCTGGAGGCCGAGCGCCTCGTACAGGTCGTACGCGGTCCGGGTCAGGGCCGCCGAGTGCGCGGTCGGCTCCTTCAGGGTGCGGCTGCGGGTGGTGGCCGACCGGTCGGCGTAGCGGACGGTGAGGGTGAGGGTGCGGCAGACCTTGTCCACGGCGCGCAGCCGGGCGCCCAGCTCCTCGGCGGCCGAGAGCAGGGCGCGGCGGTGGCGGTCGGGGTCGAGTTCGTCGCGGTCGAAGGGGCGGTCGGCGGCCAGGGACCGGGAGACGCCGTTGGGGACGACCCGGCCGCGGTCGACGCCCTGGGCCTTCTCGTGCAGCTCGCGGCCGGTCTTCGCGCCGACCAGGCGCTGGAGCGTGGACAGCGGCGCGGCGGCGACCCGGCCGAGGGTGTCGAGGCCGTACTCGCACAGGGTGCGGGCGGTCGCGGTGCCGACGCCGGGCAGCGCGGCGACGGGCTGGCCGGCGAGGAAGTCCCGCTCCTCGCCGCCGGGCACCGCGCGGGTCAGTCCCGGCCGGGCGTCGCGCAGCGCCATGCGGGCCAGCATCGGGCCGGGTCCGGCGCCGATCACGCAGTCCACGCCGTACAGCGCGAGGGCGCGGACCCGGATCACCGAGGCCAGTTCCACGGCGTCGCGTCCGAAGTACCGTTCGGCGCCGCGCAGGTCGGCCAGCGCGCCGTCGGGCGGCAGCGCCTCGACGACCGGCGTGAACTCCTCCAACAGCCCCAGCAGCCGGGGCAGGGCCGCCTCGTACATCGGCGGCAGCTGGAAACGTACGCACAGAACGGTCATCCCGCACTCCCCGGGCTCTGGTGCCACAACTTCCTTCCGACCGCGGGCCCTTCGCCCGCGGGGCGCAGATCGGCCCAGGGGTGCATCTCGTACCCGGTGGACATGCGGATCCTCCGCTGCTCCACCGGGTCCTGGGCCGCGGAGCCGGCCGGCGCGGGCCGCCCGTCCGAACCGGCGAGGCGGCGGCGCGCCGGGCCGCCCTCGGGGTCGTCGCCCTCCCGGCTTCCGCCCGCCGCGGCCAGCCGGGCGGCGACGCCCTCCAGGCCCTCCTCGCGGCGCACCTCCAGCAGGTCGGCGAGGTTCCAGGCGGCGGAGCCGACGACGCTGAGGCTGCGCGGGCCGCGCCGTTGCACCACCCCGCGCACCAGCAGCAGCCAGGAGTGGAAGACGGTGTGGGCGCAGGCGTCGTGCGAGTCGTCGAAGAAGGCGAGGTCGACCAGTCCCGAGCCGTCGTCGAGGGTGGAGAAGATGACGCGGCGGCCGGAGCGGATCGGCGGGGTCTGGGTGGCCGCCTTGGCGCCCGCGACCAGCACCGTCTCCCCGTGCCGTGCCTCGCGCAGCCGCTTGGCCGACACCACGCCCAGCTCGCGCAGGAAGGAGCGGTGGTCGTCCATCAGATTGCGCGAGGCGTCCATGGAGAGCACGCCGAGTTCGGCGCTGAGCCTCTCCTCGGAGGTGAGGTCGGGCAGCCCGGCGGAGGCGGTCTTGCGGCCGCCGGTGAGGGGGAGCTGGTCGCCGCGTCCGCCCCGGGCGCCGCGGTGCAGCTCGGTCAGGTGCAGTTGCAGGTCGCGGCGGTTGGCGCCGAACGCGTCCAGTGCGCCGACCTGGGCGAGCCGTCCGGCCAGCGGCCTGCTGGGGCGGGCCCGTTCCCAGAAGTCGAGCAGGGAGGCGTAGGGCTGCCCCGTGGCGATCCGCTCCGCCTCGGCCTCGCTGATGCCGTGCACGTCGGAGAGGGCGAGGCGCAGTCCCCACGTGGCGGGCTTCCGTGACCCCGATTCAGACACCAGTTCGATCCTGTGTGCGACCCCCGACTTGTTGACGTCCAACGGCAGGATCGGCACCCCGCGCCGCCGCGCGTCCGCCAGCAGCAGCCGCTTGGGGTACATGCCGGGGTCGTGGGTGAGCAACCCCGCGTAGAAGGCGGCCGGATGATGGGCCTTCAGCCACGCCGACTGGTAGGTCGGCACGGCGAAGGCGACGGCGTGCGCCTTGCAGAAGCCGTAGCTGCCGAACGCCTCGACGATCTCCCAGGTCCGCTGGATCGTTTCCGCGTCATAGCCGTTCGCCGTCGCGTGCTGCGCGAACCACACCTTGATCCGCCCCTGCGACTCCGGGTCGGAGAGACCGCGCCGCACCCGGTCCGCCTCGCCGCGTCCGCAGCCGGTCATGATGGCGACGATGTCGATGATCTGCTCGTGGAAGACGACGACCCCGTACGTCCCCGCCAGCGGCTCCGCCAGGTCCTCGTGCGGGTAGCGCACCGGCGCCCGCCCGTGCCGGGCCTCGATGAACGGCCGCACCATGTCGGCGGCGACCGGTCCCGGCCGGAAGAGCGAGATGTCGACCACGAGGTCGTGGAAGGTCGACGGCTGGAGCCTGCCGACCAGGTCCCGCTGGCCCGGCGACTCGATCTGGAAGCAGCCCAGCGTCTCGGCGGACCGGATCATCCGGTACGTCGCCGGGTCGCCCTCCGGTACGGCGTCCAGGTCGACCTCGGTGCCCGTGGCCCGCTTCACCTCGGCGACCGCGTGCGCCATCGCCGACTGCATCCTGACCCCGAGCACGTCCAGCTTGAGCAGCCCGAGGTCCTCCACGTCGTCCTTGTCGAACTGCGCCATCGGGAAGCCCTCGCCGCTGGTCGGCATGACCGGCGTACGGGAGAGCAGGGAGGCGTCGGACAGCAGGACGCCGCAGGGGTGCATGGCGACACCGCGCGGGAGGGCGTCCAGGCCCTCGACCAGCTCCCAGAGCTTGCCGTACCGCTCCCGCTCCCCCGCCAGTTCCCGCAGTTCGGGCAGCTCCTCCAGCGCCGCGCGGGCGTCGCGGGCGCGGATGTGCGGGAAGGACTTGGCGACGCGGTCGATCTCGGCCGGGTCCATGGACAGGGCGGCGCCGACGTCGCGGATGGCGTGGCGCACCCGGTACGTCTCCGGCATGGCGACCGTGGCGACCCGCTCGGTGCCGAACCGGCCGATGATCGCGCGGTAGACCTCCAGGCGGCGCGCGGACTCCACGTCGATGTCGATGTCGGGCAGCACGACCCGTTCCCTGGACAGGAAGCGCTCCATCAGCAGCCCGTGCTCGACCGGGTCGGCGTGCGCGATGCCGAGCAGGTGGTTGACGAGCGAGCCCGCGCCGGAGCCGCGCGCGGCGACCCGGATGCCCATGTGCCGCACGTCGTCCACGACCTGGGCGACGGTGAGGAAGTACGAGGCGAAGCCGTGGTGGGCGATGATGTCCAGCTCGTGGTGCATCCGTTCCCAGTACTCCCGGTGGTCCGGCCGCCGGTCGTAGCCGCGCCGCACCATGCCCGCCGCCGCCCGGGAGGCGAGCACCCGCTGGGCGGTGCGCCGCCCGGCGCCGACGAGGTGCGGTTCGGGGAAGTGGACGGCGCCCATGCCGAGGTCGTCCTCGGGGTCGACCAGGCACTCGGCGGCCGTGGCCCGCGTCTGCTCCAGCAGGCGGTGCGCGGTGTCGCGCCGGAAGCCCGCGGACTCGACGATCCGCTCGGCGGCGTGCCGCATGGCACCGGCGTCCTTGAGCCAGGCCTCGCCGGAGTCCAGTTCCCTGGTGGCGCCGATCGGGACCAGGCGGCGGGCGGCGTCCAGGACGTCGGCGACCTCGCCCTGGCCGGGGTCGGCGTAGCGGACGGCGTTGGAGAGCACCGGCCTCACGCCCTGCTCGGCGGCGAAGCCCACGGTGCGGGAGGCCAGCCGCAGGGAGCCGGGGCCGGTGCCCTCGCGGCCGTGCCAGACGGCCTCCAGGCGCAGGGCGTCGCCGTAGACCTCCCGCCAGGGGGCGAGGAGCCGCGCCGCGCGGTCGGGGCGCCCGGCGGCGAGGGCGCGGCCGACCTCGGAGTCGGGGCCGAGCAGGACGGTCAGGCCGTCGGCGTGGTTGTCGGGCCAGGACAGCAGCGGGGTGCCCTCGGCCGTGTGGGCGGCGGAGACCAGGCGGCACAGGTCGGCCCAGCCGCGGGCGCCGTCGCGGGCGAGGAAGGTCACCCGGGGGGCCGACTCGTCGACGAAGGCGCCGCCGCGCACGGGGACGCGGCGCCGGTCCCGGCGTACGGAGGTCTCCGTGCGGTCGGCTTCGGGCTCGGGGGCCGCCACCGCCAGCTCCGCGCCGAACAGGGGGCGGACGCCCGCCTTCGCGCAGGCCTTGGCGAAGCGGACCGTGCCCGCGAGGGTGTCGCGGTCGGTGAGGGCGAGGGCGTCCATGCCCCGCTCGACGGCGCGCTCGGCCAGCCGCTCCGGGTGGGAGGCGCCGTAGCGGGCGGAGAACCCGGAGACGGTGTGCAGATGCGTGAAACCCGGCACACGCACCTCCCGACTCATGGACCCGACGCATGACCGAACGCCATTATCGAACGCCTGTTCCCAGCTACCTCACCCACCATACCCCCATCCTCGAATATGTGTGCGACATCCGTTCGGCCCCGCCCCACCTGCGCAAACGCCCCCCGACCAGGACTGTGGGGACATGTCACACACACCGGGCCCCAGCACGCGAAGCGGCTCCTTCCTCGGTGAGGTGAAGGACGCCGTCACCCCGCGGGCCACCCTGCTGGTGCTCGGCGTGATCGCGCTCCAGCTGCTGTTCATCGCCTCCTATGTGGGGGCGCTGCACGACCCGAGGCCGAAGGACGTGCCCTTCGGGGTGGTCGCGCCCGGGGCGGCCGCCGGGCGGACGGTGGACCGGCTGGAGCGGCTGCCCGGCTCCCCGCTGGACCCGCGCGCGGTGGCCGACGAGGCGAGCGCCCGGCGGCAGATCGTGAACCGGGACATCGACGGCGCCCTGGTCCTCGACCCCTCCGGCCGCACCGACACCCTGCTGGTCGCCTCCGGCGGCGGCACCGTCCTCGCCACCACCCTGGAGGGCATCGCCGGCAAGGCGGAGAAGGCCGAGGGACGCGCGGTGCGGGTGGTCGACGTGGCCCCGGCCTCGTCCCACGACTTCGACGGGCTGTCGTCCTTCTACCTGGTCGTGGGCTGGTGCGTCGGCGGCTACCTGTGCGCCTCGATCCTGGCGATCAGCACCGGCGCCCGGCCGGCCAACCCGCGCCGGGCGGCGATCCGGCTCATCGTGATGGCGCTGGTCGCGATCGTCGGCGGACTCGGCGGCGCGGTGATCATCGGGCCGATCCTGGGCGCGCTGCCCGGCGGCGTGCTGGACCTGTGGGGGCTCGGCGCGCTGATCACCTTCGCGGTGGGCGCCGCCACGCTCGCCCTCCAGGGCGTCTTCGGGATCGTCGGCATCGGTCTGGCGATCCTGCTGGTGGTGATCGCGGGCAACCCGAGCGCGGGCGGCGCCTTCCCGCTGCCGCTGCTCCCGCCGTTCTGGAAGGCGATCGGCCCGGCGCTGCCACCGGGTGCGGGCACCTGGGCGGCCCGCTCGATCGCCTACTTCAGGGGGAACGACGTGACCGCCTCCCTGCTGGTGCTGTGGGCGTGGGCGGTCGCGGGAACGGTGATCACGATGCTGGCGGCCGTGCTGCCGCGCCGCGGACGGCAGGAGACGGAGCTGCCGCCCGCGCGGGCCGGCTGACCCCGGCGGCCGACCGACCGCCGCAGGGACGCGGGAGCCCCGGGCGGACGCGCGGAAGTCCCGCCCCTCGCGCGCGGGACGGGACTTCACGGGTGTGCGGGTAGCGCTGCTCAGCCGATCTGCGTACCGGTGGCCGACAGGGCCTCCGTCACCGGCTGGAAGAAGGTCTCGCCGCCCGAGGTGCAGTCGCCGCTGCCGCCGGAGGTGAGGCCGACGGCCTTGTCGCCCGAGAAGAGCGAGCCGCCGCTGTCGCCGGGCTCGGCGCACACGTCGGTCTGGATCAGGCCGTTGACGATGTCGCCGTTGCCGTAGTTCACGGTGGCGTCCAGGCCGGTCACCGTCCCGTCGTGCACCTGGGTGGTGGAACCGCTGCGGGTCACCTGCATGCCGACGGTGGCCTCGGCGGCGCCCGAGATGGCCTGCGAGGAGCCGTTGTAGAGGTTCACCTCGCTCGGGTGGTCCACGTCGGCGGTGTACTTGACCAGGCCGTAGTCGTTGTCCGGGAAGCTGGACGCCTCGTTCTCGCCGATGACGTTCCCGGAGGAGTCCGACCAGGTCGAGATGGACTCGGTGCAGTGGCCGGCGGTGATGAAGTACGGCTCACCGCCCTTGGTCACGTTGAAGCCGAGCGAGCAGCGCCCGCCGCCGCCGGTGATGGCGTCGCCGCCCGCGACGAAGGGCTTGTACTCGCCCTTGGTCCGCTTCAGCTCGGCCTTGGCCCCCAGCCCGTCGACCACCTTGGTCAGCTTGGCCAGTTCGGCTCCGGAGACCGTGCGGTCGGCGGTGACGACGACCTTGTTGGTGGTCGGGTCGGTCGCCCAGGACGTGCCCGGGATGGTCGCGTCCCTCGTGAGAGCGGTGCGCGCGCTCTTCAGGTCGGCGAGCGAGTTCTCGACGACTCTCGCCTCGGCGCCCGCCTCCTGGACGGTGTGCGCGGCACTCTCGTCGAGCACGTTGACGACGAGGCTCTTGGCCTGCGCGTCGTAGTACGTGCCGGCCGCGTCGGCGCCGAGGTCGCCGAGCAGCGTGGAGGCGAGCTTTCCGGCCGCCGTGACCGACAGGGTCTCGGGCGCGGCGGTCTTCGGGGCCTCGCTGGCGTTCGCGGTCTGGAAGGTGACTCCGGCCGCGACCAGTGCGGTGATTCCCGCACCTACCACGGCGGCCCGCCGCCTGGGTATGCGTCGGTGCTTCAACTCACGTCCTCCTGTGGGGGGTCGGCCCGGAGGTTGTGGGGACCTCGCGGACCGGAAGGCTGGTTGACGAGCGTTGACTCTTCCGATTCCACAGGCCGCACACAAGGTCGACATCAGGACGTGCGCACGACAACTCCAGCGTGGTCACACGGCCTTCACCATTCATGCCCCCTCCCGCAGGATTCGCGCGCCGGGCGCACCGGCGAACACCGGTGCCGAACACGGAGGAGCCCCCGCACACCGTCGCCGCGGTGTGCGGGGGCTCGGCGCGCTGCCGGCCGCGCTCGATACGTGACGTACCGACCTGCTGATCCACTGACCTACCGACGGACCGGCCGACTAGTAGACGCTGACGCCGTAGGCGCTCAGGGCCTCCGTCACCGGCTGGAAGAACGTCGTCCCGCCGGAGGAGCAGTTGCCGCTGCCGCCGGAGGTCAGGCCGTACGCGGTGCCGTTGCTGCCGTAGAGCGAGCCGCCGGAGTCGCCGGGCTCGGCGCAGACCGTGGTCTGGATCAGGCCGGAGACCACGTCGCCGCCGCCGTAGTTGACGGTGGCGTTCAGGGCGGTGACCCGGCCGCTGTGGGTGCCGGTGGTGGAGCCGTCGCGGATGACGGTGGTGCCCACGCTCGGGGTGGCCGCGCGGGTGATGTCCACGCCGTTGGCGGTGCCGGGCCGGGAGACGGATCCCGTGTACTGCACGATGCCGTAGTCGTTGCCCGGGAAGCTGGAGCCCGCCGTCTGCCCGATGACGGTGCCTCCGGAGCTGGCGCGCCAGGCGCCGGCGCCGTCGGTGCAGTGTCCGGCGGTCAGGAAGTACTCGGCGCCGTTGCTGGCACGGACGTTGAAGCCGAGGGAGCAGCGCCAGCTGCTCGCGTAGATGGCGTCGCCGCCCTGGATGAGCTTGTTGAACTTACCGGGGGTGCGCTTGATCGTGAACGCGCCGGCCTTGTCGCCGGCCTGCTCCTTGATCTTCGCGATCTCGGCCTGGGAGACGGTGCTGTCGACGGTGAGCAGCACCCGGCCGGACTTGCTGTCGACGGCCCAGGCGGTGCCGGGGACGTCGGCCTGGAGCACCGCGCCGCTGGCACTGCTCAGCTCGGCGGCACTGAAGGTGGCCGGGGTGGATGCCGCGTTCGCGCTGGGGATCGCGACTGCGGCAGCGGCCACGAGGCCGGTGGATACGGCGATCAGCCGAGTCCGTCTCGTGATGCCGCTGCGGGGGGTGGTGCGCTTGATCCTCACTTTTCGTTCCTCCACAGGGGAAGTCGGGGGCCCCTCTCGTGGGGATGGGGGCCCGTGAGGCGCAGTCAGGGACGGACCTCCGGGTTCCGAATGCGTCGTGCCCCTGACAAGCGCTGAGGTTGAAGTCTCGGCCGAACGACCGGTCGGCGCAAGAGTGCCTTTCGGTCGTCCGTCTTTGAACGGCCTTTACCAACTCCCGTTCGGTCCTGGCGCAGTTCGCGCCCCCGCCGCCACGTGGGCCTCCAGGGTGTTCCCCGGCGGCGGGAAGGCGCCGACGAAGTGGTCGGCGAACACGACGCCCATCTGGAGCGGGTGCTCCCGCCCGGCCGGCTCGAAGGCCGGTTCCCCGCCGAGCGCCGGCCCGCGCTCCCGGCCGTCCGCGTCCGGCAACCCGCACGGCGTGCGGCCCCGCGTCGCCGTCCGTCGTCCACCGCCCGGGGATGTCCGGAAGTTGCCCGTCCGGATGGCCCTCCGGCCAGTGGGTGCCGGTCGGCGCGAGCGGTCCGCAGGGCGCCGGGACCGTGCCGACGCGCTCGTCGTGCCACCGCCGCCACGCGGGGTTCAGGCCTTCCACACCGGTTCGGCCAGGCCGAGGTGGGAGCGCAGGGTGGCGCCCTGGTACGCGGTACGGAACGCGCCGCGTTCCTGCAGCAACGGGACCACCCGGTCCACGAACGCGTCCAGCCCGCCCGGGGTCAGGTGCGGTACGAGGATGAAGCCGTCGGCGGCGTCCCGCGCCACGAACTCCGCCAGTTCGGCCGCGACCTCCCCGGGCGTGCCCACGAAGGACTGCCGGGCGCCCGCCTCGATCACGGTCTGCCGGATGGACAGCCCCCGCTCCTGCGCCAGGGCCCGCCACTTCTCGGCGGTCGCGACGCTGTCGCCCTGCCGGGTCCGCCCCTGGCTGAGCTGCGGGTCGGGCACCGGGTCGACGTCGGGCAGCGGCCCGTCGGGGTCGTAGCCGGACAGGTCGACGCCCCAGATCTGCTCCAGCGTGAGCAGCGCGGTCTGCGGGGAGACCTGCTGCCACCGGATCTCCTCGGCCCGCTCGTGCGCCTCGGCGGCGGTGTCCCCGAGGACGACGGTGACACCGGGCATGATCTTGAGGTCGCCGGAGCTCCGGCCGTACTTCGCCAGGCGGCGTTTCACGTCGGCGTAGAAGGCGCGGCCCGCCTCCAGGGTGCCGTGGCGGGTGAAGATCACGTCCGCCGAGGAGGCGGCGAACTCCCGGCCCGCGTCGGAGTCGCCCGCCTGGATCACCACCGGGTGCCCCTGCGGGGAGCGGGGCAGCGTGAACTCGCCCGCGATGTCGAAGTGCCGCCCGTGGTGGGCGAAGGGGCGGGGGGTGCCGTCCGGGGTCCAGGAGTCCCACAGCTTCCGTGCCGTCGCCACGAACTCGGCGGCCCGGGTGTACCTCTCGGCCCGGTCCAGGTAGCCGCCGCGCCGGAAGTTCTCGCCGGTGAAGGCGTCGGAGGAGGTCACCACGTTCCAGGCCGCCCGGCCGCCGCTGAGGTGGTCGAGGGTGGCGAGCCGGCGGGCGAGTTCGTAGGGCTCGTTGAAGGTGGCGTTGACCGTGGCGGCGAGTCCGAGGCGTCCGGTGACGGCGGCGAGCGCGTTCAGGACGGTCAGGGACTCGGGGCGGCCGACCACGTCCAGGTCGTGGATGCGGCCCTTGTGCTCGCGCAGCCGCAGCCCCTCGGCGAGGAAGAAGAAGTCGAACAGGCCGCGTTCGGCGGTGCGGGCGAGGTGCTCGAAGGAGGCGAAGTCGATCTGTGAACCCGAGCGCGGGTCGGCCCAGACGGTGGTGTTGTTGACGCCCGGAAAGTGGGCGGCGAGGTGCATCGGCTTCGGTTGCATCGGCTTGGGTCCGGTCATGACGCTCCCTGCGCGACGGCGTACTGGTTGGCGGGCCGGGTCAGGCCCAGGTGGTCCCGGAGCGTGCTGCCCGGGTAGAAGGTGCGGAACAGGCCCCGGTGCTGGAGCAGCGACACGGTGCCGTTGACGAGGCGTTCCAGGTCGCGGCGCGGCTCGACCGGCGTGAGGTGGAAGCCGTCGACGGTGCCGTCCCGGTGCCAGGAGGCGATGAGTTCGGCGAGGTCCACGGGACCGCCGCGGTACTGCGGGCCGCGCGGCGTGGCGCGGGGGCCGCCGCCACCGTGGCCGGGTTCGGCCGCGTACTCGCCGTCCCCGAGGTCGACCTCCAGGGCGGCGAGGACCCGCAGGTCGTCCGGGTCGCGGCCGTGCGCCGCGGCGGACGCCCGCAG
>NZ_MULI01000106.1 GCF_002939385.1 Streptomyces sp. MH60 | reverse complement strand
CCCCCGCCCCGCCCGCGCCGGACACCACCGGGCATGTGCCGCTGCCGCCCGGCGGCCCGGTGGCCGTGCCCGCCGTGCCCCCCGCCACGGCCGCCGCGCCCGACCCCACCACGACCACCCTCGCGGTGCTGCTCATCGGCCCCGCGGGCGCGGGCAAGACCAGCGTGGCCAAGTACTGGGCGGACCACCGCCGGGTCCCCACCGCGCACATCAGCCTCGACGACGTCCGTGAATGGGTCCGCTCCGGCTTCGCCGACCCCCAGACCGGGTGGAACGAGCACTCGGAGGCGCAGTACCGCCTCGCCCGCCGCACCTGCGGCTTCTCCGCGCGCAACTTCCTCGCCAACGGCATCTCCTGCATCCTCGACGACGCGGTCTTCCCGGACCGCCCGGTCGTGGGCCTCGGCGGCTGGAAGCGGCACGTCGGCCCCGGCCTGCTCCCGGTCGTGCTCCTGCCGGGCCTCGACATCGTCCTGGAGCGCAACGCCGAACGCAGCGGCAACCGACGCCTCACCGACGAGGAGGTCGCCCGCATCCACGGCCGCATGGCCGGCTGGTACGGCTCCGGCCTCCCCATCATCGACAACTCCCAACTCGACATCCCGGAAACCGCCCACCTCCTCGACGAGGTCCTCTCCCGCTCGATAGCCAGCCCCCCGAACTGGTAGACGCCGTGCAGGGCAGCGCCCCCAAGGGGCGCGGGGAACTGCGCGACCAGCCCCCACCGGCCGGTCGGACGCCACACAATGACAAGCCCCCACCCCACTTGGCGCACCCCGCATCCCCGCCCCCGCCCACTCGGCCCACCCAAGCGGCACACCCACCGGCGGAGCCATACGCTCGGCTCATGTCAGAGGTCTACGCGGCCCGCCGGACGCGCCTACGGGAACGCTGCAACGCGGGCGGCAGCGCGGCGGCGCTCGTCTCCCGGCCCGCCAACGTGCGCTATCTCGCGGGCGCCGCCCCGCACGGCGCCGTGCTGCTCCTCGGCAGGACCGAGGACCTGCTGGTCTGCTCGGGCCCGCCCGACGACCGGCCGGCCGAGGGCCGCCCCGACGAGTCGCTCCAGGTCCGCACCCTGCCCGGCCCGGGCGGTGATCCGGCCGTCACGGCCACCGGCCTCGCCGCGGACCAGGGCGCCGAGTCCCTCGCCACCGAGGACCACCACCTCACCGTGGTCCGGCACCGCGCCATGCGCTCGGTCGCGCCGACGCTGCGTCTGACGGACCTCGGTCAGGCCGTGGAACAGCTCCGGGTCGTCAAAGACGAGGAGGAGATCTCCTGCCTGCGCATCGGCGCCGAGATCGCCGACCAGGCGCTCGGCGAGCTCCTGGAGTCCATCCTGGTCGGCCGCACCGAGCGGCACCTCGCCCTGGAGCTGGAACGCCGCCTCGTCGACCACGGCGCTGACGGCCCCGCCTTCCCCACCTCCGTCGGCACCGGCCCGAACTCGGGACGCCGCGGCCACCGGCCCACCGACCGCCGGGTGGAGGAGGGCGACTTCCTCTCCGTGTGCCTGGGCGCGACGTACCGCGGCTACCGCTGCGAGATCGGCCGTACGTTCGTCATCGGCACCTCGCCGGCCGACTGGCAGATCGAGCTGTACGACCTCGTCTTCGCCGCCCAGCGGGCCGGACGCGAGGCCCTCGCACCCGGCGCCGCCTGCCGTGATGTGGACCGTGCGGCCCGCCAGGCACTGGACTCGGCGGGGTACGCGGAGAACCTCCCGGCACTCACCGGTCACGGTGTCGGACTCGAAATCGACGAGGACCCTCAGTTGGCCCCCGCGGCCATGGGTAAACTGGACGCTTGTGTGCCGGTCACCGTCGAACCGGGGGTCCACCTCCCGGGCCGGGGCGGGGTCCGGATCGATGACACGCTCGTCGTGCGCCCCGAGGCGGACGGCGGACCCGAGCTACTCACCATCACGACCAAGGAGCTGCTCGCGCTCTAGCCTCGCGCTGCGCGAACGCTCCCGGGTCGTCCACGTCAGTCCAGTCCAGGAGATTCCGCAACCGTGGCTTCCACGAACGACCTCAAGAACGGCCTGGTGCTCAAGCTCGAAGGCGGCCAGCTCTGGTCCGTCGTCGAGTTCCAGCACGTCAAGCCCGGCAAGGGCCCGGCCTTCGTGCGCACCAAGCTCAAGAACGTGCTTTCCGGCAAGGTGGTCGACAAGACCTTCAACGCCGGCGTCAAGGTCGAGACGGCCACTGTCGACAAGCGTGACATGCAGTTCTCGTACATGGACGGCGACTACTTCGTCTTCATGGACATGGAGACGTACGACCAGCTGATGATCGACCGCAAGGTCGTCGGCGACGCCGCCAACTTCCTCATCGAGGGCTTCGAGGCCACCGTCGCGCAGCACGAGGGCGAGGTGCTCTTCGTCGAGCTGCCGGCCGCCGTCGAGCTGACCGTCCAGGAGACCGAGCCCGGCGTCCAGGGCGACCGCTCCACCGGCGGCACCAAGCCCGCCACCCTGGAGACCGGTCACCAGATCAACGTCCCGCTCTTCATCACCACCGGTGAGAAGATCAAGGTCGACACCCGTACGAGCGACTACCTCGGCCGGGTGAACAGCTAACCGTGGCTGCTCGCAACACGGCCCGCAAGCGCGCCTTCCAGATCCTCTTCGAGGGTGACCAGCGCGGCGCCGACGTCCTGACGGTGCTCGCCGACTGGGTCCGGCACTCCCGGTCCGACACCCGGCAGCCGCCGGTCAGCGAGTACACGATGGAGCTGGTCGAGGGCTACGCCGAGCGCGCCAAGCGCATCGACGAGCTGATCGCCCAGTACTCGGTCGACTGGACGCTGGACCGGATGCCGGTCGTCGACCGCAACATCCTGCGTCTGGGCGCGTACGAGCTGCTCTGGGTCGACGCGACCCCGGACGCCGTCGTCCTGGACGAGATGGTGCAGCTGGCGAAGGAGTTCTCCACCGACGAGTCGCCCGCGTTCATCAACGGCCTGCTGGGCCGGCTGAAGGACCTCAAGCCCTCGCTGCGCCGCGAGTAGCCCCACGAGCCGTGCCCGCGCCGCACACACGCAAGAAACCGCCGGGGTGGCCGGAACCGAAAGGTTCCGGCCACCCCGGCGGCACGTTTCTGCTGAGGCGGTGGGGGCTCAGAGCTCGTCGTGGGACGCCACCGCGCGACGCGCGTCCGCGTCCAGGACGCCCCAGCTGATCAGCTGCTCGGTGAGGACCGAGGGCGACTGGTCGTAGATGACGGCGAGTGTGCGCAGGTCGTCCTGGCGGATCGAGAGCACCTTGCCGTTGTAGTCACCGCGCTGCGACTGGATCGTGGCCGCGTACCGCTGGAGCGGGCCCGCCTTCTCGGCCGGCACGGTGGCCAGCCGCTCCAGGTCCAGGACCAGCTTCGGCGGCGGCTCGGCGGCACCGCCGGGGGTGGTGCCCGGCAGCAGCTCCTGCACGGGGACGCCGTAGAAGTCCGCCAGCTCGGCGAGGCGCTGCACGGTCACGGCACGGTCGCCGCGCTCGTACGAACCGACCACGACGGCCTTCCAGCGGCCCTGGGACTTCTCCTCGACACCGTGGAGGGAAAGGCCCTGCTGGGTGCGGATGGCCCGGAGCTTGGCCCCGAGCTGTTTGGCGTATTCGCTGGACATATGGCTCCCCGGACAAGGTGTCGACGCGGCAGGCTCTGTTGTCGGCCGCGCGGCTGGTAACTCACTGTGAGGTTACGCAGCGTTACTCTCCTGCGTCAAGCCGAATGGTCCGCACCGACTCTTCCGTGGTATTCGCCGCCGGTTAGGCCGAGTGGGTGATCGGGGTGCGGCAGAAGAGTGACGGGGGAGTGTCAGGGGGGTCATCGGAGAGGTTCTGTGGGCCTGCTACCGTAGATGGCGCATATCCGACGTCCTTTAAGATCCGTCCCGTGAGGCGGAGAAGGGGGTCCGTTTCGTATGGACACGCAGCAGGATGCCCGGCCCGTTCTCGAAGGGCCCGACATCGCGCGGGTACTGACCCGCATCGCCCACGAGATCGTCGAACGCGCCAAGGGCGCCGACGACGTGGTGCTCCTCGGCATCCCGACCCGCGGCGTCTTCCTCGCCCGGCGGCTCGCGGACAAACTGGAGCAGATCACCGAGCGCACGATGCCGGTCGGCTCGCTCGACATCACCATGTACCGCGACGACCTGCGCATGCACCCGCCGCGCGCGCTGGCCCGCACCGAGATCCCCGGTGACGGCATCGACGGCCGCCTCGTCGTCCTCGTCGACGACGTGCTCTTCTCCGGCCGCACCATCCGCGCCGCCCTCGACGCGCTGAACGACATCGGCCGCCCGCGCGCGGTGCAGCTCGCCGTCCTCGTCGACCGCGGCCACCGCGAACTGCCCATCCGCGCCGACTACGTCGGCAAGAACCTCCCGACGTCGCTGCGGGAGACGGTCAAGGTCCAGCTCGCCGAGGAGGACGGTCGCGACACCGTGCTGCTCGGTGCCAAGCCGGACGCCCCGGGCGCCCACCCGTAGCACCTCGCGTACGCACCCACCCGTGCCGTACGCCTGTTCGGCGCGCCTCCGCGCGCGCCCGGCCGCCCGAATTATCCCGCTCTTCCGCATGACTCGCCCTACGGAGCCTGACAGATGCAGCGTCATCTCATCTCGGCCGCCGACCTCACCCGCGACGACGCCGTCCTGATCCTCGACACCGCCGAGGAGATGGCCCGGGTCGCGGACCGGCCGATCAAGAAACTGCCCACCCTGCGCGGCCGTACCGTCGTGAACCTCTTCTTCGAGGACTCCACCCGGACCCGGATCTCCTTCGAGGCCGCCGAGAAGCGCCTGTCCGCGGACGTCATCAACTTCACCGCCAAGGGCTCCAGCGTCTCCAAGGGCGAGTCCCTCAAGGACACCGCCCAGACCCTGGAGGCGATGGGCGTCGACGCCGTCGTCATCCGGCACAGCGCGTCCGGCGCCCCCTACCGCCTGGCCACCTCCGGCTGGATCGACGCCGCCGTGGTCAACGCCGGGGACGGCACCCACCAGCACCCCACCCAGGCCCTGCTCGACGCCTTCACCATGCGCCGCCGGCTGGTCGGCCGCGACGCCGGGCTCGGCAAGGACCTGGACGGCCGCCGGATCACCCTCGTCGGCGACATCCTGCACAGCCGCGTCGCCCGCTCCAACGTCGACCTGCTGCACACCCTCGGCGCCGAGGTCACCCTCGTCGCCCCGCCCACCCTGCTGCCCGTCGGCGTCGAGACCTGGCCCTGCGAGGTCTCCTACGACCTCGACTCCGCGCTGCCCAAGTCCGACGCGGTGATGCTGCTGCGCGTGCAGCGCGAGCGGATGAACGCCGCGTTCTTCCCCACCGAGCGCGAGTACTCCCGCCGCTACGGCCTCGACGGCGACCGCATGGCGAAGATGCCCGACCACGCCATCGTGATGCACCCCGGCCCGATGGTGCGCGGCATGGAGATCACCGCCGAGGTCGCCGACTCCGACCGCTGCACCGTCGTCGAGCAGGTCACCAACGGTGTCTCCATCCGGATGGCCGTCCTCTACCTGCTGCTCGGCGGCAACGAGCCCGCCGTGTCCCACGCCCGCCCCACCGAGGAGAAGTAAGACGATGAGCAAGACCCTGATCCGCGGTGCGAAGGTGCTCGGCGGCGAGCCGCAGGACGTGCTGATCGACGGCGCCGTCATCGAGGCGGTCGGCCGGAACCTGTCCGCCGAGGGCATGGAGGTCGTCGAGGCGGACGGCAAGGTGCTGCTGCCCGGCCTGGTCGATCTGCACACCCACCTGCGCGAGCCCGGCCGCGAGGACTCCGAGACCGTCCTGACCGGCACCCGCGCGGCCGCGAGCGGCGGCTACACCAGCGTCTTCGCCATGGCCAACACCTTCCCCGTCGCCGACACCGCCGGCGTCGTCGAGCAGGTCTGGCGGCTCGGCCAGGAGTCCGGCTACTGCGACGTGCAGCCCATCGGCGCCGTCACCGTCGGGCTGGAGGGCGCCAAGCTCGCCGAGCTGGGCGCCATGCACGAGTCCGCGGCCGGCGTCACCGTCTTCTCCGACGACGGCAAGTGCGTCCACGACGCCGTGATCATGCGCCGCGCCCTGGAGTACGTGAAGGCCTTCGGCGGCGTCGTCGCCCAGCACGCCCAGGAGCCCCGGCTCACCGAGGGCGCCCAGATGAACGAGGGTGTCGTCTCCGCCGAGCTGGGCCTCGGCGGCTGGCCCGCCGTCGCCGAGGAGTCGGTCATCGCCCGGGACGTGCTGCTCGCCGAGCACGTCGGCTCCCGCGTCCACATCTGCCACCTGTCGACCGCCGGGTCCGTCGAGATCGTCCGCTGGGCCAAGTCCCGCGGTATCGACGTCACCGCCGAGGTCACCCCGCACCACCTCCTCCTCACCGACGAGCTGGTCCGGTCGTACAACCCGGTCTACAAGGTCAACCCGCCGCTGCGCACCGAGCGCGACGTCATGGCCCTGCGCGAGGCGCTCGCCGACGGCACCATCGACATCGTCGCCACCGACCACGCCCCGCACCCGCACGAGGACAAGGACTGCGAGTGGGCCGCCGCCGCCATGGGGATGGTGGGCCTGGAGACCGCGCTGTCGGTGGTGCAGGCGACCATGGTGGACACGGGCCTGCTGGACTGGGCCGGCGTCGCCGACCGGATGTCCTTCAAGCCCGCGCAGATCGGACAGGCCACCGGACACGGCCGACCCGTCTCGGCTGGTGAGCCCGCCAACCTCACCCTCGTCGAGGAGGCATACCGTGGCCAGGTGGACCCCGCGGGCTTCGCCTCGCGCAGCCGCAACACCCCCTACGAGGGGCGTGAGCTGCCGGGCCGTGTGACGCACACGTGGCTGCGGGGCAAGGCCACGCTCGTCGACGGGAAGCTCACGTGACATCTGTAGCACCGGTAATCCTGCTGGCCGCCGAGAAGGAATCGGCGGAAGTGACCGACTGGGCCGCCCGCGTCGGCTGGGTCGTCGGCCTCGGCCTCTTCGTCGCGCTCGTCTACTGGCTGATGCGCGAGGGCTGGAAGTGGCGCGGCACGCTCCAGGGCGACCTCCCCCAGCTGCCTGGCACGCCGGACGACCCGGGACCGGCGAAACTGGTGCTGAGCGGTCGCTACCACGGTTCCACCACCGCCGGACAGTGGCTGGACCGCATCGTCGCGCACGGCCTGGGCACCCGCAGCCGGGTCGAGCTGACCCTGACCGACGCGGGACTGGACGTCGTACGCCCCGGCGCCGCCGACTTCTTCGTCCCCGTCGCCGCGCTGCGCGAGGCCCGGCTCGACAAGGGCATCGCCGGCAAGGTCCTCACCGAGGGCGGCCTGCTGGTCGTCACCTGGGCGCACGGCGACAAGCTGATCGACTCCGGCTTCCGCTCCGACCACGCGGCCGAGCACAACGCATGGGTCGACACCCTGAACGACATGATCAACAAGACGGAAACGGAAGGCGCACGATGACGACCTCCAGCAGGGGAGCCCACCGGACTCCCGCCGTACTCGTCCTGGAGGACGGCCGGATCTTCCGCGGCCGTGCCTACGGGGCCGTGGGGGCCACCTTCGGCGAAGCGGTGTTCTCCACCGGCATGACCGGCTACCAGGAGACCCTCACCGACCCGTCGTACCACCGCCAGGTGGTCGTCATGACCGCCCCGCACGTCGGCAACACCGGGATCAACGACGAGGACATGGAGTCCAAGAAGATCTGGGTCTCCGGCTACGTCGTCCGCGACCCCGCCCGGGTGCCCTCCAGCTGGCGCTCGACGCGCACGCTGGACGAGGAGCTGGCCGCCCAGGGCGTCGTCGGCATCTCCGGCATCGACACCCGCGCCCTCACCCGCCACCTGCGCGAGCGCGGCGCCATGCGCGTCGGTATCTTCTCCGGCCAGGCGCTGCCCGACGAGGGCACCCTGCTCACCGAGGTCCGCCAGGCCCCCGAGATGAGCGGCGCCGACCTGTCCGCCGAGGTCGCCACCACCGAGGCGTACGTCGTCCCGGCGATCGGCGAGAAGAAGTTCACCGTCGCCGCCGTCGACCTCGGCATCAAGGGCATGACCCCGCACCGCATGGCCGAGCGCGGCATCGAGGTGCACGTCCTGCCCGCCACCGCCACCGTCGACGACGTCTACGCCGTCGACCCGGACGGCGTGTTCTTCTCCAACGGCCCCGGCGACCCGTCCACCGCCGACCACCCGGTCTCCGTCATGCAGGGCGTCCTGGAGCGCGGCACCCCGCTGTTCGGCATCTGCTTCGGCAACCAGATCCTGGGCCGCGCGCTCGGCTTCGGCACCTTCAAGCTGAAGTACGGCCACCGCGGGATCAACCAGCCGGTGCAGGACCGTACGACCGGCAAGGTCGAGGTCACCGCGCACAACCACGGATTCGCCGTCGACGCCCCGCTCGACCAGGTCTCCGACACCCCCTACGGCCGCGCCGAGGTCTCCCACGTCTGCCTCAACGACAACGTGGTGGAGGGGCTCCAGCTCCTCGACCGGCCGGCCTTCAGCGTCCAGTACCACCCCGAAGCGGCGGCCGGCCCGCACGACGCCGCCTACCTGTTCGACCGCTTCGTGAAGCTCATGGAGGGCCAGCGTGCCTAAGCGCACCGATATCCAGTCCGTCCTGGTCATCGGCTCCGGCCCGATCGTCATCGGCCAGGCCGCCGAGTTCGACTACTCCGGCACCCAGGCGTGCCGCGTGCTCAAGGCCGAGGGCCTGCGCGTCGTCCTGGTGAACTCCAACCCGGCGACGATCATGACCGACCCGGAGATCGCCGACGCCACCTACGTCGAGCCGATCACCCCCGAGTTCGTCGAGAAGATCATCGCCAAGGAGCGACCCGACGCGCTGCTGCCCACCCTGGGCGGCCAGACCGCGCTGAACACCGCCATCTCGCTGCACGGCAACGGCGTCCTGGAGAAGTACGGCGTCGAGCTGATCGGCGCCAACGTCGAGGCCATCAACAAGGGCGAGGACCGCGACCTGTTCAAGGAGGTCGTCGAGGAGGTCCGCAAGAAGATCGGCCACGGCGAGTCCGCCCGGTCCTACATCTGCCACTCCATGGACGACGTCCTCAAGGGCGTCGACGCGCTCGGCGGCTACCCCGTCGTCGTCCGCCCCTCCTTCACCATGGGCGGCGCCGGCTCCGGCTTCGCCCACGACGAGGAGGAGCTGCGCCGCATCGCCGGGCAGGGCCTCACCCTCTCGCCGACCACCGAGGTGCTCCTGGAGGAGTCCATCCTCGGCTGGAAGGAGTACGAGCTGGAGCTGATGCGCGACAAGAACGACAACGTCGTGGTCGTCTGCTCCATCGAGAACTTCGACCCCATGGGTGTGCACACCGGCGACTCGATCACCGTGGCGCCCGCCATGACGCTCACCGACCGCGAGTACCAGACCCTGCGCGACGTCGGCATCGCGATCATCCGCGAGGTGGGCGTCGACACCGGCGGCTGCAACATCCAGTTCGCGGTGAACCCCGAGGACGGTCGGGTGATCGTCATCGAGATGAACCCGCGCGTGTCGCGCTCCTCGGCGCTGGCCTCCAAGGCGACCGGCTTCCCCATCGCCAAGATCGCCGCCAAGCTCGCCGTCGGCTACACCCTCGACGAGATCCCGAACGACATCACGCAGGAGACCCCGGCCTCCTTCGAGCCGACCCTCGACTACGTGGTCGTCAAGGCCCCGCGCTTCGCCTTCGAGAAGTTCCCGAGCGCCGACTCCACCCTCACCACCACCATGAAGTCGGTCGGCGAGGCCATGGCCATCGGCCGCAACTTCACCGAGGCCTTCCAGAAGGCGCTGCGCTCGCTGGAGAAGAAGGGCAGCCAGTTCACCTTCGTCGGCGAGCCCGGCGACAAGAAGGCGCTGCTCGAAGAGGCCGTCCGGCCCACCGACGGCCGGATCAACGCCGTCATGCAGGCCATCCGCGCGGGCGCCACGCCCGAGGAGGTCTTCGAGTACACGAAGATCGACCCCTGGTTCGTCGACCAGCTCTTCCTGATCAAGGAGATCGCCGACGAGCTGGCCGCCGCCCCCGAACTGACGAGTGAACTGCTCGCGGAGGCCAAGCGGCACGGCTTCTCCGACCAGCAGGTCGGCGAGATCCGCGGGCTGCGCGAGGACGTCGTCCGCGAGGTCCGCCACGCGCTCGGCATCCGCCCGGTCTACAAGACGGTCGACACCTGCGCCGCCGAGTTCGCCGCGAGGACGCCGTACTTCTACTCCTCCTACGACGAGGAGACCGAGGTCGCGTCGCGCGAGAAGCCGGCCGTCATCATCCTGGGCTCCGGGCCGAACCGCATCGGCCAGGGCATCGAGTTCGACTACTCCTGCGTCCACGCCTCCTTCGCGCTGTCGGACGCCGGGTACGAGACCGTGATGGTCAACTGCAACCCGGAGACCGTCTCCACCGACTACGACACCTCCGACCGGCTGTACTTCGAGCCGCTCACCCTGGAGGACGTCCTGGAGATCGTCCACGCGGAGCAGCAGGCGGGTCCGGTCGCGGGCGTGATCGTCCAGCTCGGCGGCCAGACCCCGCTGGGCCTGTCCCAGGCGCTCAAGGACAACGGCGTGCCGGTCGTCGGCACCTCGCCCGAGGCCATCCACGCCGCCGAGGACCGCGGCGCCTTCGGGCAGGTCCTGGCGCAGGCCGGGCTGCCGGCCCCCAAGCACGGCACCGCCACCACCTTCGCCGGGGCCAAGGCCATCGCCGACGAGATCGGCTACCCGGTCCTGGTGCGGCCCTCCTACGTCCTCGGCGGCCGCGGCATGGAGATCGTCTACGACGAGACCCGCCTCGAGGCGTACATCGCCGAGTCGACCGAGATCAGCCCGTCCCGGCCGGTCCTGGTCGACCGCTTCCTGGACGACGCCATCGAGATCGACGTCGACGCCCTGTACGACGGCGAGGAGCTGTACCTCGGCGGCGTCATGGAGCACATCGAGGAGGCCGGCATCCACTCCGGCGACTCGGCGTGCGCCCTGCCCCCGATCACGCTGGGCGGCTTCGACATCAAGCGGCTGCGCGCCTCCACCGAGGGCATCGCCAAGGGCGTCGGCGTGCGCGGTCTGATCAACATCCAGTTCGCGCTGGCCGGGGACATCCTCTACGTCCTGGAGGCCAACCCGCGCGCCTCGCGCACCGTCCCCTTCACCTCCAAGGCGACCGCGGTGCCGCTGGCCAAGGCCGCCGCCCGCATCTCGCTGGGCGCGACCATCGCCGAACTGCGCGCCGAGGGCCTGCTCCCGGCGAACGGCGACGGCGGCACCCTGCCGCTGGACGCGCCGATCTCCGTCAAGGAGGCCGTGATGCCGTGGTCCCGCTTCCGGGACATCCACGGCCGCGGCGTCGACACGGTGCTGGGCCCGGAGATGCGCTCCACCGGCGAGGTCATGGGCATCGACTCCGTCTTCGGCACGGCGTACGCCAAGTCGCAGGCGGGCGCGTACGGGCCGCTGCCGACCAAGGGCCGCGCCTTCATCTCGGTCGCCAACCGCGACAAGCGCTCGATGATCTTCCCGGCGCGCGAGCTGGTCGCGCACGGCTTCGAGCTGATGGCCACCTCCGGCACCGCCGAGGTCCTCAAGCGCAACGGCATCAACGCCACCGTCGTGCGCAAGCAGTCCGAGGGCACCGGCCCGAACGGCGAGAAGACCATCGTGCAGCTGATCCACGACGGCGAGGTCGACCTCATCGTCAACACCCCGTACGGCACCGGCGGCCGCCTCGACGGCTACGACATCCGGACGGCGGCCGTGGCCCGCTCCGTGCCCTGCCTGACCACGGTCCAGGCACTGGCGGCGGCGGTGCAGGGCATCGACGCCCTCAACCACGGCGACGTGGGAGTGCGCTCACTCCAGGAACACGCCGAATTCCTGACCGCGGCCCGCGACTAGCAGCCCCGAGGGGGACACCGGAAACGGTGTCCCCCTCTTCATGAGCCCCAGCGCACCACAGAGGCTTCACGAGGACACATGTACAAGATCTTCTTCAAGCTCGTCTTCTCCCGCATGGACCCGGAGCAGGCCCACCACCTCGCCTTCCGCTGGATCCGCCTGGCCGTCCGCGTCCCCGTCCTGCGCACCTTCGTCGCGGCCGCGCTGGCGCCCCGCTTCGCGGAACTGCGCACCGAGGCCCTCGGCCTGCGCATGCACGGCCCCTTCGGGCTCGCCGCCGGCTTTGACAAGAACGCGGTCGCTATCGACGGCATGGCGATGCTCGGCTTCGACCACGTCGAGATCGGCACCGTCACCGGCGAGCCCCAGCCCGGCAACCCCAAGAAGCGGCTGTTCCGCCTGGTGGGCGACCGGGCGCTGATCAACCGCATGGGCTTCAACAACGACGGCTCACTGGCCGTCGCGGCCCGGCTGGCCTCCCGTACGCCCGTCCTGCGGACCGTCGTCGGCGTCAACATCGGCAAGACGAAGGTCGTCCCGGAGGAGGAGGCCGTCGGCGACTACGTGAAGTCCGCCGAGCGGCTGGCCCCGCACGCCGACTACCTGGTCGTCAACGTCTCCTCGCCCAACACGCCCGGCCTGCGCAACCTCCAGGCCACCGAGGCGCTGCGCCCGCTGCTGAGCGCGGTCCGCGAGGCCGCCGACCGCGCGGTGACCGCCCGGCGTGTCCCGCTGCTGGTCAAGATCGCGCCGGACCTCGCCGACGAGGACGTGGACGCGGTCGCCGACCTGGCCGTGGAGCTGGGCCTGGACGGCATCATCGCCACCAACACCACCATCGCCCGCGAGGACCTCGGGCTGACCTCCTCGCCCGCCCTCGTCGGGGAGACCGGCGGGCTGTCCGGCGCCCCCCTCAAGGCACGGTCCCTGGAGGTGCTGCGCCGCCTCTACGCGCGCGTGGGCGACCGGATCACCCTGGTGGGCGTCGGCGGCGTCGCGACCGCCGAGGACGCCTGGGAGCGCATCCTGGCCGGTGCCACGCTGGTCCAGGGCTACAGCGCGTTCATCTACGAAGGGCCCTTCTGGGGCCGAGCCATCCACAAGGGGCTCGCCGCGCGCCTGCGGCAGAGCCCGTACGCCACCCTCGCCGACGCGGTCGGCGCCGACGTAAGGAAGCACTCATGACGGTGATGGAGCCCTTCGGCGCCCGGCTGCGCCGCGCGATGGACGAGCGCGGTCCGCTGTGCGTCGGCATCGACCCGCACGCCTCCCTGCTCGCCGAGTGGGGCCTGAACGACGACGTGGCCGGCCTTGAGCGCTTCAGCCGCACCGTCGTCGAGGCGATGGCCGACCGGGTCGCCGTCCTCAAGCCGCAGAGCGCCTTCTTCGAGCGCTTCGGCTCGCGCGGCGTCGCCGTGCTGGAGAAGTCGGTCCAGGAGGCGCGCGCGGCCGGCGCGCTGGTCGTGATGGACGCCAAGCGCGGCGACATCGGCTCGACCATGGCCGCGTACGCCGAGTCGTTCCTGCACAAGGACGCCCCGCTGTTCTCGGACGCGCTGACCGTCTCCCCCTACCTCGGCTACGGCTCCCTGAAGCCGGCCGTCGACCTGGCGCGCGAGAGCGGCGCGGGTCTGTTCGTGCTGGCGCTGACCTCCAACCCGGAGGGCGGCGAGGTCCAGCGGGCCGTCCGGGAGGACGGGCGCAGCGTCGGGGCGACGATGCTGGCGCACCTGGCCGCCGAGAACGCGGGGGAGGAGCCGCTGGGCTCCTTCGGCGCGGTGGTCGGTGCCACCCTCGGCGACCTGTCCTCGTACGACCTGGGCATCAACGGTCCGCTGCTGGCGCCGGGCATCGGTGCCCAGGGGGCCACGCCCGCGGATCTGCCGCGCGTGTTCGGTGCGGCGGTGCGCGACGTGGTGCCCAACGTCAGCCGGGGTGTCCTTCGTCACGGACCCGATGTGGCCGCGTTGCGGAGGGCCGCGGACCGTTTCGCGGGGGAGATCCGGACCGCGGTCACGGCGTCCTGACTCTGGATACATCCTCAAATCCGAGGGAGTATGTCCTAAATGTCCGTCCTGACGGAGGCTGACCAGGACTTTTCCGCTGTTCTCGCTGACTCTGGCGGACTTGACCGCTAGTCTCCGTCGAGAGTCAACGGGCAAGCGTGTTGCTCGTGGCTCACCAGGTGAGGGGCGACTAGGTTCCTCACCGGTCCGTATCCGACAGTTCGACATCCGAGGTGACGTAGGCGTGGCTCTTCCGCCCCTTACCCCTGAACAGCGCGCAGCCGCGCTCGAAAAGGCCGCCGCGGCTCGCCGGGAGCGGGCCGAGGTCAAGAATCGACTCAAGCACTCCGGCGCCTCCCTCCACGAGGTCATCAAGCAGGGTCAGGAGAACGACGTCATCGGCAAGATGAAGGTCTCCGCCCTCCTCGAGTCCCTGCCGGGCGTGGGCAAAGTCCGCGCCAAGCAGATCATGGAGCGACTGGGCATCTCCGAGAGCCGCCGCGTGCGCGGTCTCGGGTCCAACCAGATCGCGTCCCTGGAGCGCGAGTTCGGCAGCACCGGCAGCTGAGTCCGGACCACTCCGGGATTGCTGGAATAATCGCTGCATGGCTGCAACACCCCGGGGGACGTCCCCCGTACCCCCGGACGCACGTCCGCGGCTGACCGTGCTCTCCGGCCCCTCGGGGGTCGGCAAGAGCACGGTCGTCGCCCATATGCGCAAGGAACACCCCGAGGTATGGCTGTCGGTCTCGGCGACGACCCGCAGCCCCCGCCCCGGCGAGCAGCACGGCGTCCACTACTTCTTCGTCAGCGACGAGGAGATGGACAAGCTGATCGCCAACGGCGAGCTGCTGGAGTGGGCCGAGTTCGCCGGCAACCGCTACGGCACGCCGCGCACGGCCGTACTGGAGCGCCTGGAGGCCGGTGAGCCGGTCCTCCTGGAGATCGACCTCCAGGGAGCGCGGCAGGTCCGCGAGTCCATGCCCGAGGCCCGGCTGGTGTTCCTGGCCCCGCCCTCCTGGGACGAGCTGGTGCGCAGGCTCACCGGCCGGGGCACCGAACCGCCCGAGGTGATCGAGCGCCGCCTCGCCGCGGCCAAGGTCGAGCTGGCGGCCGAGCCGGAGTTCGACCAGACCCTGGTGAACACCTCGGTCGAGGACGTGGCGCGCGAGCTGCTAGCCTTGACGAACGTCGTGTGATCGCCACTGGTCACCCTGTGGCCGTCCTGGTCATCCCGACTGAATCTTTCCCATCCATCGGAAGGTAGAGCGTGTCCTCTTCCATCTCCGCGCCCGAGGGCATCATCAACCCGCCGATCGACGAGCTCCTCGAGGCCACGGACTCGAAGTACAGCCTCGTGATCTACGCGGCCAAGCGGGCCCGCCAGATCAACGCGTACTACTCGCAGCTCGGCGAGGGCCTCCTCGAGTACGTCGGTCCGCTCGTCGACACCCACGTCCACGAGAAGCCGCTCTCGATCGCCCTGCGCGAGATCAACGCGGGGCTGCTGACCTCCGAGGCCATCGAGGGCCCGGCGCAGTAGTACCAGCAGCATCGGCGGTAATATCTTCAGCCTTACGCTGACTTATCCACAGGCCCGGCAGCCCGACTGTCGGGCCTGTGGTGTGTGATGGGACGTACGCGCAGTCCGAGCGCGGCATCCGAACCGGGGAGAGACGGTGGACAAGCCCAAGGTCGTTCTGGGGGTCAGTGGCGGCATCGCCGCGTACAAGGCCTGTGAGCTGCTGCGCAGACTCACCGAGTCCGGGCACGAGGTCCGGGTCGTCCCCACCGCCTCCGCACTGCACTTCGTCGGCGCCGCCACCTGGTCCGCCCTGTCCGGCAACCCCGTGTCGACCGAGGTGTGGGACGACGTCCACGAGGTCCCGCACGTGCGCATCGGCCAGCACGCCGACCTGGTCGTCGTCGCCCCGGCCACCGCCGACATGCTCGCCAAGGCGGCCCACGGCCTGGCCGACGACCTGCTCACCAACACCCTGCTCACGGCCCGCTGCCCGGTGGTCTTCGCCCCCGCCATGCACACCGAGATGTGGGAGCACCCGGCCACCCAGGAGAACGTGGCGACGCTGCGCCGGCGCGGCGCCGTGGTCATCGAGCCCGCCGTCGGCCGCCTCACCGGCGTCGACACCGGCAAGGGCCGGCTGCCCGACCCGGGCGAGATCTTCGAGGTCTGCCGCCGGGTCCTCGCCCGCGGGGTGCGCGAGCCCGACCTCGCCGGACGGCACGTCGTGGTCAGCGCCGGCGGCACCCGCGAGCCCCTCGACCCGGTCCGCTTCCTCGGCAACCGCTCCTCCGGCAAGCAGGGCTACGCCCTCGCCCGCACCGCGGCCGCCCGCGGCGCCCGCGTCACGCTCGTCGCGGCGAACACGTCGATGCCGGACCCGGCCGGCGTGGACGTGGTGCCGGTCGGCACGGCGGTGGAGCTGCGCGAGGCGATGCTGCGCGCCGCGGCGGACGCCGACGCCGTCGTCATGGCCGCGGCGGTGGCCGACTTCCGGCCGGCGACCTACGCCACCGGGAAGATCAAGAAGAAGGACGACCGGGAACCCGAGCCGATCACCCTGGTGCGTAATCCGGACATCCTCGCGGAGATCTCCACGGCCCGGGCCCGCTCCGGGCAGGTGATCGTCGGCTTCGCCGCCGAGACCGACGACGTCCTGGCCAACGGCCGCGCCAAGCTGAAGCGCAAGGGCTGCGACCTCCTCGTGGTGAACGAGGTGGGGGAGCGCAAGACCTTCGGCTCCGAGGAGAACGAGGCGGTGGTCCTGGGCGCCGACGGCAGCGAGACGCCGGTCGCCCACGGCCCGAAGGAAGCCCTGGCCGACACGGTCTGGGACCTCGTCGCCCGGCGGCTGGAGTGAATGACCCATTTGCTCGAAGGAGCCGCGAAGACGACGCATTCGAGCGTGGCGCCCCTGGCCAAGGGCGCTTCCTTCTGGGCAGAATGCCCGTGCCGCAGGTCACAGCCCTCCCGAGAGCTGAGACAGGTGGGCCCGCGGCAGAGTGCGACCGATAAACTGTTCTCGGACGTCGCCGGGTGCAGCTCCCCGTGCCGTCCACAAATGATCAGCCAGCAGCCGCTGCAACCCCAGGGAGCGTTGTGTCCCGTCGCCTGTTCACCTCGGAGTCCGTGACCGAAGGTCACCCCGACAAGATCGCTGACCAGATCAGCGACACGATTCTCGACGCGCTTCTGCGTGAGGACCCGACCTCCCGGGTCGCCGTCGAAACCCTGATCACCACCGGTCTGGTGCACGTGGCCGGCGAGGTCACCACCAAGGCCTACGCGGACATCGCCAACCTGGTCCGCGGCAAGATCCTGGAGATCGGTTACGACTCCTCCAAGAAGGGCTTCGACGGCGCCTCCTGCGGCGTCTCGGTCTCCATCGGCGCCCAGTCCCCGGACATCGCGCAGGGCGTCGACACGGCGTACGAGAGCCGGGTCGGGGGCGCCGCCGCAGGCGACGACACCGACGAGCTGGACCGCCAGGGCGCCGGCGACCAGGGCCTGATGTTCGGCTACGCGTCCGACGAGACGCCGACGCTGATGCCGCTGCCGGTCTTCCTGGCGCACCGCCTGTCCAAGCGACTGTCCGAGGTCCGCAAGAACGGCACCATCCCCTACCTGCGCCCGGACGGCAAGACCCAGGTCACCATCGAGTACGACGGCGACAAGGCGGTCCGCCTGGACACGGTCGTCGTCTCGTCCCAGCACGCGAGCGACATCGACCTGGAGTCGCTGCTGGCCCCGGACATCAAGGAGTTCGTCGTCGAGCCGGAGCTGAAGGCGCTCCTGGAGGACGGCATCAAGATCGACACGGAGAACTACCGTCTCCTGGTCAACCCGACCGGCCGTTTCGAGATCGGCGGCCCGATGGGCGACGCCGGCCTGACCGGCCGCAAGATCATCATCGACACCTACGGCGGCATGGCCCGGCACGGCGGCGGCGCCTTCTCCGGCAAGGACCCGTCGAAGGTCGACCGCTCCGCGGCGTACGCGATGCGCTGGGTCGCCAAGAACGTCGTGGCCGCGGGTCTCGCCGCGCGCTGCGAGGTCCAGGTCGCCTACGCCATCGGCAAGGCCGAGCCGGTCGGTCTGTTCGTGGAGACCTTCGGCACCGCCAAGGTCGAGCCCGAGAAGATCGAGAAGGCGATCGACGAGGTCTTCGACCTGCGCCCGGCCGCCATCATCCGCGACCTCGACCTGCTGCGCCCGATCTACGCCCAGACCGCGGCGTACGGGCACTTCGGCCGTGAGCTGCCCGACTTCACCTGGGAGCGCACCGACCGCGTGGACGCGCTGCGCGAGGCGGCGGGTCTGTAAGCACCAGGGCGCGGTGCGCCCGACGGGCAGGTGACGAGGCCCGGTGCCCCCGAGGGGGCGCCGGGCCTCGCCGCATGCTCCCTGCCCCGGCCGTGCTGTCAGTGGTCTTTGCGAGAATGCAGGCGTGAGCAGCGAGAACGGACCGGAGCAGGACGACGCGCAGGACGCGCCGCCCGAGCAGCTCGCGCTCATCCGGGAGACCGTGCGCAAGGCGAAGACCCCGCGGGCCAAGCCGCGCACCTGGCGCGGAGCCGCGCTCGCCAAGGAGCTGCCGGTCGCCAGGGTCCTGGTCGACAAGGGCGTGCTCCACCTCGACCGGTACTTCGACTACGCCGTGCCCGAGGAGCTGGACGCCGAGGCCCAGCCCGGTGTGCGGGTGCGGGTGCGCTTCGGCGCCGGACGGCACCGGGTGCGGGACGGGCGGCGCGAGGGCGGCGGGCTCATCGACGGCTTCCTCGTCGAGCGGCTCGCCGAGTCCGACTACCCGGGGCCCCTGGCGGCACTGGCCCAGGTGGTCTCGCCCGAGCGGATCCTCGACGAGGAGCTGCTCGGCCTCGTCCGGGCGGTCGCCGACCGGTACGCGGGCAGCGTCGCGGACGTCCTCCAGCTCGCCGTACCCCCGCGCAACGCCCGCGCCGAGAAACGGGCCTCGCCGCAACCGCTGCCCGCACCGCCGGTCCCCGAGCCGGGGTCGTGGGCGCGCTACGAGCAGGGGGCCGCGTTCGTGGCGGCCCTCGCGTCCGGTGGCGCCCCGCGCGCGGTGTGGAACGCGCTGCCGGGGCCGGAGTGGACCGAGGAGCTCGCGCGGGCCGTCGCGGCGACGCTGGCCTCCGGCCGGGGCGCCCTCGTGGTCCTGCCGGACGGCCGGGCGGTCGCCCGCGCCGACGCCGCGCTCACCGCGCTGCTCGGCGAGGGACGGCACGCGGTGCTCACCGCCGACGCCGGTCCCGAGAAGCGGTACGCGCAGTGGCTCGCGGTGCGCCGGGGCGCCGTACGGGCCGTGATCGGGACCCGCGCCGCCATGTTCGCGCCGGTGCGGGACCTCGGTCTGGTCGCCCTGTGGGACGACGGCGACGACAGCCACAGCGAGCCGCACGCCCCGCAGCCGCACGCCCGCGAGGTGCTGCTGCTGCGCGCCGCGCAGGACCGGTGCGCCTTCCTGCTGGGCGGCTGGAGCTGCACCGTGGAGGCGGCCCAGCTCGTGGAGACCAGCTGGGCCCGGCCGCTGGTCGCCGCGCGGGAGCAGGTACGGGCCACCGCGCCCCTGGTGCGGACCGTGGGGGACCGGGACCTGGCCCGGGACGAGGCCGCCCGCGCCGCCCGGCTGCCGACCCTCGCCTGGCAGGCCGTCAGGGACGGGCTGCGGCACGGGCCGGTGCTCGTGCAGGTGCCCCGGCGGGGTTACGTACCGCGGATGGCCTGCGCGGCGTGCCGGACACCCGCGCGGTGCCGGCACTGCTCGGGCCCCTTGGAGGGGCAGGAAGCCGGATCCGCGCTGCGGTGCGGCTGGTGCGGGCGCGAGGAGAGCGCCTGGCACTGCCCGGAGTGCGGGGCCTTCCGGCTGCGGGCGCAGGTCGTGGGTGCCCGGCGCACCGCGGAGGAGCTGGGGCGGGCCTTTCCCGCCGTGCCCGTGCGCACCTCCGGGCGGGAGCACGTGCTGGACACCGTGTCCGAGGCCCCGGCGCTGGTCGTGAGCACGCCGGGGGCCGAACCCGTGGCCGAGGGCGGTTACGCGGCGGCACTGCTGCTCGACGGCTGGGCGATGCTCGGCCGTCCCGATCTGCGCGCCGGTGAGGACGCGTTGCGGCGCTGGCTGGCCGCCGCCGCCCTGGTGCGCCCGCAGGGCGTCGGGGGCACCGTCGTCGCGGTCGCCGAGCCGACCCTGCGGCCGGTGCAGGCGCTGGTGCGCTGGGACCCCGTCGGCCACGCGCTGCGGGAGCTGGCCGAACGGGCCGAGCTGGGCTTTCCGCCGGTGTCGCGGATGGCGGCCGTGGCGGGGCCGGCGGAGGCGGTGACCGGCTTCCTCGACGCGGTCGACCTGCCGCGCGAGGCCGAGGTGCTCGGACCGGTGCCCCTGCCGGTCACGGCACCGGGGCGGC
>NZ_MULI01000105.1 GCF_002939385.1 Streptomyces sp. MH60 | reverse complement strand
AGGCGCCGTGGGAGGCGGCGTACGCGGCGGCGGCGTTCAGGGCCTGGGCGGTGGCCCGGCGCTCCGGGCCGTGCGGCCGGACCGGGGCGGGTGCCATGCCGACGAGCCAGGCCCAGACGCCGGCCGCGGCGGCCAGCGCCAGGTGGCCGGGGACCTGGCCGAGGGTCTGCGGGACGAACAGGGCGGCGGAGCTGATGAAGGTCAGGACCACGTTGCCCGGCGGGCCGACGCGGGTGGCGTCGCACAGGGTCTTCTGCACGGCGGCCAGCAGCGCGCCGACGGTCACGAGGACGACGGCGTTCCGGGTGAGCGAGGCGGTGAGCAGGGCGACGGCGAGGCCGCCGATCATGCCGAGCACCACCCACGCCAGGGTGCGGGCGCGGGCCGCGTAGGGGCGGTTGTGGGCGTAGAGCGCGCACAGGGACCCGGCCATCGTGTACATCGCCAGGTCGAGCCGGCCGACCGCCAGCAGGAGCAGGTTGGGAGGGGCGACGGCGGCGACCGAACTGAGGGCGGGCTTGAACCAGATCTCGGAGGGCCGGCGCAGGCGCAGCACGCCTGCCAGGGACAGACGTCGGGCCGGTGAGGTGCCGGGGGTGGGGGTCGCACTACTCATGAGAGAGAGATTAACAAGTGTTTTACCTGTAAATCAAATGAGGACGTGAAGGTGGACGTGAAGGTGGACGTGAAGGTGGATGTGAGCGCGGATGTGAAGCCGCCCCCGTCACCGACCAGCACCGTTCCGCCGTGGCGAGGGCGCGCGCTCCCCCGGGTGCCCCCGCGTACCCCCTTGCGCTCGCGTGCGCGCCGCGTGGCCCGGGCAGTTTTTGACAGACCGTGGACCGCCTAACGGGGAGGTGCGTGTGCACGGACCGGCGTCGCCCGGATGGCTGCTGGTCGCGCTGTGCGCGGCGACCGGCGTCTACTGCCTGCTGCGGATGCGCAGCAGCGTCGAGGAGCAGCGGCGCGCCGCGGGCGGCGAGGCCCTCATGGGATTCGGCATGGCCGCCATGGCCGTGCCCGCCGCGGTGTTCACCCCGCCGGCCTGGGTCTGGCCCGCCTACGCGGTGGTGTTCGGCGCCGCCGGGCTGCGGGCGTTGTGGGCGGCGCGGTCGGGGCGCCACCACCTGCACCATCTCGTGGGAGCCGCGGCCATGGTCTACATGGCGGTGGTGATGGCCGCCTCCCCCGCCCACGCGCACGGGCACGGCACGTCCGGCACACCGGTGCTGACGGGGGTGCTGCTGCTCTATTTCACGGGATACGTGCTGCTGACCGGCGTACGCCTGATACCCGTCGTGGCGGTGGCCGACGGCCGGGCGGCGGCCGGGTGGGGCGACTGGCCGGAGCTGGCGCTGGCCTGCCGGCTGTCCATGGCGATCGGGATGGTGGCCATGCTGCTGCCCCTGTGACACCGGCGGCCGGGAACCCGGCCCGCCCGGGGTGCGCCCTGCGCCGTCGTTGGCTGCGTCACTTTGCGCGCCGGACCGTACTGCCGGCGGCGTGGCGCTCATAGGCTGCCCCCATGATTCTCCCCGCGGCACTGCTGCTGCTCGGCGCGCTGGCCGCCGTGCTCGCCCCCAGGCTGCTCGCCCGGGCCGACTGGCCGGATCGCGAACCGGTGGTCGCCCTGTGGGTCTGGCAGTGCGTGGTGGCGGCGGTGATCGTGTGCTGCGCGCTGTCGATGACGTTGAGCGCGGCGGCGGCCTGGCACGCGGTGGGCGGCCCCGTCTTCGCGACCGCTCCCGGCCCGGTGGTCGAGGCCTACGCCCTGGGCACCTCCGGCCTCTGGGCGGCCACCACCGCCGTCACGCTGGCCTGCGGCGGACTGTGGAGCGCCGTGATGCTGGCCCGGGAGGTCGCACGGGCCCGCTCCCGGCGCAGGCTGCGCCGGGCCGAGCTGCGGCAGCGCGCTCCGCTGCTGCCCGGCGAGGAGCCCGGCCCGGGGCGGCTCGTCGTACTGGAGGGCGAGCGGCCGGACGCCTGGTGGCTGCCCGGCGCTCCCCCTCAACTGGTGGTCACCACCGCCGCGCTGCGCCGCCTGGAGGGCCGGCAGCTGGACGCGGTGCTCGCCCACGAGAAGGGGCACGCGCAGGCGCGGCACGACTGGCTGCTGCACTGCTCCGCCGCGCTGGCGGACGGATTTCCGCAGGTTCCGGTCTTCGCCGCGTTCCGCGACGAGATGCACCGCCTGGTCGAACTCGCCGCCGACGACGTGGCCTCCCGCCGCTTCGGCCGGCTGACGACCGCCCTGGCCCTGGTCGAACTCAACGAGGGCCGCGGTGTCTTCGGCCCGTGCCCGACCGCCCGGGCCGACGTCCCGAAGCGGGTCCACCGCCTGCTCACCCCGCCGAACAGACTGACCGCGGCTCGCAGGCTGCGGCTGACGGCCGCGGGCGCGCTGGTACCGGCCGTCCCGGTCCTGCTGGCGTTCGCACCGGGGCTGCGGGCCTTGGGCTAGGGGGTGTCCCCGCCACGGCAGTGGCCCCGGAGGCGCCGGTTCGGCGAGGATCGCAGCATGCAGACGCCGCCGGTCGACTCCCCGCCCGCCCCGCCGCAGCCACGCACCGCCCTCCGCGTCACCTGGGTACTGGCCGTGTGCTCCGTCCTTCTGCTCACCCTGGTGGCCGTCGAATGGCGGCCGTTGGTGCGGTTCGACGAGGACATCGCCGACACGACCCACCGCTGGGCCGTCGAGGAGGGCGGCGTCACCCACGCCATGCGGATCCTCACCGACTGGGTGTGGGACACCTGGACGATGCGCCTGCTGTGCGCGGTGGTGGTGCTGTGGCTGTGGTGGCGCCGGGCGGACCGGTGGACGGCCGTGTGGCTGGGAGCGACGTGTCTGCTGGGCAGCCTGCTGCAGCAGGTCCTCAAGGCGGCGGTGGACCGCCCCCGCCCCGTCTGGCCCGACCCCGTGGACTCCGCGCACTACGCGGCCTTCCCCTCGGGGCACGCGATGACCGCGACGTTCGTGTGCGGCCTGCTGGTGTGGCTGCTCCACCACTACGGCGTCGGCCGCGACCTGCGCCGTACCGGCCTCGCCGTCGCCGTGGTCTCCGTGGCGGGGGTCGGCGTGACCCGGGTGTGGCTCGGCGTGCACTGGGCCACGGACGTCCTCGGCGGCTGGCTGCTGGGCGCCCTGGTCGTGGCGCTCGCGGTGCTGGTGCACCGGCGTTGGCATCCGTGAGCGGCGCGGCGTACCGCAGGGCCGGGCCGCCCCGTACGCACCGGGCGCCGCTCCCCTCGCCTCCGTCCCCCTAGGATCCGCACCATGACCGCCGTTCTGTTCGACTTCTCCGGCACCCTGTTCCGCGTCGAATCCACCGAAGACTGGCTGCGTGCGACGCTCGACGGTGCCGGACTGGCGCTCTCCGCCCCGGAGTTGGCCCGGACGGCCGAGGCACTCCGGCGCGCGGGAGCGCTGCCCGGCGGCGCACCGCCGCTGCGGGTGCCGGAGGAACTCGCCGAGGTGTGGGAGGTCCGCGACGACAGCTCCGCGCTGCACCGGGCCGCCTACACCGGACTGTCCCGGCGGGTGCCGCTGCCCCACCCGGGCCTGCACGACGCGCTGTACGAGCGGCACATGTCGCCGAACGCGTGGAGTCCGTACGCCGACGCCGTCGAGGTGCTGGGCGCGTTGCGCGGGCGCGGCATCGCCGTGGGGGTGGTCAGCAACATCGGCTGGGACCTGCGACCGGTGTTCCGCGCGCACGGCCTCGACCGGTACGTGGACACATACGTCCTGTCGTACGAGCACGGCATCCGCAAGCCCGACCCCCGGCTGTTCGGCCTGGCCTGCGCGGCACTGGGCGTGGAGCCGGGGCGGACGCTGATGGTCGGCGACGACCGGAGGGCGGACGGCGGCGCGGCGGCGCTCGGCTGCGGGGTGCACTTCGTCGACCACCTGCCGGTGGCGGAACGCCCGGCGGGGCTGCGACCTGTACTGGACCTGATCACGTAGCCCGAGGCAACCACCGGGTGGTCCCGTCCGTCTCGGACGATCCCCCGTGTCGCCCGAGACAGACGGTAGCCGGAGCGGTCCTGGAGAACCGTCCGCCTGCGCCGAGTATAGTTGGCTGCCAGCCAGTCAACGCAGGAGTACAGCATGTCCCCGCGCAGCGCCTCGGTCAATGAAGAATTGCGGCGGCGCTCGAAGGAGCGTCTCCTGCAGGCCGCCGTGGAGCTGGTGGGCGAGCGCGGGTACGAGGCGACCACGCTGGGCGCTATCGCGGACCGCGCGGGCTCGGCACGGGGGCTGGTCTCGTACTACTTCCCCGGCAAGCGCCAGTTGGTGCAGTCCGCCGTGCACCGGTTGATGCACCGCACCCTGGAGGAGGCCCTGGAGCGCGAGCCGAGCACCGGCGAGGGGCGCGAGCGGCTGGCGCGGGCCATCGACGCGGTCCTGGGGCTCGCCCGGGACCGGCCGGTGCTCATGCGCCAGCACATGGCCGGCCTGCTCCAGGCGGAGGTCGGCTTCGTGCCGTGCCCGGAGCAGCGGAGGTTGGCGGAGCTGCTGAGGGACACGGTGGCCCGGCACGGCTCGCAGGACGTCGACCGCGACTACCCGATGCTGCGCGCACAGCTGATGGGCGCCGTCTTCGCGGCTCTCGTGCCCGGGGTGCCGATGCCGGTGCCGGAGCTGCGCGCCGGCTTGTTCGAGCGCTACCGGCTGGACTGGAAGCTGGGTGTCCCGCCGGACGCCGAGGCGCCCGGCGGGACGACGTGCGATCCGGACCTGTCACGGTTCTTCGCGACCGGCGTACTCGATCGGCCGGACCGGAGGGAGCGGCGGGACCGGACGGACCGGCCCGCTCAGTCGAAGTAGTCCGGCTGCGTCTGCGTGTTGAGCTCCGGCAGGTGGACCCGCTTGGCCGGGTCGGTGCGCCGGTCGCTGAGCTTGAGCACGTCGAAGCCCTTGGCGATGTCGTTCGAGTAGATGTAGCCGTTGTAGTAGTACGCCGACCAGGAACCGCCGGTGGTCATCGTGTCGGTGGTCAGCGGACCCCGCTCGAAGTAGGCGATCTCCTTGGGCCGCGAGGAGTCGGTGAACTCCCAGACGGAGATGCCGCCCTGGTACCAGGCCTGGACCATGATGTCCTTGCCCTTGACCGGGATCAGCGAGCCGTTGTGGGCCACGCAGTTCTCGGTGTCCGCCTGGTGGCGCGGGATCTTGAAGTAGCTGCGGAAGACCAGCTTGCGGTGGTCGCCCCGGCCGACGATGTCGTAGATGCCGTCGGCGCCGCGGTTCGGGCCGATCTCCGCGTTGCAGGTGGCGGCGCCGCCGCCGCCCAGCTCGTCGGTGAACACGACCTTGTTCGCCTTCTGGTTGAAGGTCGCCGAGTGCCAGAACGCGAAGTTCACGTTGTCCTGGACGCGGTCGATGACCTTCGGGCGCTCGGGGTCCTTGATGGAGAACAGGATGCCGTCGCCCATGCAGGCACCCGCAGCGAGGTCCTCGGAGGGCAGGACGGTGATGTCGTGGCAGCCGGTGGTCTTGGAGACGCCCGGGTTGGTCGGCCCGCCCGGGTTGCCGCCGCCGTCGGGCCCCTCACCCGGGAACAGCACGGGGAAGCCGACGAGGGCGGCCCGCTCGGGTGCCTTGCGCGGCACCTTGATCACGGAGATCCCGTCGTGCGGCGGCCGGCAGTCGGGGTAGGCGGCGTTCGGCGAGTAGGAGGAGACATAGATGTAGACGTTCTTCCGCTCGGGCACCAGCGTGTGGGTGTGCGAGCCGCAGGCGGTCTCGACGGCGGCGACGTACTTCGGGTTCCGCTTGTCGCTGATGTCGAAGACCTTCATGCCCTCCCAGGAGGACTTCTCGGTCGCGGGCTGCGTGGTGCTGTTGCAACTGCTGTCGCTGCGCGAGGAGTCGGTCGACAGGAACAGCAGGTCGCCGGAGACGGAGATGTCGTTCTGCGAGCCGGGACACAGCACCTGGGCGACGGTCTTCGGCTTCTTCGGGTCCTTGATGTCGAAGATGCGGAAGCCGTCGTAGTTCCCGGCGAAGGCGTACCGGCCCTGGAAGGCCAGGTCCGAGTTGGTGCCGGGCAGTGCGTCCTTGGGGATGTTGGCCAGGTGCTCGATGTTGTCCGAGTGGACGATCTCGTCCTGGCCGGGTATCTCGCCGCTCTCGATCGCGTCGCGCACCTCGGCGCGCGCGCTCTTGGACACCTCCTTCGACGTCGCCGGACTGTCCCCGGGGTCGGGGGTCGCCACGGCAGGGCCGGCGGTGAGCAGCGCGGACAGGAGTCCGGCGGCGGCAGCCGCGACTCCCAGACGTCTGCGCCGCGTTCGCGGGTCACTCAACAGGGTCACTGTTTCCTCCCAACGTCCGTTCCCGTCGGAACGGTTCACGCACCCCGCAGTATCGTCTTCGCCATGCACATACCAACAGGGGGCAACAAACTCGCAATGAAGTTTTTTGATCAGTGACGCGCGGAAGCGTGCTAGGACGGTCACGCACCCACAAGGTGCTCGGCATCCCTCTTTCAGAGGGGCATCCCAGCAACAGGAGGTCGTTGTGTCCTTTCGCCCCGCGATGTCCAGCGCGTCACTTGTCACGGCCTCACTGACCGCACTGGCCGTGCTCGGACTGGGGGCCTGCGACTCCGGATCGGACGGCGGTTCGGCGGCCGCCGCCGGACCCTCGGTGATCGCGCCGGGCAAGCCGGGCGAGGGCAACCGGACCCTGTCCGCCGAGGACGCCGGGAAACAGCGCGCGGACGACGACTCCCCCAACTCGGCGGACGTCTCCTACGCGCGGATGATGATCCAGCACCACGCCCAGGCGCTGGAGATGACCGAACTGGTGCCGCAACACGCCGAGTCCGGCCAGGTCAAGAAGCTGGCGGAACGGATCTCGGCCGCGCAGGGGCCGGAGATCAAGGCGATGGAGGGCTGGCTCGGGACCCACGGCGAGAAGGTCACGGGCGGCGGGCACGAACACGCCGCGATGCCGGGCATGGCGACGGAGGCACAGCTGAAGAAGCTGCGCACCGCCGAGGGCAAGGCCTTCGACCAGCTCTTCCTCACCCTGATGATCACTCACCACGAGGGCGCGATCAGCATGGCCACGGACGTGAAGTCCGAGGGCAACAACGTGCTGATCGAGGAGATGGCCGACGACGTGGTCGCCCAGCAGACGAGCGAGATCTCCCGCATGCGCGCGATGCTGTGACGCCGCGGCGCACCGGCGGCGGGACGGTCCCCCGGCCGTGCCTCAGCGGCGCGCGCGACGCGGCGTCAGGAATCCCTCGTCGCGGGCCTGGCCGATCAGCCTGAGCGACCTGCGCCTGCTGTGCCCGGTCGCACGCATCACCGCGAGGACCGGGTCGCCACCCTCCTCCCGGGCCGTCCGGTACTCCTGGGCGACGAGCCTGCGCCCCTCCCGGCCGCGCGGCCACTGGGGCCGGGCCCGCCGCGACACGGTCGGCGCGCGCCGGGCGGGGGCCGGGACGCAGGCCTCGAACAGGGGGTTCTCCAGCCACTCCGCGAGCACGGCCAGGTCGTCGAGGGACAGCGGCGGCTGGGCCCGTACGTCCTCGACCCGCACGTCCTCGCCGCACCGCACGGCGAGCGCGTCCACCCGGGCGCCGTCGGCGAAGGTCAGCCGGACGTCGAACCACGAGGTCGTGGTGGAGCCGTCGCTCACCGCCCAGGCGTGCCGCACGGACATCTCACCGTCGTCCGGACAGCGGTCGGAAAGCTGAAGAGAACGATCAACGAAGGATGCTTCGAGCACATACGCAACGTAACCGAATGATCACATTCCATACGAACGGAACACGCTTCGTTCACCGAGGGCGGCACCCTGTCAGCGGAGCGCACCACGCGCGAGGCGTTGACCAGAAAGCGCTTACCCTCTACCGTCCGTTCATAAGCATGACCGTCATGGGCGTGCGGGGGCTGGGAATCCTCTGGAAATCCTCTACAGGCATGCCCTGCCACTCATGGCTCAGTCATGATGAAGTACACCTTTCACGTACATGTTCCGTTCCACCCCCACTCCCTTTGGAAGGGATCAGAACATGACCGTTGCCGAACCCCTTCGCGCACCAGGGCGCGCGATGACCGGCGGGCTCGCCGCCCTCGGACTCTCAGTTGGCATGCTCATGACCTCCGGAGCCTCTTCGGCGCACGCCGCCACCTGGCCGACCCCCAACGGCAGTCAGGGCGTCTCCTCCACCATCTCGGTGTCGGGCACCAAGGACTACGGGATGAAGCGCCTGTACGGCACCGGCGACCTGGGCTCCGGCGGCCAGGACGAGGACCAGGGCCCGATCCTGGAACTCGCCCCCGGCGCCGTCCTCAAGAACGTGGTCATCGGCGCCCCGGCCGCGGACGGCGTCCACTGCAAGGGCAGTTGCACGCTCCAGAACGTCTGGTGGGAGGACGTCGGCGAGGACGCGGCGACCTTCCGGGGCTCCTCGTCGTCGAACGTCTACACCGTCTCGGGCGGCGGCGCCAAGGAGGCCGGCGACAAGGTCTTCCAGTTCAACGGCGCCGGCACCCTGAACGTCTCCGGCTTCGCCGTCAAGAACTTCGGCACCTTCGTCCGCTCGTGCGGCAACTGCTCGACGCAGTACAAGCGGACGATCAACCTCAGCGGCATCGAGGTGAACTGGAAGGGCGGCAGGATCGCCGGCATCAACACCAACTACGGCGACAGCGCGACCCTGCGCAACATCACGATCGTCGGGGACGGCAGCAAGAAGATCGTCCCGTGCCAGAAGTACCTCGGCAACGACGACGGCGACGAGCCGGACTCGAACGGCTCGGGTGCCGACGGCACGTACTGCAGGTACTCCTCGTCCGACATCACCTACAAGTGACGTGTCAGGTCCGGGTGCCGTGCGCCCGGACCTGTCCGGACTGCTCCCGCTGGTAGCGCGCGTAGGCGTCCCGCAGGGCCGTGCCCGGCCAGCCGGGCGGGAGCAGCTCCGCGGGCAGCACCGGGTCGGCGAGCAGGTGCCGCACGACGGCCGCGAAGGCGGTGAGGCGGTCGGCCGGACGCCGGGCCCGGTCGACGTGGGCGAGCAGCGCCCGTGCCGTGTCCGCCCAGTCGCCCAGCGGCCACAGGCGCCCGGCCAGTTCGCGGGCCGGGGCCTCGGGGCGTGAGACGAGCCGCTCGGCCACCCGGTCGAGAGCCGCGGGCAGCGGACGGTCGAGGTTGGCGGGGCGCAGCCAGACGCCCTCCCGGAGTTCGGCCAGGCGCAGGGCGGTCAGCCCGGTCCGCAGCTCGGCACGGGCGGCGGGACCGCGCCCCGTCGCGGTGATCACGAGCGTCTCCCAGTCGCCGTCCCACGCGCGCGTGTGCGGGCGCAGGGCCTCGTCCTGGCGCCGCTGACGCTCCAGCAGCCGCTCACTGAGCCGGTACCCGGTGTCCGTGCGGCGCAGATCCCCGGCGGCGGCCATCCGGCTCAGCGCCGCGCGGGCGGTGGAGGCGCCGACGTCGAACCCCTCCACGAGCCGTACCAGGTCCCGCGCCGGCAGTTCCGGGGGGTGCGTGCCGAGCAGCAGGCTCAGGATCACCGACCGCGCGGACAGCGGACGCAGGGTGAGCCCGCCGGTGGCCCCGGAACCGCTCATCCGCGCGGGCACGCGTCGTTCGTCCACATGGGCACGTACTGTACGTGCGCCCATGATGTTGCACTATTGCTGCGGTCGCAGAGATGGTGCAACACTCGACTCATGACGACACTCGCGCAGGAACCCCCGTACGAGTCCTACGAGCCGTCCGAGGAGCCCTGGGACCGTCCGGAGGGCCACGCGACGCACGAGGTCACCAACCAGCCCCCTCCCCTGGCCCCCTACGACGCGTCCGACGACACGGTCCTGCTGGAGGGTGTGCGGCGGGAGGGCGCCGGGTGGGCCGAGGACGGTCTGCGGCGGCTGGGCCGTCGGGCGGGCAGCGCCGAGGCGCAGGACTGGGGCGACCTCGCGAACCGGCACGAGCCCGTACTGCGCACGCACGACCGGTACGGCAACCGGGTCGACGAGGTCGAGTACCACCCGAGCTGGCACCACCTGATGCGGGTGGCGGTCGGCGAGGGCCTGGCCGGGGCGCCGTGGGCCGACGAGCGGCCGGGCGCGCACGTCGCGCGGACCGCCGGCGGACTGGTCTGGGGCCACACGGAGGCGGGGCACGGGTGCCCGACCTCGATGACGTACGCGGCCGTCCCGGCCCTGCGCGCCCAGCCGGAGCTGGCGGAGGTCTACGAGCCGCTGCTGACCTCCCGGGAGTACGAACCGGGGCTGCGGACGCCCACGGACAAGCGCGGTCTGCTGGCCGGCATGGGAATGACCGAGAAGCAGGGCGGCTCGGACGTCCGTACGAACACCACGACGGCCAGTCCGACCGCCGAGCCCGGGGTCTACACGCTGCGCGGGCACAAGTGGTTCACGTCGGCGCCGATGTCCGACGTGTTCCTGGTGCTGGCGCAGGCGGCCGGGGGCCTGTCCTGTTTCCTGGTGCCGCGCGTGCTGCCCGACGGCACCCGCAACGCCTTCCGCGTCCAGCGCCTGAAGGACAAGCTCGGCAACCGGTCCAACGCCTCCTCGGAGCCCGAGTTCGACGGGACGGTGGCCTGGCTGGTCGGGCCCGAGGGGCAGGGCGTCAAGACGATCATCGAGATGGTCAACTGCACCCGGCTGGACTGCGTGATGGCCTCGGCCACGCTGATGCGCAAGACCTTCGTCGAGGCCGGTCACCACGTGCGGCACCGCAGCGCGTTCGGCGCCCGGCTGGTGGACCAGCCGTTGATGCGCAACGTCCTGGCCGACCTCGCGCTGGAGTCCGAGGCCGCGACGACGCTCACCCTGCGGCTGGCCGGCGCGGCCGACCGTGCCGTGCGCGGGGACCAGGGGGAGGCGGCGTTCCGGCGGATCGCCACCGCCGTCGGCAAGTACTGGGTGACCAAGCGGGGACCGGCGTTCACCGCGGAGGCCCTGGAGTGCCTGGGCGGCAACGGCTACGTGGAGGAGTCGGGCATGCCGCGCCACTACCGCGAGGCGCCGCTGCTGTCGATCTGGGAGGGGTCGGGCAACGTCAACGCCCTCGACGTGCTGCGGGCCCTCGGCCGCTCCCCCGCGTCCGCACACGCCCTCTTCGAGGAACTGGCCCTGGCGCGCGGGGCGGACACCCGGCTGGACGCGGCCGCGGCCCGGTTCCGGGCGGGACTCGGCGAGGCGTCCGAGACCGGTGCCCGCCGCCTGGTGGAGTTGATGGCCCTCGCCCTCCAGGCCTCCCTCCTGGTCCGGCACGCCCCGCCGGCCGTCGCCGACGCCTTCTGCGCGACCCGGCTCGGCGGCGACTGGGGGCACGCCTTCGGCACGCTGCCGGACACGGCCGACCTCGACGGGATCCTGGACCGGGCCCTGCCGGGCGAGGGCTGACCGGTCGGCGCCGAGACCCCCGAGCGGGCCCGACACCACCGCCTGACCTGGGGCGACACCCTTTCCACGGGTGACTGTCAGTGGCTGGGTGCAGACTGGCCCGTGTCCGAGACGAAGGCGTCGACGAGGACGCCGCGGAGGTGATCGGCATGACCGACGTACTGCTCGCCGTGGGCACCCGCAAGGGCCTGTTCATCGGGCGCCGGCGGGGTGGCACCTGGGAGTTCGACGAAAGTCCCTACTTCAACGCACAGGCGGTGTACTCGGTCGCCCTCGACACCCGCGGCGACACCTCGCGGCTGCTGGCCGGCGGGGACAGCGCGCACTGGGGGCCGTCGGTGTTCCACTCCGACGACCTGGGCCGGACCTGGACCGAACCGGCCGCGCCCGCCGTCAAGTTCCCCAAGGACACCGGCGCCTCCCTGGAGCGGGTGTGGCAGCTGCACCCGGCGGCCGCCGAGCCGGACGTGGTGTACGCGGGGACGGAACCGGCGGCGCTGTACCGCTCGGAGGACCGCGGCGAGAGCTTCGAGCTGGTCCGCCCGCTGTGGGAGCACCCCACGCGGTCGAAGTGGGTGCCGGGCGGCGGCGGTGAGGGGCTGCACACCGTCCTCACCGACCGGCGCGACCCCGGGTCGGTGACGGTCGCCGTGTCGACCGCGGGCGTGTTCCGCACCGCCGACGGCGGCGCGAGCTGGGCGCCGTCGAACTCGGGCGTCTCCGCCGTCTTCCTGCCGGACCCCGACCCGGAGTTCGGCCAGTGCGTGCACAAGGTCGCGCGGGACGCGGCCACCCCGGACCGCCTGTACCTCCAGAACCACTGGGGGGTGTACCGCAGCGACGATGCGGGCGCCCACTGGACGGACATCGGCGAGGGCCTGCCCTCCACGTTCGGTTTCGCGGTGGCCGCCCATCCGCACCGCGGCGACACGGCGTACGTCTTCCCGATCAACGCCGACGCCGACCGGGTGCCCGCCGACCACCGGTGCCGGGTCTTCCGCACCTCGGACGCGGGCAAGAGCTGGGAGCCGCTCTCGGCGGGCCTGCCCCAGGAGGACCACTACGGCACGGTGCTGCGCGACGCGCTGTCCACCGACGACGCGGACCGGGCGGGCGTGTACTTCGGCAACCGCAACGGCGAGGTGTTCGCGTCGGCCGACGACGGCGACAGCTGGCGGCAGTTGGCCTCCCATCTGCCGGACGTGCTGTGCGTGCGGGCCGCGGTCGTCGGATGAACCGGACCGGGGGGACCGGCCTCGGCCACCGGTTGATCGGCGTCACCCGTACGGCAGTAGGGTGACGCCCGTGGCACCACGACCCTTGAACGAAATCGTCGAAGCGGGCTGGGCGAAGGCCCTGGAACCCGTCGCCGGGCGGATCACCTCGATGGGTGAGTTCCTGCGCGCGGAGATCGCCGCCGGACGCACCTACCTCCCGGCGGGGGCGAACGTCCTGCGGGCCTTCCAACAGCCCTTCGACGACGTACGGGTCCTGATCGTCGGACAGGACCCCTATCCCACTCCGGGACACGCCGTCGGACTGTCGTTCTCCGTCGCGCCCGAGGTACGCCCGCTGCCCGGCAGCCTCGTCAACATCTTCCGGGAGCTGAACACCGACCTGAATCACCCCCAGCCCTCCAACGGGGATCTGACGCCCTGGACACAGCAGGGCGTGCTGCTGCTCAACAGGGCGCTCACCACGGCCCCGCGCAAGCCCGCGGCCCACCGCGGAAAGGGCTGGGAAGAGGTCACCGAGCAGGCGATACGGGCGCTCGCGGCGCGCGGCAAGCCGATGGTGTCCATCCTCTGGGGCCGCGACGCCCGCAATCTGCGGCCGCTGCTCGGCGACCTGCCGGCCATTGAGTCGGCCCACCCGTCCCCGATGTCGGCCGACCGGGGCTTCTTCGGCTCCCGTCCGTTCAGCCGGGCCAACGACCTGCTGATGCGCCTGGGAGGTCAGCCGGTCGACTGGCGCCTGCCGTGAGGACCGGCTTCCTGGCCGTGGACTCCGGCGGCTCGGGGCTGCGCGTCGCCGCCGGCGCCCTCGGCGAGGACGGCGGCGGACACGGCCCGCTCGGGCGGCGTGTCTCGCGGGAGCCCGTCCGCACCGGTGCGCGCGGGATCGACCCGGGGTACCTCATGGGGCAACTGCTCCCCATGGCCAGGGCGTTGTCCGCCGAGACCGGCGTCGCCCGGCTGGGCACCGTCGTCCTCGGGGCCGCCGGGCCGGCCACGCCGGGTGACGCGCTGCGCGCCGAACTGCCGGGCGCGCTGGCCCGGGAGCTGGGCGTGCGGACGATCGCCCTGGCGCCGGGCGGACGGCTGGGGGCATCTGCTGGGCGACTGCGGCGGCGGCGCCTGGATCGGGCGGGCGGGCCTGGAGGCGGCGCTGCGCGCCCACGACGGGGGGGGAGGGCGGCTCCGCACGGCTGCTGGCCCGCGCCGAGGAGCGTTACGGCCCGGCGGCGGGACTGCCCGGCCGGAGGTGAGCCCTTCGTCGCCGTCACCGGCGGGCTGCGGCGGCTCGGCGATCCGCTCCTGGCACCGCGGGGAGGGGAGCTGACGAGGCGGCTGCCGCAGGCGCGGCGGACAACCGCGGAGGGTGATCCGCTGGACGGCGCGGTCCGGATCACGACCGGCCCGGCGACCGGCTCACTCACCCTTCCGAGTGACGACAGGATGCTGTGGGTGACGACCGTGCCGGACGGCTGAGAAGTGGTCCGCCGACGAGGTGAATCATGCCGATGTCGGCCGATCCGTACATCACTCATCAGACAAAACCGGACGGATACCGCTCACCTGCACCCTCCCCGAACAGGGAAACCCCGGAAACCAGTAACATGCGGCGCCATGAGCTCCCCCACTGGGCCCGCGTCCGGCCTGCCAGTACGAATGCCGCGCCCCCGCCAGCCAGGACGGCACCGCCGTCCCGAACCACTGGTGGCTCCCGAGGGCGCGCCGGCGCTCGTCCTCGCGGTGCCGGGGTCGCCCAGTAGCGCCATCCGAAGCCTCGCCGACGAGGTCATCAGCATCGCCCGTTCCGAGCTGCCCGGGCTCGACGCCCGGATCGGCCACCTCGACGGGGACGACGACGCCGAGTTCCCGTCCCTGACCACCGTCCTCGTCCGGGCCGCCGAGGAGCGCACCACCCGCTTCGAGCAGGCGCGCGCCGCCGGCCTGGACGTGCAGGAGCCCGAGGGCCCCGTCGCGGTCGTCGTGCCGCTGCTCGCCGGGCCGGACAACGCGCTGCTGCGCCGGATCCGGCAGGCCGTGATGGACAGCAAGATCGCGGCCGAGCTGACCGACGTGCTCGGACCGCACCCGCTGCTGGCCGAGGCCCTGCACGTGCGGCTCTCGGAGGCCGGTCTCGCCCGCGCCGACCGTGCCCGCCTGTTCACCGTGGCGACCGCCGCGGACGGCATCATCCTGGCCTCCGTCGGCGGTGACGAGGCCGTCCAGGCGGCCGGGATCACCGGCATGCTGCTCGCCGCGCGCCTGGCCGTGCCGGTGATCGCGGCGGCGCTGGACGAGGAGGGCTCGATCGCGGCCGTGGCCGAGCAGCTGCGTTCCTCGGGCTCCCAGCAGCTGGCGCTGGCGCCGTATCTGATCGGCCCGGAGATCGAGGCTTCCGTGCTGGAGGAGGCGGCCAAGGAGGCGGGCTGCTCCACCGCCGAGCCGCTCGGTCCGTACCCGGCGATCGGCAAGCTGGCGCTGGCCAAGTACACGACGGCGCTGGGCATCTCGCCGCAGCAGGCGCAGGGAGCGCCGGTTCGGTGAGGCGCGCGTGCGCGTGCGCATATTGGCGTGTGTGAAGGGGCCCGCTCCGGGTGAGGAGCGGGCCCCTTCGGCGTAGCCGAGTGCGGAGCCGTCGGCCGGGACGGCGCCCTGCGCGGAGTGGGACGCGCTGCCCGGCGTTGCGCGGTGCCGCTGCGCCCGCCCCTGCCGCCTGGGGGTGCCTCCCAGGCCGTTCAGGCACTGCGGGAGGCACGACTGCCCGCAGCTAGGCCGGGGCGAAGGTCACGCAGGAGGCTGCCGGGACCGCGAGGGAGCCGGTGCGGCGGGGAATGCCGGTGGTCGGGTCCAGGGCGAACCAGGTCACGTCTCCGGAGCGCTCGTTGGCCGCGTACAGGAAGCCGTCCGACACGGTGATGTCGCGGGGCCAGTGTCCGCCGCAGGGCACGGTGGCGGACAGCCGCAGTCCGTCCGGCTCCACGACGAGCACGGACAGGACGTCCTCCCCGCGGGTGGCGGTCCACACGAAGCGGCCGTCGGGCGAGACGGCGATGCCGGACGGGAAGGCGTCGCCCGCCGGGGCCCCCGGCAGCACCGGCACCTCGGTGAGGGGCTTGAGCGCGCCGTCGGCGGCGTCCCAGTGGCAGACGGTGACGGTGGGGGCCAGTTCGTTGACGACGTAGGCGTGCGAGCCGTCCGGGTGGAAGGCCAGGTGCCGTGGCCCCGACCCGGGGCGCAGCGCGATCTCCCGGTGCACGGCGGGGACACCGTCCGCGAGGGTGCAGACCCGCACGGAGTCGGTGCCGAGGTCCACGCTGACGGCCCACCGCCCGCTGGGATCCGGCAGCACCTGGTGGGCGTGCGGCCCCTGCTGCCGCTGGGCGTGCGGGCCGGAGCCGGTGTGCCGCAGGACGCCGGACGCGGAGCGGGCGAGGGTGCCGTCGGGGCGGACCGGCACGGCGGTGACGGTGCCGGAGCCGTAGTTGGCGGTCAGCACGTGCCCGGCGTACAGGCTGAGGTGGGTCGGTCCGTCGCCCTCGACGGGCACCGGCCGCCCGGTGGGCTCGGGCCTGTCCCCGCTCACCCGGTAGGCGGCCACCGCGCCCTCGGCCGTCTCGCTGACGGCGTAGAGCGTGTCCCCGTCGGGCGCCAGGGCCAGGTAGGAGGGGTCGGCCAGGCCGTCCGTGCCGCTCACGACCGTGAGGGCGCCGCTGTCGGGCGCGACGGTCGCCGTCAGGATCCCGGGGCCGCCGGCCGCCGTGAACGACCCGATGTATGCCCGCCGCTGCCGCCTGCCGCCGTCCGTCACCGCTGCCCCTCTCGTCCCGCTTCGTGCTGCGTCGCCTGGAGCGCCGACCCTGATCGTCCGCCCCGGAGCGACGGTAGCAGTCGATCACTTGCGGTCTAGACCAAACGGGTGCAGCGGGGGCGGCCGGGTGAGGCGGGTCAGGCACCGGCCAGACGTGAACCGGAGGGACCGCGCAGCGGGGCGGCGAGTTCGGCGAGAGCGTGTTCCAGGTCGTGCAGGTGGGCCAACGCGGGTTCGGCGGCCCGTGGGCCGCCCGCGCGGGCCGGGACGGCACCCCCGCCGGTGAGTGCCTCGACCGCGGCCTCGACACGCCAGCAGGCGGCGGCCAGCCGGGCGTCGTGCGAGGCTTCGGGGTCGGCGGCGACGGCGACCAGGCCGCGGATCTCCCGGGCGCAGTCGTCGAGCAGGCCGAGGACCCGGCGGGCCCGCCGCCTGCGGCCGTGCATCGGGCTCAGCGGGTGCACCAGCGGGGCGACCGACAGCCGTACCCGGCCCAGCAGCTGCTCCAGTTCCGCCACGCGGGGCGCCGGGTCGGCGCCCTCGGTCCCGGCGAGGCGGGCGGCGGCCTCCGCGGTACAGGCGTGCACGCAACGCAGCGCGCGCTGGATCCAGACGTCGGTGACGGCGTGCGTGGTGACGGGCAGGACGAAGAGCACGGCGAGCGCGGCGCCGAGCGCGCCCACGCCGGTCTCGGCGATCCGCAGGGCGAGCAGGCCGGGGCCGAGGACGCCCAGGAGGCCGTAGAGCAGCTCGGCGAGCAGGGTCACGCAGAGCATCATCCAGGTGTAGGAGACCGCGGCGGTGTAGAAGATGCCGAAGACGCAGGCGGCGGCCAGCACGGCGGTGGGCACCGGGGACCCGGCCACCGGCACGGCGATCAGGAAGCCCAGGCCGATGCCGACGACCGTGCCGAGGACCCGGCGGAAGCCGCGGACCAGCGTCTCGCCGCGCGAGGTGGTGTTGACGAACACCCACCAGGTCGCGCCGACGGCCCAGTACCAGCGGTCGCCGGACACCAGCTGGCCCACGACCAGGGCGAAACCGGCGCCCGCGGTGGCCTGCACGGCCTGCCGGGTGGTGATGCGGGCCAGCCCGGTGCCGGCGGGCGGCGCGGGGACGGCGGGCGCGGGCCGTCGGCGCTCGTAGCACCACAGGCCGAACCGCACCGCCGCGGCGGCGGCCACGGACAGCAGGACGGCGGCGAACATCTCGGGCAGCCGGTCCGTGGTCGCGTGCAGGAACTGGGCGATGAAGAAGGTCATGAAGGCGAAGACACCGAGGCTGTGCCCGCGCGGGCCCCAGCGGCGCGCGTACACACCGGCTCCGACGACGGCGAGGAAGGTGAGGTCCCGGGCCACGGGGAGGTCGTGCAGCGCGGCGGCGGCGGTGAGCACGGGCAGCCCGGCGACCGGCAGCAGCGCGGTGGTGACGGCCTGGCCGCGCACGGTGGCGTCGGTGACGGTGAACAGCGCGAGCAGGGCGGCGAGGCCGCCGATGATCGCGCCGACCAGGGAGGTACCGGCCAGCCCGCACACCACGACGGCCAGCCCGATGCCGAGGACGGCCCGGGCGGCGAACCGCAGCCGGGACCGTCCCGGGTCCGGGCTCACGAACACCTTCTTCAGCACTGATTACCGCCCCCTCGCTCACTCACGCCCACGGGCCCGGAAGCCACCGCATGCAAAAGGCGCCGCGGGGGTCCGCAGCGCCATCGACCTCTCTATAGGAGCATCTCTGCCACCACTGGCTCAACAGGCCGCTGACAGAGTGGGCCATTGGTACAGTGACCAGGGCAGGCCTGCGGCCACCGGAGAGCCAATGGCCGACGAGAGGGGGCCGTACCCGCGATGGCCGTCGACGAACTCGACACCCGCATCCTGCGGCTGCTGCTCCGGCAGCCGCGCACCAGCGTGCGGGAGTACGCCCGCCTCCTCGGGATCGCCCGCGGCACCCTCCAGGCCCGGCTGGACCGTCTGGAGCGCGACGGCGTGATCACCGGTACCGCTCCGTCCCTCTCCCCCGCCGCGCTGGGTCACCCGGTGCTCGCGTTCGTGCACATCGAGGTCACCCAGGGTCATCTGGACGAGGTGGGCGAGGCGCTTGCGGCGGTGCCGGAGATCGTCGAGGCCTTCTCCATCACGGGTGGCGGGGACCTGCTGACCCGGGTCGTGGCCCGTGACAACGCGCATCTGGAGGACGTGGTGCAGAAGCTGATCAGCCTGCCCGGCGTGGTCCGCACCCGCAGCGAGGTGGCCCTGCGCGAGCGGGTGCCGCACCGGCTGCTGCCGCTGGTGGAGTCGATCGGGCGCTCGGCCCGGAGGTGATCCTTGGCATCCTGGACGCCATGAGCACCATGGGCCCGCTCGGCGGCATCTCGGTCATCTTCGATCTCGACGGAACACTCGTGGACAGCGAGCCGAACTACTACGAAGCGGGCCGGCGCACCCTCGCCGAGTACGGCGTCCCCGACTTCACCTGGGCGGACCACGAGGCGTACGTGGGCATCAGCACCCGGGAGACGGTGGCCGACTGGAAGCGGCGGTACGGGCTGCGGACCACCGTCGAGGAACTGCTCGCCGTCAAGAACCGCCACTACCTGGGGCTCGCCGGCAGCTCGGCCCGCGCCTACCCCGAGATGCGGAAGTTCGTCGAACTGCTGGCGGGCGAGGGCGTACCGATGGCGGTGGCGTCGGGTTCGTCGCCCGAGGCCATCGCGGCGATCCTGGGGCGCACCGGTCTGGACGCGCACCTGCGCACGGTCGTCTCGGCCGACGAGGTGGCGCGGGGCAAGCCCGCCCCCGACGTCTTCCTGGAGGCGGCCCGCCGGCTGGGCGCGGAACCGGCCCGCTGCGTGGTCCTGGAGGACGCCGCTCCCGGTGCCGCCGCCGCGGACGCGGCCGGGATGCGCTGCATCGCGATCCCGTACGTCGCGGCGCAGGCCGACGCCCCGGAGTTCGCCACCGCGGGGCTGCTGGTGCGCGGGGGCCAGGAGGAGTTCACCGCGCGGGCGGCGCACGACTGGCTCCTGCGGACGGCGCGCGCCTCCTGAGGTGAGAGGGAGCACGCCTCGGGTCGCGAGGTTTTGCCCGGGGCGGTGATCAGATCGCGGTCCGTATCCGTACCCCCTGGTGTCCGAGCCTGTCTTCGCCCCAGGAGGCACGATGCGCATCACGCGCACCACGGCAGGGACCGCCTTCGTGGCCGGTGCCCTGGTCCTCACCCTCACCGCACTCGCCTACCCGACCATGCTCGGGGTGCAGAACGCGGGCAGTGACCAGGCCCGGGTCGTCACCAACACGCGGTACGGGCCGCTCACCGAGCAGGACCGGGACTTCGTGGTGAAGGTGCGTGCCGCGGGGCTGTGGGAACACCCGCTGGGGCTGATGGCCATGGAGCGGGGGACGACACCGGAGATGCGGGAGGCCGGTGAGCACCTGGTCGTCGGCCACTCCCGGCTGGACGCCACCTGCCGCAGGATCGCGCCGGAGCTGGGCATCACCCTGCCCAACCTGGCCTCGCCGCAGCAGCAGCAGTTCGTGTCGACCGTGGACGGGACCACGGGCAAGCAGTTCGACACGACCGCGGTCAACATCATGCGGATCACCCACGGCCAGATCTTCCCGGCCATCGCCAACATCCGCGCCAACACCAAGAACTCCCTGGTGCGGCAGCTCGCCGACCAGGCCAACGACACCGTCCTGGACCACATCACCGTGCTGGAGAAGACCGGCCTGGTCAACTTCGACCAGGTCAACTTCCAGCAGACCGCCCCGCCGAACCTGCCCAAGGTGCAGCTCACGCCGCCGGCTCCGCAGCCCGGCGAGCCGGTGCTCTCGCTCACCGCGCCGCCGGGCCTTGAGGTGAACACCTCCGCGCCGACGCCGAGTCCGACGGTCCGCTGACGCGTCGGGGTCCGGTGGGTCCGAGTGCGGTCGGGTCAGCGCTGACGCGGCCGGCCGCCGCGTCCGCCGCCCTTGCCCTGGCCGCCGCCGGCGCCCCGGTGGCCGCCACCGGTGCCGCG
>NZ_MULI01000104.1 GCF_002939385.1 Streptomyces sp. MH60 | reverse complement strand
CCTTCGAGCGCGGGCGGGGACTGCGGGCGGCGGCGGTGGGCGAGCGGTAGACGGCGGTGGGCGAGGGGCAGGCGGCGGCGACCGCCCCCGGGACACACCCGCCAGGGCCTCGCGTGGCCCCCCGAGCCGACGCCGGCCCGCCACACGCACCGCCCCCCTGGCCCACCCGTGCGGCCGTGCGGCCGTGCGGTCAGCCTCCGTCAGCCCCCGGTGAGCGGACGGTGGGCGAACGGTAAGCGGTGCCGCCGAGGCTCTGTGCCATGACGCATACACACCGCCTCGGCCACCTCACCGTCCTCGTCTCCGGCGCCGGCGTCGCCGGGCCCGCCCTCGCCCTCTGCCTCGCCCGGTACGGTGCCCGGGTCACCGTCGTAGAGAGGGCGCCCGCACTGCGCGGGGACGGCTTCGCCGTCGACTTCCGGGGCCAGGTGCACCGGAGGGTGCTCACCGCCATGGGGATCTGGGACGAGATCCACGCCCGCCAGACCCGCATGGGCCGCCAGACCGTCGTTGCCGCCGACGGCGCACCGCGCGTGGACCTGCCCGCCGAGATGATGAGCGGGGACGTCGAGATCTTCCGCGGCGAACTGGCGAGGATCCTGCACGAGCGCACCGAGGACACCGTCGAGTACGTCTTCGGCGACTCGGTCGACACGCTCACCGACACCGGGGACGGAGTCGACGTCACCTTCGAGCACGCCGCGCCCCGCCGCTTCGACCTCGTCGTCGGCGCCGACGGCCTGCACTCGCGCACCCGCCGCCTGGTCTTCGGCGACGAGTCCCGGTACCTGCGCTTCCAGGACCACTACGTGGCCGGCTTCGGCATCCCCAACCACCTGGGCCTCGACCGCACCGGCCGCCTGTACAGCGAGCCGGGCCGCGCGGTCTGCGTCGGCAACTACGACGGGGACCCGGAACGCGCGGGCGCCCTCCTGGTGTTCCGCTCGGAGCCGTTGGCGTACGACCGCGGGGACGTGGCCGCGCAGAAGCGGATCCTGCGGGAGCGGTTCGCGGGGATGGGCTGGGAGGCGCCGAGCGTGCTGAAGGCGCTGGAGGACGCCGACGACCTGTACTTCGACGCGATCGCGCAGATCCACGTCGACCGGCTCACCAAGGGACGCGTCGCGCTGCTCGGCGACGCCGGGTACGGCGCCACCATGGGGGGCATGGGCACGGGCGTCGCGATCGTCGGCGCCCACGTCCTCGCCGGGGAACTCGCCCTGGCCGGTGGCGACCACCGCACCGCGTTCGCCGAGTACGAGACGCGGATCCGGGACTTCGCCAAGGGCTGCCAGAAGATCTCCGGCAACGCGGGCCCGTTCTTCGCCCCGCCCACCGAGCGCCGTATCCGCAGCCGCGACCGCATGTACCGGCTGCTCAGCCACCGCCTGATGGCGGGCTTCTTCAAGCGGCTGACGGAGAAGGCGGCCACCGGCATCGAACTCAGGGAGTATCCCGCCTGAGCGCCCAGCCGTGGTCCACCGGTCCGATGCCGCCGCCGAGCGGGAACCCGGCCGCGATCGCCCCGGTGACGTACTCCTTGGCCGCGCTCACCGCCTCCGGCACCGACTGCCCCTTCGCCAGCCCGCAGGCCACGGCCGAGGCGAGGGTGCAGCCGGTGCCGTGCGTGTGGCGGTTGTCGAGGCGGGGTGCGCGCAACCAGTGCTCCTCGGAGCCGTCGGTGAGCAGGTCGACGGCGTCACCGGCCAGGTGGCCGCCCTTGATCAGCGCCCAGCGCGGGCCGTACTCCAGCACGGCGGCCGCGGCCCGGCGCAGGTCGGTGTCGGACTCGACGCGTACGCCGGTGAGTTGGGCGACCTCGTCGAGGTTGGGGGTGGCGACGGTGGCGACCGGGAGGAGCCTGGTGCGGACCGACTCCAGGGCCGAGGCGGCGAGCAGCGCGTCCCCGTGCTTGGAGACGCCGACCGGGTCGACGACCACCGGGGCGTCGGTGCCGGCGAGCAACTCGGCGACGGCCTCGACGAGTTCGGCGGAGGAGAGCATCCCGGTCTTGACCGCCTGTACGCCGATGTCGTCCACGACGCTGCGGTACTGGGCGCGCACCGCGTCCACCGGCAGTTCCCAGGCGCCCTGCACGCCGCGGGAGTTCTGCGCGGTGACCGCGGTGAGGACGCTCATGCCGTGGGTGCCGAGGGCGAGCATCGTCTTCAGGTCGGCCTGGACGCCGGCGCCGCCGCCGGAGTCGGAGCCCGCCACGGTGAGGACCAGGGGCGGTGCGGTCACGACTCCACGTCCCCGCCGAAGTGGTCCCAGCCGCCCTTGCTGGTCCACGGCGCCCCGTCCACGGTCACCTGGGGCAGCGCGGACGGGTTGAGGACCTCGCCGATGACCTTCCAGCGGGCGGGCAGCTTCACGTCCGGCGGGAAGGTCGCCACGATCGCGTGGTCCTCGCCCCCGGTGAGCACCCACTGCATGGGGTCGACGCCGACGGCCTGCCCGATGTCGTTCATCTGGGAGGGGATGTCGATCTGCCCGGAGCGCACGTCGATCCTGACCTTGCTGGCCTCGGCGATGTGCCCCAGGTCGGCGATCAGTCCGTCGCTCACGTCGCACATGGCGGTGGCGCCCAGGCCCGCGGCGGCCGGACCCGCGTGGTAGGGCGGCTCGGGGCGGCGGTGGGCCTCGACGAAGGCGCGCGGCGAGCGGAAGCCGCGGGACAGGACGGCGAACCCGGCGGCGGACCAGCCCAGCCAGCCGGTCACCGCGACGAGGTCGCCGGGCTGGGCGCCGCCCCGGGTGACGGGTTCCTGGTTGCGCAGGTCGCCGAGGGCGGTGATGGACACGGTGATGGTGTCGCCGCGCACCACGTCGCCGCCGACCACGGAGGCGCCCGCGACCTGGCACTCGTCGCGCAGCCCGTCCATCAGCTCGGTCGGCCAGGTCACCGGCAGTTCGGCGGGCACGACCAGACCGAGCAGCAGCGCGGTCGGCACGGCGCCCATGGCGGCGATGTCGGCCAGGTTCTGCGCCGCCGCCTTGCGGCCCACGTCGTACGCGGTGGACCAGTCCCGGCGGAAGTGCCGCCCCTCGACGAGGATGTCGGTGCTGGCCACCACCCTGCGGTCGGGCGCGGCCACCACCGCGGCGTCGTCGCCGGGGCCGACCCGGACCGCGGGGGTGGTGGTGAGACGGGAGGTGAGCTCCCTGATGAGCCCGAACTCCCCCAGCTCACCAACAGTGCCCTTCATCGCCTTGGCTCCCCTTCCGTCCCTGTCCGTGTCCGTGCCCGGTCGCGCGTCATCTCTGTCCTCGTTACGGTCGAAAGGACCGTCGCCACGGTCGGCGTGATCGTCAACTCGTGTTGCTCAGGCACCCCGACGCGCGAGGTCCGGGGCCCGTGGGTCTCCCCGCGGAGAGCGGCTACGCGATACCGTGGCGTTCCTTTTCCCCACATGATCCTCGTGGCCGCTCTGGAGGTTCCGTGGTACAGGCGTACATCCTGATCCAGACGGAGGTCGGCAAGGCGTCGACCGTCGCCGAGACGATCAGCAAGCTCCCTGGAGTGATCCAGGCCGAGGACGTGACAGGACCTTACGACGTCATTGTCCGCGCCCAGTCCGACACCGTCGACGAACTGGGTCGCATGGTGGTCGCCAAGGTCCAGCAGGTGGACGGCATCACGCGCACCCTGACCTGTCCGGTCGTCCATCTCTAGCCCCTCTCCGCCCACTCGCCGCCTGCTGTGCGGTCCGCTCGCTCTCGCCCTGTTGATCGCCACAGCGGGCTGCTCCTCAGCAGACGACGGCGAGTCGGTGGCGGTTCCCGGACCGGACGGGAAACCCGCTGATCATACTGCGAGAAGGCGACCCCCGAGGGGATCGCCTTCTCGGCCGTGCACGGCGCGGGTGTGGCGGGGCGGGAGGCGTCAGCGCAGTCCCGTGGGCCGCCGCAGCGCCGCCTGGACGAGCCGGTCCACCAGCTCCGGGTAGCTCACGCCGCTCGCCTGCCACATCTGCGGGTACATGGAGATCGGCGTGAAGCCGGGCATGGTGTTGATCTCGTTGATCACGAACTCGTCGTCCTCGGTGAGGAAGAAGTCCGCGCGCACCAGCCCCTCGCAGGAGGCCGCGTCGAACGCCGCCACGGCGAGGCGCTGGACCTCGGCGGTCTCCTCGGCCGTGAGCGGGGCCGGCACGATGCCGGGGGTCGAGTCGATGTACTTGGCCTCGAAGTCGTAGTACGCGTGCTGCGAGGGCGGCGGGATCTCCGCGGGGACGGACGCCCGGGGCCCGTCCTCGAACTCCAGCACCCCGCACTCGATCTCCCGGCCCCGCAGCGCCGCCTCGACCAGGATCTTCGGGTCGTGCCGCCGGGCCTCCTCGATCGCCTCGTCCAGCCCCGCGAGGTCGTCGACCTTGGTGATGCCGATCGAGGAACCCGCGCGCGCGGGCTTCACGAACAGCGGCCAGCCGTGCTCGCCGGCGAAGTCGACGATCTTCCTGCGGGCGCCGGAACGGTCCTGCTCCCACTCGCGGGGCCGGATCACCGCGTACGGGCCGACCTTCAGCCCGTAGGAGGTGAAGACCGCCTTCATGTACTCCTTGTCCTGGCCGACGGCGGAGGCGAGCACGCCCGCGCCGACGTAGGGCACCCCGGACAGCTCCAGCAGGCCCTGGAGGGTGCCGTCCTCGCCGTAGGGGCCGTGCAGCACGGGGAAGACGACGTCGACCTCGCCCAGCGCCTTGGGCACCGAGCCCGGTTCGCTGTAGACGACCTCACGGCTCGCGGGGTCGACGGGCAGCAGCACGCCGCCCTCGGTCGACTCGGCCAGTTCCTCGACGTCGGGCGTACGGCGTTCGGTGATCGCCATGCGTTCCGGTTCGTCGGCGGTGAGGGCCCAACGGCCGTCCCTGGTGATGCCGATCGGCAGGACGTCGTAGCGCGTCCGGTCGATGGCCGCGAGGACGGCGCCGGCGGTGACCACGGAGATCCCGTGTTCGGAGCTGCGCCCGCCGAACACGACGGCCACACGCGGCTTGCGGGGCGGCCGCTGGGGGCTCTGCTCGGGGCTCTGGGGGAGGTTCTCGGTGCTCATATCGCGTCGAGAGTACCCGCCCGCGGTGCGGTGAGACAGCGTCGGCGGGCCGCGTGGCGCGCGGGTTCCGCTCCGCCCGCCAGGGGGCTTCGCCCGGTGTCGCTCAGCGTCGTTCGGGCTTCGCGCTGCGCGACATCAGTTCCTTCACGGCGACCACCGGGGACTTGCCCTCGTGCACGATGGCGACGACCGTCTCGGTGATCGGCATGTCGACGCCGTGCCTGCGGGCCAGGTCCAGCACCGACTCACAGGACTTGACGCCCTCGGCGGTCTGCTTGGTGACCGCGATGGTCTCCTCCAGGGTCATGCCCTTGCCGAGGTTGGTGCCGAAGGTGTGGTTGCGGGAGAGCGGCGAGGAGCAGGTCGCCACCAGGTCGCCGAGTCCGGCCAGACCGGAGAAGGTCAGCGGATCGGCGCCGAGGGCGACGCCCAGGCGGGTGGTCTCGGCGAGGCCGCGGGTGATGAGGGAGCCCTTGGCGTTGTCGCCGAGGCCCATGCCGTCCGCGATGCCGACGGCGAGACCGATCACGTTCTTCACGGCGCCGCCCAGTTCGCAGCCGACGACGTCGGTGTTGGTGTAGGGGCGGAAGTACGGCGTGTGGCAGGCGGTCTGGAGGCGCTGGGCGACGGACTCGTCGGGGCAGGCGACCACGGCGGCGGCCGGCATGCGGGCGGCGATCTCCCGGGCCAGGTTGGGCCCGGTGACCACGGCGATGCGTTCCGCGCCGACCTTGGCGACGTCTGCGATCACCTCGCTCATCCGCATCGCGGAGCCGAGTTCGACGCCCTTCATCAGCGAGACCAGGACGGTGCCGGGCGCCAGCAGCGGCGTCCAGTCCGCGAGGCCCGCGCGCAACGTCTGGGAGGGCACGGCGAGGACGGTGAAGTCGGCGTCCCGCGCGGCCTCCGCGGCGTCGGTGGTGGCGCGCAGGTTCTCGGGCAGCTCCACGCCGGGCAGGTAGTCCGGGTTGGTGCGGGTGGAGTTGACGGCGTCGGCGAGTGCGGCGCGGCGTCCCCACAGGGTGACCTCGCAGCCCGCGTCGGCGAGGACCGTGCCGAAGGCGGTGCCCCAGGATCCGGTGCCGAAGACGGCCGCCTTGACCGGCTTGCTCACGTGCTCTGCCCTTCTGCCTGCGGTCCCTGGGTCCGGGTCCGGGTCGACGGCGACTGCGCCGACCGCGACTGCGCCTGCGTGCGGCGCCGCTGCTCGATCCGCTCGCGGCGCGGGTCGTAGGGGGTTTCGGGCGCCTTCTCGCCGCGGATCTCCTCCAGCTGGCGGGTGACGGCGGCCATGATGACCTCGGTGGCCTCCTTCAGCAGCTCCGTGGTCATCTCCTTGCCGTAGAACCGCGTCAGGTCGACCGGCGGACCGGCCAGCACCTGGTGGGTCTTGCGCGGCAGGAGGTTCGGCTTCTTGGCGTACGGCGGCAGCAGTTCGTTGCAGCCCCACTGGGCGACCGGGATCACCGGGCACTTGGTCTGCAGGGCGACGCGCGCGGCACCGGTCTTGGCGGTCATCGGCCAGCCGTCCGGGTCGCGGGTGAGGGTGCCCTCGGGGTAGAACGCGACGCACTCGCCACGCTCCACGGCGTCGATCGCGGCCCGGAAGGCGCTCAGCGCGTCGGTGCTCTCGCGGTAGACGGGGATCTGTCCGGTCCCCCGCATCGCGGCGCCGACGAAGCCCTTCTTGAAAAGGGCGCTCTTCGCCAGGAATCGCGGGACGCGTCCGGTGTTGTACTGGTAGTGCGCGTACGCGAAGGGGTCGACGTGCGAATTGTGGTTCACGGCGGTGATAAATCCGCCCTCGGCCGGAATGTTCTCCATTCCCCGCCAGTCCCGCTTGATCAGAACCACCAGCGGCGGTTTGCAGATCACCGCGGCCAAGCGGTACCAGAAGCCGATTCTGCGGCGGGGCACGCGGACACCTTTCCTCCAGGGCCTGGGGCCGGACAAGTGTCGCCCCGGGCCGCCCGTCTGTCGAGAACACCGTACGCCCCGAAGAGTGAACCGCCAGGTCTCGCAGGTGACAATGACGGCGACGAGAGAAGGACGGAACGCTCGTGCAGTGGACCTTGGTCGTACCCGTGAAGCCCCTTGCCCGGGCCAAGAGCAGGCTGTCGGACACCGCGGACGACGGGGTGCGGCCGGGACTCGCGCTGGCGTTCGCACAGGACACCGTGGCAGCCGCGCTGGCCTGCCCGGCGGTCGCCGATGTGGCAGTCGTCACGGACGACGCGCGGGCCGGACGGGAGCTGGCGGCGCTCGGCGCGGGCATCGTCGCGGACGAGCCGGGCGGCGGTCTGAACGCCGCGCTGGCGCACGGGGCGGACGTGGTACGGGCGGCCCGGCCCAAAAGCCCGGTGGCCGCGCTCAACGCCGATCTCCCCGCGCTGCGGCCGGCCGAATTGGCGCGGGTACTGGCCGCGGCCGCGCAATTCCCGCGCGCCTTTCTCCCGGACGCGGCCGGAATCGGCACCACCTTGCTGACCGCGCTGCCGGGCCACGAATTGGCCCCCGCATTCGGCACGGATTCACGGGCCCGCCACCGGGCGTCCGGCGCGGTGGAACTGCGTCCCGGCGCGGTGGATTCCGTACGGCAGGACGTCGACACCGGCGGTGATCTCCGCACCGCGCTGGCGCTCGGGGTGGGGCCCCGTACGGCCGCGGTGGCGGCGCGGCTGCTGATCGCCGGGCAGTAGGCTGCCGGCATGCAGGCGACCGCGTACACGTACGACCCCGAAAGCCGCAGCGGGCAGGTGCTGCTCGACGACGGCACGCCGGTGCCCTTCGACGCGGCGGCCTTCGACGCGGGGGGCCTGCGGCTGCTGCGGCCCGGGCAGCGGGTGCGGATCGAGACCGAGGACACGGAAGCGGGCGCGGGCGCGGGCGCGGGCCGCCGGATCACGCTGGTGACGCTGCAGACGTTCTGATCCGGGGGCTTGCCGCCGGACCCGGACACGCCGCGGGCCGGACTCCCGAGGGAGTCCGGCCCGGCGCGTGAGTGCCCTGTGCCCGTTCGCCCGCTGCCGCGGGCTCCGCCTGCTTGCTACTTCTTGCGGGCGGTGGCCTTCTTGGCGGTGGTCTTGCGGGCCGCCGACTTCTTGGCCGGGGCCTTCTTGGCGGTCGCCTTCTTCGCGGGGGCCTTCTTGGCGGCGGTCTTCTTCGCGGCCGCCGTGGTGGTCTTGGCCGCGGACTTCTTGGCGGTGGTCGTCTTCGCCGTCGTCTTCGCCGCTCCGGTGGTCTTCTTCGCGGTGGTCTTCTTCGCCGCCGCGGACGTCTTCTTGGCCGCGCCCGTGGTCTTCTTCGCGGCGCCCGTGGCCTTCTTCGCGGCGGCCTTCTTGCCCGCGGCCTTGGAGATGGTGGGCGGCGGGCCGGACAGGCTGCCCTTGGGGGCCTTCTTGACCGCGATGTCGTTCTTCGGAAGCTTCTTCGAGCCGCTCACCAGGTCCTTGAAGCCCTGGCCCGCGCGGAAGCGCGGCACGGAGGTCTTCTTGACCCGAACCCGCTCGCCCGTCTGAGGGTTGCGGGCGTAGCGGGCGGGACGGTCGACCTTCTCGAAGGAACCGAAGCCGGTGACCGAGACCCGGTCGCCCGCGACGACGGCACGGACGAGGGCGTCCAGGACCGCGTCGACAGCGTCGGCGGCCTGCTGCCGGCCGCCCAGCTTGTCGGCAATCGCTTCTACGAGCTGCGCCTTGTTCACGTCTTCCCCTTCGGAGACATCGCCAGAACGAATGTGTTCAAGCTTTTTCGCACGTTAGGCAGATATATACCGCAAATCAAACACGAAACGGGCTAATCACCCTTGTGCCGCAACGGACTCGGGCCGCCCTGGCCGGTTCAGCCTTCCTCTTCGGGGAAACGACCCGCGTCGAGGTCGGCGGTGAACCGATCCAGTCGCCTTGCCGCACCGGCGAGATCGTGTTTGGCCGCGGCCGTAATGACCAGCAGCTTCCGGGTCAGCGCCATCCGTACGCCCTCCGGGACTTGCAGTGCGCGCACTCTTGTGTGCGCTTCCTTGAGCCGGACCGCGACCGCCGTATAGAGCTCGAGTTGGCCGTCGTGTTCCATGCACAGATTGTGCCATCTGGGGCGAGTTGTCGCCTGCGCAGGGGGCAACTGCCGCCTCGAACGGCCTTCCTGACGCACTCGGAAGCCGGTCCTCCATCACCTGCGTACCCCGGCAACCACGCCTCTAACGTGGGAAGTTGTGCGTCACATCCGTCTCGGGCGGGCACGGGCGGAACGAAAAACGGCCGTACCCCCGATCGGGCTGATCGGGGGTACGGCGGGGATGTCGGGTGGCCGAAACTCGACCTTGCGGAGCCTCCGCGGGAAGCTCGTGCGGGCTCCGGGTGATCAGACCTGGACGGTCTGCGGCTTGAACGACGGGCGCTTCGCCTCGTACGCGGCGATGTCCGCCTCGTTCTGGAGGGTGATCGAGATGTCGTCCAGCCCGTTCAGCAGCCGCCAGCGGGAGTTCTCGTCCAGCTCGAAGGAGGCGGTGACGCCCTCGGCGCGGACCTCGCGGGCCTCCAGGTCGACGGTGATCTCGGCCTGCGGGTCCCGCTCCACCAGCTCCCACAGCGCGTCCACGATCTTCTGGTCGAGGACCACCGTGAGCAGGCCGTTCTTCAGCGAGTTGCCCCGGAAGATGTCGGCGAAGCGGGAGGAGACCACGGTCTTGAAGCCGTAGTTCTGCAGGGCCCAGACGGCGTGCTCGCGGGAGGAGCCGGTGCCGAAGTCGGGGCCGGCCACCAGGACGGTGGCGCCCTCGCGCTCGGGCCGGTTGAGCACGAACTCCGGGTCCTTGCGCCAGGCCTCGAAGAGCCCGTCCTCGAACCCGTCCCGGGTCACCTTCTTGAGCCAGTGGGCGGGGATGATCTGGTCGGTGTCGACGTTGCTGCGGCGCAGCGGAACGGCCCGGCCGGTGTGCTTGACGAACGCTTCCATGACTCTCAGACTCCAGCGGGCGTGGGGACGTCGGCGGCGGACAGGTCGGCCGGGGAGGCCAGGTGGCCCAGGACCGCCGTCGCGGCCGCGACCTGCGGCGACACCAGGTGGGTGCGGCCGCCCTTGCCCTGGCGCCCCTCGAAGTTGCGGTTGGAGGTGGACGCGGAGCGCTCACCGGGGGCCAGCTGGTCCGGGTTCATGCCCAGGCACATCGAGCAGCCCGCGTGCCGCCATTCGGCGCCGGCCTCCTTGAAGACCACGTCCAGGCCCTCGGAGACGGCCTGCAGACCGACCCGCGCGGAGCCCGGCACGACCAGCATGCGTACGCCGTCGGCGACTTTGCGGTCCCGGACGATCTCGGCGGCGGCGCGCAGGTCCTCGATGCGGCCGTTGGTGCAGGAACCTACGAAGACGGTGTCCACCTTGATGGAGCGCAGCGGCTGCCCCGCCTCCAAGCCCATGTACTCCAGGGCCTTTTCGGCGGCGAAGCGCTCCGAGGCGTCTTCGTACGAAGCCGGGTCGGGGACGGCGGCGGAAAGCGGCGCGCCCTGGCCGGGGTTGGTGCCCCAGGTGACGAACGGCGCCAGCTCGGCGGCCTCGATGACCACCTCGGCGTCGAACTCGGCGTCGTCGTCCGTACGCAGCGTCTTCCAGTACGCGACCGCCGCGTCCCAGTCGGCGCCCTCGGGGGCGTGCGGGCGGCCCTGGAGGTAGGCGAAGGTGGTCTCGTCGGGGGCGATCATGCCCGCGCGGGCGCCGGCCTCGATCGACATGTTGCAGATGGTCATGCGGGCCTCCATCGAGAGCTTCTCGATGGCCTCGCCGCGGTACTCCAGGATGTAGCCCTGGCCGCCGCCGGTGCCGATCCTCGCGATGATCGCCAGGATCAGGTCCTTGGCCGTGACGTCGTCGGGCAGTTCGCCGTTGACCGTGATCGCCATGGTCTTCGGCCGGGCCATGGGCAGCGTCTGGGTGGCCAGCACGTGCTCGACCTGGGAGGTGCCGATGCCGAACGCCAGCGCGCCGAAGGCGCCGTGCGTCGAGGTGTGCGAGTCGCCGCAGACCACGGTGGTGCCCGGCTGGGTCAGGCCCAGCTGCGGGCCGACGACGTGCACGACGCCCTGCTCGACGTCGCCCAGCGGGTGCAGCCGGACGCCGAACTCCGCGCAGTTCGCCCGCAGCGTCTCCAGCTGGACCCGGGAGACCGGGTCCGCGATGGGCTTGTCGATGTCGAGCGTCGGGGTGTTGTGGTCCTCGGTGGCGATGGTCAGGTCGAGCCGCCGCACCGGGCGGCCGCTCTTGCGGAGGCCGTCGAAGGCCTGCGGGCTGGTCACCTCGTGCAGCAGGTGCAGATCGATGAAGAGGAGGTCGGGCTCGCCCTCGGCGCGCCGGACGACGTGGTCGTCCCAGACCTTCTCCGCGAGTGTCCTACCCATCGCTTTCCCTTCGGTCGGCGACGAGGCGCCGACCCAACTAGAGATCTTGGGGAAGCGGTGCCCGCACCCCTGTGTTTCCGGGCAACCGCCACCAGGCCCTCTCGTCACGGGCCTTTGTGACTTCCTGCCGTCCAGGGTGGCGCGTTCCATGGAAAATTGAACTTGCGTTTCACAGAGTGAGACGGGAGTATCGTGTCATGGACAACAGTAGCGGCGTCGGCGTTCTGGACAAGGCGGCCCTCGTCCTGAGCGCTCTGGAGTCCGGCCCGGCCACCCTCGCGGGGTTGGTCGGTGCGACCGGACTGGCACGACCCACGGCCCACCGCCTGGCCGTGGCGCTGGAACACCACCGTATGGTGGCGCGCGACATGCAGGGCCGTTTCATCCTCGGCCCGCGCCTGGCCGAACTGGCCGCGGCGGCCGGCGAGGACCGCCTGCTCGCCACCGCGGGCCCGGTCCTCACCCACCTGCGCGACGTCACCGGCGAGAGCGCCCAGCTTTACCGCCGCCAGGGCGACATGCGCATCTGCGTGGCCGCGGCCGAGCGTCTGTCGGGCCTTCGGGACACGGTCCCGGTCGGCTCCACCCTCACCATGAAGGCCGGTTCCTCGGCGCAGATCCTGATGGCCTGGGAGGAGCCGGAGCGCCTCCACCGCGGCCTCCAGGGCGCCCGCTTCACGGCGACGGCCCTGTCCGGAGTGCGCCGCCGGGGCTGGGCCCAGTCCATCGGCGAGCGGGAGCCCGGCGTCGCGTCCGTCTCCGCGCCGGTGCGCGGCCCGTCCAACCGCGTGGTGGCCGCCGTGTCCGTCTCGGGGCCCATCGAGCGCCTCACCCGCCACCCCGGCCGCATGCACGCGCAGGCGATCATCGACGCCGCCGGCCGCCTCTCCGAAGCGCTGCGCCGCAACGGCTGACCCTCACAGGACACCTCTGACCGGTCAACGGGCCCGCCTCAACGCCGCGGCGGGCCCCGCGCCGCCCTCAGACCCCGTCCCGGGCCCGCTCCGAGGTCCTCTCCGCCGTCTCGGGGGCGGCGACCCGCTTCTCCGTCCCCTTCTCCCCGGCCTCTCCCGCCGTCTTCTCCGCACCGTTCCGCGACCGGTGCGCGAAGCGGTCCTGCGCGCGCCTGCCCCGCCGTTCGAGCGGCACCTGTCCGTGCGCCGCCGCGAGCCCGAAGGGCGGCATGTCCGCGTAGATCGACTCGTACGACCCCTCGGGCACGACGTACGCCTCGTGCCACAGCCCCACGTGCCCGCGCACCGCGCCCTTGCGTTCCTTGCGGTTGATGACCGCCCAGGCCCGGTGGTGGAACATGTCGGGCGCGTGGGCGTACCGGTAGAGCTTCTCCTTGGACTCCCAGTACTGGACGACGTAGTACGTCCGCGGCGAGGCGGTCAGCAGGACGTGGCCCAGCAGCCCCCGCTCGGGGTTCTTCGCCAGCTCGCGGAGCATGCGCGGCATCGCGAGGAGGACCGGCAGCCAGTGGTGCACGGCCCAGAAGTGGTTGATCCGCATGCCGATCAGCAGGACGGTCACGTCCCCCTCGGCGGCGGCCGTGGTGCGGGTCACGGTCGCGGACTTGCCGGGCATGAGCGCCTCCCCCTGTTGGTGAGCTGCACTCTCCAAGCAGCCCTGATGGGATAGTGGCGCTGTCCGAGAAGGGGCGCAAGGGATGCGACTGGCCGACCTGAGCAAGCACAGCGGGGTGTCCACCGCGACGATCAAGTACTACCTGCGGGAGGGGCTGTTGCCGCCGGGCCGGCAGATCAACGCGACCACCGCCGAGTACGACGAGGGCCACCTGCGCCGGCTGCGGCTGGTGCGGGCGCTGATCCAGGTCGGGAAGGTCCCGGTGGCGACGGCCCGCGAGGTGCTGGGGCACGTCGACGACGAGTCGCTGGGGCGCACCATCCGGCTGGGGGCCGCCCTGTGGGCGCTGCCGCAGGACGCCGAGCCGGACGAGGCGGACCCGGCGGTGGCCGCCGCGCGCGTCGAGGTGGACCGGCTGCTTGAGCTGCTGGGCTGGGAGACCTCCCGGGAGTTGGCACCGCTCTCCCCCGTGCACCGCTCCCTGGTGGTGGCGGTGGCCGCGCTGCGCCGCCTCGGCTATCCGTGGGACGCGGAACTGATGGCGCCGTACGGCGCGTTGATGCTGGAGGTGGCCCGGCGGGACCTGGACTTCATGGAGACCCACGCCTCGGAGGCGGAGAAGGTCGAGATGGCGGTCGCGGCGGCGGTGCTCTTCCAGCCGGTGCTGCGGGCCCTGCACCGGCTGGCGCAGGAGGAGGAGTCGGCGCGGCGGTACGGCATCGAGTAGGCGTCGGGGGAACGCCGAAGGGGGCTCCCGCCTCAGCGGAAGCCCCCTTGGGACTCGCGTACCCCCGACCGGATTCGAACCGGCGCTACCGCCTTGAGAGGGCGGCGTGCTAGGCCGCTACACAACGGGGGCGTGGATCTTGCAAGCGTTCGATGTCGCACCGCCGCAGATCCGAGCTGGTCTACCAGGACTCGAACCTAGACTAACTGAACCAGAATCAGTCGTGCTGCCAATTACACCATAGACCAATGTGGTTTAGACCAGTTCGTACCCCCGACCGGATTCGAACCGGCGCTACCGCCTTGAGAGGGCGGCGTGCTAGGCCGCTACACAACGGGGGCCCTAGCGATCCTGCATCGAAGTCAGTGGGAGCGACCCGAACTGCCCTCGCGGGAAGGATCTGTACCCCCGACCGGATTCGAACCGGCGCTACTGCCTTGAGAGGGCAGCGTGCTAGGCCGCTACACAACGGGGGCTTTGCGGATGTGCTCCGCGGCGCAGATAAGCTCTGCGAGCTGGCCTACCAGGACTCGAACCTAGACTAACTGAACCAGAATCAGTCGTGCTGCCAATTACACCATAGGCCACTGGAACGCAAGCCCCGGAGGGGTTCTTGTTCTAGCGTTGCGCTTCCGGTTCCCGGCCCTTCGGCCCGCTCTCCGGCGGCGCAGGAAGAACATTACCCGAAGGTGGACGGGGCTCCAAAACGGGTATCGCCGCCGAGGAGCGCGGGAAGTTCGGCGAGCGAGGCGATCCGCCGCGGTCCGGCCGGCGGGTCGACGGTGGCGTACCCGCCGCCGCGGTCGATCCACACGGAGAGCAGCCCGGCGTCGGCGGCGCCGCGTCCGTCGATCTCCGGGTGGTCGCCGACGTAGGCGACCTCCTCCGGACCGAGGGCGAGGGCGTCGCAGGCCGCGAGGAAGGCCCCGGCCGCCGGCTTGGAGACGCCCAGCTCGGCGGCGCACAGGATGGCCTCGAAGCGGTCGTGCACGCCGAGGACGCGCAGCTTGCGGTCCTGGACGGTGAGGCTGGAGTTGGAGAGCACGGCGTGCCGGTGGCTGTCGGCGAGGGCGTCCAGGACGGGCATCACGTCCGGGAAGAGGGACCAGGCGGCCTCGTAGTGGCTGACGTACCGCTGGAACCAGTCGTCGGCCTCGGCGTCCGTCAGCTCCGGCCGGCCCAGGAAGACCCGGGTGCGGTCGCGCCGCTGTGTGACGAAGTCCACCTCGCCCGCCGAGAAGCGCGCCCACTGCTGGTCGGTGATCTCCCGCCAGCGCACGAGGGCCTCGTCGGCCGACCCGTACCCGGCGAGCAGCCCCTCGGCGACCAGATGGGCGCGCATGCCCTCGCGGTCGGCGGTGGTGTAGTCGAAGAGGGTGTCGTCGACGTCCCAGACCACGGCGCGAATGCTCATGATCCGACGGTAACGCCGGAAGGGCTGGTCCCGGTGCTCTTCGGCGGTCCGGACGAGCACCTGCGCAAAGAGGCCGGCGCGCAGTGACCCGATGACCGAGGGGCGGCACCCGGGACCTTCCGGGTGCCGCCCCTCGGTCGTGTCCGACCGCTGCGCGCGTGGGCCTATGCCGCCAGCCGCGCCAGCGCCGCGTCGATGCGGGCCAGTGCCTGCTCCTTGCCCAGGACCTCCAGGGACTCGAAGAGGGGCAGGCCGACCGTGCGGCCGGTGACGGCGACGCGGACGGGGGCCTGGGCCTTGCCGAGCTTGAGGCCGTGGGCCTCGCCGGCGGCCAGGACGGCCTCCTTGAGGGCCTCCGGGGAAGTCCAGTCGGCGGCGTCCAGCTTCTCGCGGGCCGTGCGCAGCAGTGCGTCCGAGCCCTCCTTCATCGCCTTCGTCCAGCTCGCCTCGTCGAAGACCGGCTCCGGGAGGAAGAGGAAGTCGACGTTGTCGGTGATCTCGGAGAGGACCTTCAGGCGGGTCTGCGCGTGCGGCGCGATCGCCTGCCACTTGGCCTCGTCGAAGTCCTCGGGCGCCCAGGGGGCGGCGGGGGCCTTCAGCCAGGGGCGGCAGCGCTCGGTGAAGTCCTTGACCTCGAGCAGCCGGATGTGGTCGCCGTTGATCGCCTCGCACTTCTTGAGGTCGAAGCGCGCCGGGTTGGGCTGCACGTCGGAGACGTCGAAGGCCGCGACCATCTCCTCGATGGTGAAGATGTCCTGGTCCGCGGAGAGCGACCAGCCGAGGAGGGAGAGGTAGTTGAGCAGTCCCTCGGGGAGGAAGCCGCGCTCGCGGTAGAGGTTGAGGCTCGACTGCGGGTCGCGCTTGGACAGCTTCTTGTTGCCCTCGCCCATGACGTACGGCAGGTGGCCGAAGGCGGGGATCTCCTTGGCGACGCCCAGCTCGATCAGCGCCTTGTACAGGGCGATCTGCCGCGGGGTGGAGGAGAGCAGGTCCTCGCCGCGCAGGACGTGGGTGATCTCCATCAGGGCGTCGTCGACCGGGTTGACCAGCGTGTAGAGGGGCGCCCCGTTGGCGCGGACGATGCCGTAGTCCGGGACGTTCTCCGGGAGGTAGGTGATCTCGCCGCGGACCAGGTCCGTGAAGGTGATCGCCTCGTCGGGCATCCGGAAGCGGACGATGGGCTCCCGGCCCTGCGACTCGTACTCCTCGACCTGGGCGGCGCTCAGCTCGCGGCAGTGGCCGTCGTAGCCGGAGGGCTTGCCGGCGGCGCGGGCGGCCTCGCGGCGGGTGTCCAGCTCCTCCTGGGAGCAGTAGCAGCGGTAGGCGTGGCCGGCGTCGAGGAGCTTGCCGGCGACGTCCCGGTAGATGTCCATGCGCTGCGACTGGCGGTACGGCGCGTGCGGGCCGCCGACCTCCGGGCCCTCGTCCCAGTCGAAGCCCAGCCAGCGCATCGAGTCGAGCAGCTGGTCGTACGACTCCTCGGAGTCGCGGGCCGCGTCGGTGTCCTCGATGCGGAAGACCAGCGTGCCCTGGTGGTGGCGCGCGAAGGCCCAGTTGAACAGGGCGGTGCGGACCAGGCCCACGTGGGGGTTGCCGGTGGGGGACGGACAGAAACGGACGCGTACGGGGGAGCCGGGTGCGCTAGCCACGCTTGACAACCTTGTTGGTGAGAGTGCCGATGCCTTCGATGGTGACGGCGACCTCGTCGCCGACGTTGAGGGGGCCGACGCCGGCCGGGGTGCCCGTGAGAATCACGTCACCGGGGAGCAGCGTCATCGCCTCGGAGATGTTGACGATCAGATCCGCGATGGAGTGGATCATCTCGCTGGTGCGGCCGAGCTGCCGCTGGCCCCCGTTGACCGTGAGCTGGATGGTCAGGTCGCCCGCGGTCGCGAGGTCGAGGTCCGTCTCCACCCAGGGGCCGAGCGGACAGGAGGAGTCGAAGCCCTTGGCCCTGGCCCACTGCTTCTCGCGGCGCTGCACGTCGCGGGCGGTGACGTCGTTGGCGCAGGTGTAGCCGAAGATCACGTCCTGGACGCGCTCGCGCGGGACCTCGCGGCACATGCGGCCGATGACGACGGCCAGTTCGGCCTCGTGGTGCAGTTCCTCGCTGAAGGAGGGGTACTGGATGGCGTCGCCGGTGCCGATCACGGAGGTGGACGGCTTGAAGAAGGCGAACGGGGCGTCGGGCACCTCGTTGCCGAGTTCGCGGGCGTGCTCGGCGTAGTTGCGGCCGAAGGCGACGACCTTGTTGGGGAGTACCGGCGGCAGGAGCCGCACCTTGCTCAGGGGCACCTTGGTGCCGGAGAGCTCGTAGTCCGCGAACGGGATGCCCTTGATGATGTCGAGGACGAGCTGGTCCGGCTGGTCGCCCTCGACCGCGCCGAAGGCGACGTTCCCGTCGATGGAGAACCTGGCGATGCGCACGGGTTGCTTGGCCCCTTGACTGAGCTGGCTGGAGTCTGACGCTCCAGGCTAACGCCCACACGGGCCCGGGCAGCCGCTGAACGGTCTCCGGCTCGGTGCCGTACTACTCTGCGACCGACGCCGCGACCGGGACCTCCATGAGGATCGTGCGGCGGGGGTTGGCGGTCTGGGCGGGGAGCTCGACGGCGTGCTCCGGCTGTTCCGGCGTCTGCAGTTCATCGGCGCCCTCGAGGTGCGCCAGCGTCGTGCGTCGCGGGTTGGCGATCTTGTGGAACATCATCGTCGTCTTCACGGTTGTACGAGGCCCTGTCGTGTCCGGGCGCCCGAGGGGCGGCGAAAGCCTCTGCGAGGGCGCGGGTTGTCGGTTTTGCCTTCTCTGTAAAGCGTCAGGCTAAACACGCCATTCCCCGCCGACCGTGGGGGAGCCCACGATCTGGGTGTGAGTTTGCTCACTTATCAAGGGTCAAACCGGTCAATTGCGACGCCGATGCCTCTCGGACCAAACAGACATTGCACACCTGAAGCCATCATTCCGCTGCTGATCATGTCGACTGGGACACCCTTCACGCCTCGACGACTCGCGTGCATACGTCCGCTTTACGGGTGATGATCTTCTACGGCTAGTGACCCGGCCCTCACGTGGTGTCACGTATCTCACGGCCTGCCCCACGGGCCTTGTTGGAGATCCTGCACTGTGCTGGAATTCCACGGACCGCCGCGGGATCGAGCCGGCGCACAGGGGGCGCACACCAGCGCCGAGCGGCGGCGAGAAGGGGGAACCAGCGCCGGTCACTCACGACCAACACAGGGGCGAATTCAGGGCGCCCCTTTGACGCCGACACCGTGCCCAGCCGTTCACGCGGACGGGCGCCTGGTCCAGAGGTTGCGACGCTAGTGCAGGGACGTTTCAAGAGGGATGGCAGCGCTTCGGCGGAGCCGGAGCCGCAGGGCGGGACTGGCCCCAAGGCCGTCAGCTCCTCGCCCCAGCACGCCCAGAACCCGGGCCAGACCCAGTCCGGCGACGGCGGGGAGCGCGCCGGTCAGGCGACGGGCCCGTCCGCTCCCGGCCAGCAGCCGCCCGCCAAGCCGGCCAAGGGCTCGACCGGCCCCGGCCCGCGAATAGCCCTGCGCAACTGGCGGATCTCCACCCGTCTGGTCTCGCTGCTGGCGCTTCCGGTGGTCGCGGCGACCTCGCTGGGCGCACTGCGCATCAACCAGTCGATGGACGACATCCAGCAGCTCGAGAACATGAAGCTGCTGACCGAGATGACCAAGCAGGCCACGGAGCTGGCCGCCGCGCTCCAGGAAGAGCGCGACCAGTCCGCCGGCCCGCTGGCCCACGGATCGAAGTCCAGCGCGATCGCCGTCAAGGGCGACCGCGAGCAGACCGACCGGGCCCTGAAGAACTTCCTCGACAAGTCCGAGCAGATCGACTCGGCGAGCAAGGACGGCAAGCTCGTCGGCGTCCGGGACAGCCTCGTCGGCATCGCGAGCGACCTGAACGACCTGACCAAGATCCGCAGCACGGCGTACACGGCCAACGACAACTCGACCCAGACCGTCGAGGCCTACCACCGCCTGATCACCCACCTGCTCGACCTCTCGCAGGACATGGCGGAGGCGACCAGCAACCCCGACATGATCCAGCGCACGCGCGCCCTGTCGGCCTTCTCCTCGGCCAAGGAGTACGCGTCGATCCAGCGCGCGGTCCTCGCCGCGGCGCTCCCGGCGAACAACAAGGACAAGGGCGACCTCGCCGAGAACGACCGGCTGTACGCCCAGTCCGCGCTGCAGAGCCAGACCTCGGACCTGCGCAGCTTCACCAGCATCTACGGCGAGGGCGCCGAGGACCTGCTCAAGCCGATCTCCGAGGGCAACCCGGTGATCGAGGCGTCCGACCAGTACGCGGGCCGCGCCCTCAGCAAGACCGACGGCCTGGCGGGCCTGAGGTCCCGGTCCTACCAGGACTGGCTGGACGACAGCTCCACCAAGATCCAGCAGATGAAGAACATCGAGCTGAAGCTGCTGGAGGACATGGAGCAGCAGGCCCGAGAGCTGCGCAACGAGTCCGAGCAAGAGGCCATCATCTCCGGTGTCCTCATCCTGCTCGTGCTCGGCGTCTCCCTGGTCGGCGCGTTCGTCGTGGCCCGGTCCATGATCCGCTCGCTGCGCCGCCTGGAGGACACCGCGACCAAGGTCGCCCAGGACCGCCTGCCCGAGCTGGTCAAGCAGCTCTCCGAGACCGACCCGCAGGACGTCGACACCTCGGTGGAGTCGGTCGGTGTGCACTCCCGGGACGAGATCGGCCGAGTGGCCGCGGCCTTCGACGACGTGCACCGCGAGGCGGTCCGCCTCGCCGCCGAGCAGGCCCTGCTGCGGGGCAACGTCAACGCGATGTTCACCAACCTCTCGCGCCGCTCCCAGGGCCTCATCCAGCGTCAGCTCTCGCTCATCTCCGAACTGGAGTCCCGCGAGGCCGACCCGGACCAGCTGTCCTCGCTGTTCAAGCTCGACCACCTCGCGACGCGCATGCGCCGTAACGGTGAGAACCTCCTCGTCCTCGCCGGTGAGGAGCCGGGCCGGCGCTGGACCCGCCCGGTCCCGCTGGTCGACGTGCTCCGCGCCGCCGCCTCCGAGGTGGAGCAGTACGAGCGCATCGAGCTGGCCTCCGTGCCGAGCACCGAGGTCGCCGGCCGCGTGGTCAACGACCTCGTGCACCTGCTCGCCGAGCTGCTGGAGAACGCGACCTCGTTCTCCTCGCCGCAGACCAAGGTCAAGGTCACCGGTCACGCGCTGCCCGACGGCCGGGTGCTGATCGAGATCCACGACACCGGCATCGGTCTCTCGCCGGAGGACCTGGCCGCGATCAACGAACGGCTCGCCTCGCCGCCCACCGTGGACGTCTCCGTCTCCCGCCGCATGGGTCTGTTCGTGGTCGGCCGCCTCTCGCAGCGCCACGGCATCCGCATCCAGCTGCGGCCGTCCGACTCCGGCGGTACGACCGCGCTGGTCATGCTGCCCGTCGACGTCGCCCAGGGCGGCCGCAAGCCGCAGCCCAAGCAGGGTCAGCCCGGCTCGGGCAACGGCGGTCCGGCCGCCGCGCAGGCCGCGGCCGGTGTCGCGGCGGCCCGCC
>NZ_MULI01000103.1 GCF_002939385.1 Streptomyces sp. MH60 | reverse complement strand
GGCGCGTTCGACGCCCGCCAGCAGGTCCGCGGCCGGTTCGGCGGCCCCGCCGCACGGTCCGTCCAGGGCCCGGCGCAGCAGCAGGAGGTTGCGGCTGCGCCGGGCGCGCCGGAGCAGGAGCACCGCGGGCCGGCCGCCCTCCCCCGCGGCCAGGGCGTCGAAGACGTCGTCCGGCAGGACGTACGGGCCGATCACGTCGGGGCCGCGGAGCGTGCGAGCCGGCGTCTGATGTGCCCGATGAGCAGGAGCAGGTCCGCGCAGTACACGGTGGGCGCGCGGTAGCCGGAGCCGGGCCGGTAGCGGTGCCCGTACTCGCCGCCGCCGCACACGGACAGCTCCGGGCAGCGCAGGCACTGCTCGGACAGGGCGCGCTCCCCGGCCTGCCGGGCGGCGAATCCCGGGTGCAGCAGGACCTCGTCGAAGGAGTTCCGGAAGACGTCGAAGCCGCTCTCGGAGGCGCCGTCGGGTCCGGTGCGCAGGGTGTCGTTCTGGTGGACGGAGCCGTCGGCCTCGACGAACACCGAGACGCTGCTGGTGACGCCGACCCAGTCGAGCCTGCTGTGCCCGCCGAGCACGGTGTGCAGCAGTTCGTCGAGGATCCGCACGGAGGTCTCCTTGCGCGGCGCGTCGGCCCAGCGGTCGAAGACGGCGGCCAGCCAGCGCCCGTACGTCCCGGCCGGTGCCGGTGGCGGGGCGCCCCAGTGGCCGTGCGGCAGCAGGAAGTCGATCAGCGGCGGCCGGGTCGCCAGCAGCGACTCGTAGACGGCGACCGGGTCCCTGGCCGCGTCGACGGTGCACAGCAGCCCCGCGTACAGCTGCGGGTAGCCGCCGGACAGCCGGTGCAGTCCGGCCATCACGTCGTCGTAGGAGCCCCGGCCCCCGCGGGTGCGGCGGTGGGCGTCGTGCGCCTGCTCGTCGCCGTCCACGCTGACGCCGACCCGCACCCGGTGCTCGGCCAGCGTGTCCAGCATGCGGGTGTCGAGCAGCGTGCCGTTGGTCTGGACGGTGAACTCGGTCTCGGCGCCCGCCTCCCGGACGGTCTCCCGGACGGTGCGCACGGCCCCGGCGACCCCTTCGGGTCCGGCCAGCAGGGGCTCGCCCCCGTGCAGCACGATCCGGACCTGCCGCAGTCCGTGGCGCCGCGCGTGCTCCGCGATCCGCTCGGCGGTGCGGCGCAGGGTCGCGGGGCTCATGGCACGGGGCTGACGGCGCCAGGTGCGGTCGCCGTGCTCGTAGATGATGCAGTAGTCGCAGGCGAGGTTGCAGCGGCTGCGGGTCTTGAGGACGAACTGGCGCAGCGGGACCGGCCGCCAGCCCTCGTCGAGGAGTGCCGCGACGTCGACCGCGGGTGGGTCAGGCGCTCGCCTGCCAGCTGGTGTATTCGTCGTCATGGGACTGGGCGGCCTCCGTCTGCAGCCGCTCCAGGGCCACCGCGAGTACGGAACCGGGAAGCGCGCGCAGTTCGTCGACGGTGCAGGCGGCGATGTCCGGCAGTCCGCACTCGACCCCCGTGGTCTCTTCCACGCCTCGGCCCCCTCCTGCTTCCGGGACGTCCGGCATCCGGCCCCGCGCCGCGGCACACCGCCGCCCGTGCATGGTAGGCGGATCCGGGTGCGGTGCGGGAGAGGGCCTCACTCCCCCGCGGCCGGATCCGGACACCCGGTCCCTGGGGCATACCGCCCCCTAGCCTTCCCACACGGCGCGGACGATCAGGTGGGCCTCCCCGGTCGCCTTGGCCACGACGGCACCTGCCTCCCCGCTGAGCTTCACCCCGAACTCCAGTTCCAGCCGTTTCGGGGCGACGTCGAGGGACGTCAGGCGGGTGTGCGCCTCGGCGGCCATGCGCCGGATGCCGTCGAGGGCCTCGCCGAGGCCCTCCTGGGCCCGCCGGACGACCGTGCTCCCGTTGACCGAGATCTGCTGCAGTCCGTAGACGTCCTCGTCGACCGGTTCGACCAGGACCCGGCCGCCGTCCGGCAGCGCGAAACTGACCACGTCCCCCATGTGCACCCTCCCCAGGCTCGGCAGCGCCGGTGCGCTGGTGCAGTCGTACCCTGATCCGGGGTCCGCCCACACGTCCTGGCATCCTTGGTGCGGACATGAGCACCGCATCCGCATCCCCCTCGCCCCTGCCGCGCAACCCCGTCGGCGGCCACGTCCCCGTGGCCGGCGGGCTGCACTCCGTCGGCCTGTCCTACGCCCGTGAGCTGAAGGCGGAGACCGTGCAGGTCTTCGTCGCCAACCCGCGCGGCTGGGCCACCCCGGCCGGCAACCCGAAGCAGGACGAGGCCTTCCGGGAGGCCTGCGCGGCCGGCTCGGTCCCGGCGTACGTGCACGCCCCGTATCTGATCAACTTCGGCTCGCACACCGAGGCGACGGTGGAGCGGTCGGTTCAGTCGCTGCGGCACTCGCTGCGGCGAGCGCGGGCCATCGGGGCGCTCGGCGTGGTGGTGCACACCGGCAGCGCGACCGGCGGACGGGAGAGGTCGGTGGCGCTGAAGCAGGTCCGCGAGCACCTGCTGCCGCTGCTCGACGAGCTGACCCACGAGGACGACCCGTACCTGCTGCTGGAGTCGACGGCGGGCCAGGGCGCCTCCCTGTGCGCGCGGACCTGGGACTTCGGGCCGTACTTCGAGGCGCTGGACGCCCACCCGAAACTGGGCGTGTGCCTGGACACCTGCCACATCTTCGCGGCCGGCCACGACCTGACCGGGCCTTCCGGCATGCACCGGACGCTCGACCTGCTGGTGGACACCGTCGGCGAGGGCCGGCTGAAGCTGATCCATGCCAACGACTCCAAGGACGTGGCCGGAGCCCACAAGGACCGGCACGAGAACATCGGCGCCGGTCACATCGGCGAGGACCCGTTCCGCGCGCTGATGACCCACCCGGCGACCGAGGGCGTGCCGCTGGTCATCGAGACGCCGGGCGGCAAGGAGGGGCACGCGGCGGACGTGGCGCGGCTGAAGAAGCTGCGCGACGGCTGAGCGCCGAGCGGCCCCGGAGGGGTCACAGCTCGGGGCCGTCCCCGGGCTCCTCCTGGTAGGAGTAGCGCTGCTCCCGCCAGGGGTCGCCGACGTTGTGGTAGCCGCGCTCCTCCCAGAAGCCGCGCCGGTCGGCGGTCATGTACTCGATGCCGCGGACCCACTTCGGGCCCTTCCAGGCGTACAGGTGCGGGACGACCAGCCGCAGCGGGAAGCCGTGCTCGGCGGTGAGCAGCTCGCCGTCCTTGTGGGTGGCGAAGAGGGTGCGCTCGGCGGCGAAGTCGGACAGCCGGAGGTTGGAGCTGAATCCGTACTCGGCCCACACCATCACATGGGTGACGTCGGGCGCGGGCGGGGCGAGCCGAAGGATCGTGGCGGCCGGGACGCCGCCCCACTCGGCGCCGAGCATGCTGAACTTCGTGACGCAGTGCAGGTCGGCGACGACCGTGGTGTAGGGCAGGGCGGTGAACTCGTCGTGGGTCCAGCCGTGCTTCTCGTCGTCGGTGGTGGCGCCGAAGACCCGGAACTCCCAGCGCTCGGGGCGGAACTTGGGGACCGGTCCGTAGTGCGTGACGGGCCAGCCGCGCTGCAGCCGCTGCCCGGGTGGGAGCTCGAACCGCGACGCTCCCCGCGAACCGTCTTCTCCCGATCCGTCTTCCACCGGCTGACCCATGCCTCCATCCTGACAGACCCGGACCGATGCCCCTGACGCACCTCACTTACATTCGGGCAAACAGCGGCAAAGGCCGCCAAAACGACTAAGCCTGTACTTACTTACTAAGTCAACACTTACTGGACGATCTTCGACGCCGGTGCAATCATGCCGCGCAACACGCCTGTTCCCGTTCGAAGGAGCCTCAAGCGATGCAGGGCGACCCGGAAGTCATCGAGTTCCTCAATGAGCAGCTGACCGCCGAGCTCACGGCGATCAACCAGTACTTCCTGCACGCGAAGCTGCAGGACCACAAGGGCTGGACCAAGCTCGCGAAGTACACGCGCGCGGAGTCCTTCGACGAGATGCGCCACGCCGAGGTGCTCACCGACCGCATCCTGCTCCTGGACGGCCTGCCGAACTACCAGCGGCTCTTCCACGTGCGGGTCGGCCAGAGCGTGACCGAGATGTTCCAGGCCGACCGGGAGATCGAGCTGGAGGCGATCGACCGGCTGCGCCGGGGCATCGAGGTGATGCGGGCCAAGCACGACATCACGTCGGCCAACGTCTTCGAGGCGATCCTCGCCGACGAGGAGCACCACATCGACTACCTGGAGACCCAGCTCGACCTGATCGAGAAGCTGGGTGAGTCGCTCTACCTGTCGACGGTGATCGAGCAGACCCAGCCGGACCCGTCCGGACCGGGCTCGCTCTGACCGGACACGGCCCTCAGGCCGCCTCGGGAAGCTCCGCGAGGACCGGGGCACCCTGGTCGGCCAGCTGCCGGCGGGGGCAGGCGCCGCGCCCGAGCAGGGCCTGGATGCGCCGTACGCAGCCGCCGCAGTCGGTGCCCGCCTTGCAGGCGGAGGCGATCTGCCGGGGCGTGCACGCACCGGCCTCCGCGTGACTCCTCACCTGTTCCTCGGTGACACCGAAGCAGCTGCAGACGAACACGCGGTTCACCTCCCGGGCGGGGTACAAGGTCGTGCCGTACCGACGACCGGGGGGCCCGACTGATCGGTGAGGCAAACCTAACCTTACCCATCGCGCCAGGCCGGCAAAAGTGGGAGGGGCGCGGATCCCGTGTGACCCGCGCCCCATTTCACCCGCCCGCCCAGGGGCGGACCGTCACTGGTCCCGGTACATCTCCGCCACCAGGAACGCCAGGTCGAGCGACTGGCTGCGGTTCAGCCGCGGGTCGCAGGCCGTCTCGTAGCGCTGGTGCAGGTCGTCGACGAAGATCTCGTCGCCGCCGCCCACGCACTCGGTGACGTCGTCGCCGGTCAGCTCGACGTGGATGCCGCCCGGGTGGGTGCCGAGCGACTTGTGCACCTCGAAGAAGCCCTTGACCTCGTCGAGCACGTCGTCGAAGCGGCGGGTCTTGTGACCGGAGGCCGCCTCGTAGGTGTTGCCGTGCATCGGGTCGGTGATCCACGCGACGGTGGCGCCGGACGCGGTGACCTTCTCCACCAGCTCCGGGAGCTTGTCGCGGATCTTGTCCGCGCCCATCCGGACGATGAAGGTCAGCCGGCCGGGCTCGCGCTCGGGGTCCAGGCGCTCGATGTACTGCAGCGCCTCCTCGGCCGTGGTGGACGGGCCGAGCTTGATGCCGATCGGGTTGCGGATCCGCGAGGCGAACTCGATGTGCGCGTGGTCCAGCTGCCGGGTGCGCTCACCGATCCACACCATGTGCCCGGAAACGTCGTACAGCCGGCCGGTGCGCGAGTCGACGCGGGTGAGGGCCGACTCGTAGTCCAGCAGCAGCGCCTCGTGCGAGGAGAAGAACTCCACGGTCTGGAACTCGGCCGGGTCCGTGCCGCAGGCCCGCATGAAGTTCAGCGCGTTGTCGATCTCCCGGGCGAGCTGCTCGTAGCGCTGGCCGGAGGGGGAGGACTTCACGAAGTCCTGGTTCCAGGCGTGCACCTGCCTGAGGTCGGCGTAGCCGCCGGTGGTGAAGGCGCGCACCAGGTTCAGCGTGGACGCCGAGGCGTGGTACATGCGCTTGAGCCGCTCGGGGTCCGGGATCCGGGCCTCTTCGGTGAAGTCGAAGCCGTTGACGGAGTCGCCGCGGTAGGTCGGCAGGGTCACGCCGTCGCGGGTCTCGGTCGGCTTGGAGCGCGGCTTGGAGTACTGGCCGGCGATCCGGCCGACCTTCACCACGGGCACGGAGGCGGCGTAGGTGAGGACGGCGCCCATCTGGAGGAGGGTCTTCAGCTTGTTGCGGATGTGGTCCGCGGACACCGCGTCGAAGGCCTCGGCGCAGTCGCCGCCCTGGAGGAGGAACGCCTCTCCCTTGGCGACGGCCGCCATCCGGGCGCGCAGCTGGTCGCACTCGCCCGCGAAGACGAGCGGCGGATACGACTCGAGGTCCGCGATCACTGCGCGCAGAGCCTCAAGGTCGGGGTACTCGGGCTGCTGCGCCGCGGGCAGGTCTCGCCAGGTGTTGCCAGCGCTCGGGCTGGTCTTAGCGTTCACGGTCACCCCTCAACACTACGGGGTCGCGTCACGCGGTTTTCGCGTGGCTCGACAGGTGAGACGGCACCCCGGTGCGGGCCGCCGCAGCCGCATTGGTAGTCTCACGCGCCTTCGAAATCGAATCGCGGGCAACTCAAATTCATATCGAGCGCATATCGGGGTGGGGTTTTGAGCGCGGAGCACCGCAGAGACCGCAAGAAGAAGAGACTGCTCGTCTACGGCGTCGCCTCGGCGGTGGCCGTCGCCGCCACGGCCGGCGGCCTGGCCCTGGCCGCACCGGGTCTGCTCGGCTCGGACCAGGCCCAGGCCGCCGTGGCCCCGGGGGCCCGGCTGCAGAGCGAGTTCGAGCAGGCCGCCGAGGAGTTCGACGTCCCGCAGAGCGTGCTGATGGCGGTCTCCTACCGGCAGACGCGCTGGGAGGACCACGACGGGCTGCCGAGCACCACCGGCGCCTACAACGTGATGGGCCTCACGGACGTCGACGCGGACAGCCTGGAGAACGACGGCGCCGCCGAGGAGCGCGAGCACCGGCTCGAGCACATGAACCGCAGCGGCGACCCGGTCGTCGAGAAGCACTTCGACGCCGACAAGGCGCTCAAGAGCCTCGACGAGAAGCCCGTCGACACCGACGACCCGCGGCTGCACACCCTGGACGAGGCGGCCGGCCTCATCGACGCGTCGGCCGAGAAGGTGCAGAGCGACACCGGCGAGAGCATCCGGGCGGGCGCCGCGCTGCTGGCCGAGTACCAGAAGGACGCCACCGGTTCGCTGCCCTCGGACCCGGGCGCCTGGTACCCGGCGGTGGCCCGCGCCAGCCAGGCCCCGGACACCAAGGGCGCACAGCTCTTCGCGCAGCGCGTGTTCGATTCGATCAAGACCGGTGAGCAGCGCGTCACCGCCGACGGCCAGTCGCTCAGCCTCCCGGCCGACCCGGCGGTGAAGCCGAGGAAGACGACGGACCTGGAGCTGGCCGCGGCCTCCGCCGCCCCGGCCCCCGAGTGCCCGTCCGGCCTGAACTGCGACTTCCGTCCCGCCGCCTACAAGCAGAACGGCGCCATCGACGACTGGGGCAACTACAACATCGCGAGCCGCCCCACGGCCGGCCACGAGATCACCTCGATCGTGATCCACGACACCGAGGGCAGCTACAGCAGCGCCCTGGGCGTCTTCCAGAACTCCCTGTCGTACGCCAGCGCCCACTACCTGATCCGCGCCTCCGACGGTCTGGTCACCCAGCTGGTCGAGAACAAGAACGAGGCGTGGCACGCGGCCAACAAGACCCTCAACATGCACTCGATCGGCATCGAGCACGAGGGTTATGCGATCAAGGACGGCAGCTGGTACACCGAGCCGCAGTACGAGTCCTCGGCCGCGCTGGTGAAGTACCTGGCCGGAAAGTACGACATCCCGCTGGACCGTGAGCACATCCTCGGCCACGACGAGGTCCCGGGCGTCCTGGACGGCAACGTGAAGTCCCAGCACTGGGACCCGGGCCCGTTCTGGGACTGGAACCACTACATGGACCTGCTGGGCGCCCCCACCGGCGCCGAGGGCCCGGGCGGCCCGTACAAGGCCGGCCAGGTGATCCGCGTCGTCCCGCCGTTCACCAAGGCCAACCAGCCGAAGATCACCAACAGCGGCTCCTCGGTCCCCACGCAGCCGGCGAACTTCACCTACCTGTACTCCTCGCCGTCCACCTCCTCGGCCACCCTCACCGACCCGTACCTGGGCAGCCAGACCTGGACCGAGGGCTGGAACTGGGGCAACAAGGTCCTGGCCGGCGGCGAGTTCGTGGTCGCCGAGGCACGACAGGACTGGACGGCCATCTGGTACGGCGGCAAGAAGGCCTGGTTCTCCAACCGGGGCGGCCAGTTCGCCGCTCCCGTCGGCACCCCGGACGTGGTCACGCCCAAGGCCGGGTCGAGCTCGATCCCGGTGTACGGGCGCGCCTACCCCGAGGACAGCGCGTACACGGGCACCGGAGTCCCGGTCCAGAGCAAGAACAACGAGTCGCTGACCAAGTACGGCGTCCTGGCCGGGCAGAAGTACGCGCTGGCCGGTGGCGCCATGAAGGGCTCGTACTACAACAGCGGCAACATCGACGGTTCGGGCGAGGCCTCGCGCACGGTGGTCGTGGGCAACACCACGTACTACCCGATCCGCTTCAACCACCGCATCGGCTACGTCCGCACGGCCGACGTCCAGCTGGTCAAGGGCACCGCGCCCGACCCGGGCACCGACCGGTACGACATCCTCGGCCGGGACGCGTCGGGCGTGCTGTGGCAGTACCAGGGCACCGGCAGCGCGTCCGCGCCGTTCTACGGCCGCTTCCGCGTCGGCGGCGGCTGGAACACCTACAACGCGGTGACGACGATGACCGCGCTGCGCGCCGACGGCACCGGTGACGTGGTGGCCCGCGACAAGAGCGGCGTGCTCTGGTACTACAAGGGCAGCGGCGACCTGACGGAGCCCCTCGCGGCCCGCGCCCGGGTCGGCGGCGGCTGGTCCGTCTACGACACGATCACCGGCGCCCGGGATCTCTCGGGTGACGGCAAGGCGGACCTGATCGCCCGCGACAAGAGCGGCGTGCTCTGGCTCTACAAGGGCACCGGCAACACCTCCGCGCCCTTCGAGACCAAGTCCAGGATCGGCGGCGGCTGGTCCGTCTACAACGCGCTGACCGACACCGGCGACCTCTCGGGTGACGGCAAGGCGGACCTGATCGCCCGCGACAAGAGCGGTGTCCTGTGGCTCTACAAGGGCACCGGCAACGCCGCGTCGCCGTTCGAGGGCCGCAGCAGGGTCGGCGGCGGCTGGTCCGCCTACGACGTGCTGAACGGTCCGAGCGACCTGAACCGCGACGGAGTGCCGGACCTGATCGCCCGCGACAAGGACGGCGTGCTCTGGTTCTACCAGGGCACCGGCAGCGCCTCGGCGCCGTTCAAGGCCCGCGCCAGGGTCGGCGGCGGCTGGAACACCTACGGCATGATCATCTGAGGCAACCGCCGTCGACCCCGGCGCGGATGCGCTAGGGTCGGCGGCATGTTCGCGCACTCGACCCAGAACTGGTGGTGGACCGCTCATCCGGCGGCCCACTGACTGCGCGACGCAAGACTTCGCGAAGGCCGCCCGAGGGGCGGCCTTCGGTGTTTTCGAGCCCGGGTCCGTTCCTCTCCGACAACCGAGAAGGAACCGGACCCATGACACCGCTCGACGGCTTGCTGACCGACCCCCGCCCGTTCGCCCTGCTCCGCCGCCGGGCCCCCGGCCACGACCACGACCTGGTGGAGCTGCTGGTCGGCCCGGTCGAGGAGTACGACCGCCTCGCCGACCTGCCCGACGAGGGGCTGGCGCTCGTCCCCTTCCGGCAGATCCGCGAGCGCGGCTTCGACGTCCGCGACGACGGCACACCGCTGCTGATGCTCACCCCCGAGGAGCGGTACGGCATTCCGCTCGCCGAGGCGCTGGACCGGCTGCCCGCGCACCGGGTCCGGGTCGAGGGCGGCGGCTTCGACGTCGACGACGAGGAGTACGCGCGGATCGTCGGGCGGGTCCTCGACGAGGAGATCGGGCGGGGCGAGGGCGCCAACTTCGTGATCCGGCGGACGTACGAGGGGCGGATCCCCGGGTTCGGGCGGGCCGACGCGCTGGCGCTGTTCCGGCGGCTCCTGGAGGGCGAGCGGGGCGCGTACTGGACGTTCGTGGTGCACACCGGGGAGCGGACGCTGGTGGGTGCCAGCCCGGAGGTGCACGTCCGCATGTCCGGAGGCACGGTCGTCATGAACCCGATCAGCGGCACGTACCGCTACCCCGCCGAGGGGCCGACGCCGGAGCACCTCCTCGGCTTCCTCGCCGACGGCAAGGAGATCGAGGAGCTGTCGATGGTCGTCGACGAGGAACTGAAGATGATGTGCACCGTCGGCGACATGGGCGGGGTGGTCGTCGGCCCGCGGCTGAAGGAGATGGCGCACCTCGCACACACCGAGTACGAGCTGCGCGGGAAGTCCTCCCTGGACGCGCGGGAGGTGCTGCGGGAGACGATGTTCGCGGCGACGGTCACCGGCTCCCCGGTGCAGAACGCCTGCCGGGTCATCGAGCGGCACGAGGCCGGGGGCCGGGGCTACTACGCGGGCGCGCTGGCGCTGCTCGGGCGGGACCCGGGCGAGGGGCCGGGGCGGCCGGCCGGGCCCCAGACCCTGGACTCCCCCATCCTGATCCGTACCGCCGAAATCGACGCCGACGGGCGGCTGCGGGTCCCGGTCGGCGCCACCCTGGTGCGCGGCTCGGCCCCGGCGGGCGAGGTCGCGGAGACCCACGCCAAGGCGGCCGGCGTGCTGGCGGCGCTGGGCGTACGTCCGTCCCGGCCGCGTGCGCAGGCCGGGCGGCCGGGACTGGCGGACGACCCCCGGGTGCGGGCCGCGCTGGACGGGCGCCGCGCCTCACTGGCCCCGTTCTGGCTGCGGATGCAGGAGCCGTCGGCCGCGCTCACCGGGCACGCTCTGGTGGTCGACGCGGAGGACACCTTCACGGCGATGCTCGCGCACCTGCTGCGCTCGTCGGGGCTCTCGGTGAGCGTCCGGCGGTACGACGAGCCGGGGCTGCGCGGGGCGGTCCTCGGGCACGCGGGCGGACCGGTGGTGCTGGGGCCGGGCCCCGGTGATCCCTCCGACCCGGCCGACCCGAGGATGCGCTTCCTGCGGTCCCTGACCGCCGAGGTGCTCCGGGAGAACCGGAACGGCGTCCTCGGCGTCTGCCTCGGGCACGAGCTGATCGCGGCGGAGCTGGGGCTCGGCATCGCCCGCAAGGAGGTGCCGTACCAGGGTGCGCAGACCGGGATCGACCTGTTCGGGCGGCCGGAGACGGTCGGCTTCTACAACAGCTTCACCGCGCGCTGCGACGACCGGGCGGCCGCCGGGCTGGCCGCGCACGGCATCGAGGTGAGCCGGGCCGCGAACGGCGAGGTGCACGCGCTGCGCGGGCCGGGCTTCGCGTCGGTGCAGTTCCATCCCGAGTCCGTGCTGACGCTGAACGGTTCGGCGATCGTGCGGGAGCTGACCGGTCAGCTGCGCGGCACCAGCACGTTCTCCGAGCGGCGGCCCTCCCGGTAGTCGAGGACGTTGCGCACCGTCGCGTCGACGATCTGGCCGACGGCGTCCTCGGTGTAGTACGCCTGGTGCGAGGTGACGAGGACGTTCGGGAAGGTGACGAGGCGGGCCAGGGTGTCGTCCTCGACGGCCTCCAGGGACTTGTCGAGGAAGAACAGGCCCGCCTCCGCCTCGTACACGTCCAGGCCCACGCCCGCGAAGCGGCCCGCGCGCAGCTCGCCGACGAGGGCCGCGGTGTCGATCAGGCCGCCGCGGCTGGAGTTGATCAGGATGGCGTCGTCGCGCATCGACTTCAGGGCGGCCGCGTCGATCAGGTGCCGGGTCTCGGCCATCAGCGGGACGTGCAGGGTGATCAGGTCGGAGCGGGCGAGCAGTTCGTCCTTCGGGACGTAGCGCATGCCGAGCTCGGCGCAGGCCGGGTTCTCCGCGACGTCCCAGCCGAGCAGGCGCATGCCGAAGCCGTGGGCGATCCGGGCGAAGGCCTCGCCGATCTTCCCGGTGCCGAGGACGCCGGCAGTGCGGCCGTGCAGGTCCCGGCCCATCAGGCCGTCGAGGCGGAAGTCGAAGTCGCGGGTGCGGATGGAGGCGCGCACGATCCGCCGGTTGACGGCCATGGCGAGGGCCCAGGCGAACTCGGCGACCGAGTACGGCGAGTAGTACGACACCCGGGCCACGGTCATGCCGAGCCGCTCGGCCGTGTCCAGGTCGACGTTGTTGAAGCCGGTGGAGCGCTGGGCCACCATCCGGGTGCCGCCGGCCGCGAGGACCTCCAGGACGGCGGCGCCGTGGTCGGCGTTGACCGACGTGGAGACGATCTCGTGGCCGGCCGCGATGGGGGCGGTGTCCTCGTTGAGGAAGACGTCCAGGCAGCGGACCTCCTCCTGGTCGCCGAAGGCCCGCTCGATCAGGGGCTTCTCGTCGGCCTGCACGCCGAAGGCAAGGATCTCCACGACCGCTCCCGTCCTGGTGGGCTCCGGGCCGAATATACGACCCCGGGCCCGCCGTCGCCGGTCAGCCGAAGAAGACGCCGACCTCCTCGTACAGCGCCGGGTCGACCGTCTTGAGGCGGGCCGTGGCCTCGGCGATCGGGACGCGGACGATGTCCGTGCCGCGCAGGGCGACCATCTTGCCGAAGTCCCCGTCGCGGACGCACTCGATGGCGTGCAGGCCGAAGCGGGTGGCGAGCCAGCGGTCGAAGGCGCTGGGCGTGCCGCCGCGCTGGACGTGCCCGAGGACGGTGGTGCGGGCCTCCTTGCCGGTGCGCTTCTCGATCTGCTTGGCCAGCCACTCGCCGACCCCGGACAGCCGGACGTGCCCGTAGGAGTCCAGGGACTCGTCCTTGAGCACCAGGTCGCCGTCGCGGGGCATCGCCCCCTCGGCGACGACCACGATCGGGGCGTAGGACGCCCGGAACCGGGAGGTCACCCAGGAGCACACCTGCTCGACGTCGAAGCGCTGCTCGGGGATGAGGATGACGTTGGCGCCGCCGGCCAGGCCGGAGTGCAGCGCGATCCAGCCGGCGTGCCGGCCCATGACCTCGACGACCAGGACGCGCATGTGGGACTCGGCTGTGGTGTGCAGCCGGTCGATGGCCTCGGTGGCGATGCCGACGGCGGTGTCGAAGCCGAAGGTGTAGTCGGTGGCGGACAGGTCGTTGTCGATGGTCTTGGGGACGCCGACGCAGGGCACGCCGTACTCGTCCGCGAGGCGGGTGGCGACGCCGAGGGTGTCCTCGCCGCCGATGGTGACGAGCGCCTCGACGCCGAGTGCGGCGAGGTTGTCCTTGATGCGCCGGATGCCGTCGCGCTGCTGGAGCGGGTTGGTGCGCGAGGAGCCGAGGACGGTGCCGCCGCGGGGCAGGATGCCGCGGACGGCCGGGATGTCGAGCGGGACGGTGTCGCCCTCCAGGGGGCCGCGCCAGCCGTCCCGGAAGCCGGTGAACTCGTAGCCGTACTCCTGGACGCCCTTGCGGACGACGGCCCGGATCACGGCGTTGAGCCCGGGGCAGTCACCGCCGCCGGTCAGTACTCCGACCTTCATCGCGTAATCCCCTTGCCACAGTGGGTGGTTGAGGCCACTGCCACTGTCCCGCGCGGGTCACGCGTCGTCCAGACCCCGTTCTATCGCGTACCGCACCAGCTCCACCCGGTTGTGCAGCTGGAGCTTGCCGAGGGTGTTCTGGACGTGGTTCTGCACGGTGCGGTGGGAGATGACCAGGCGCTCGGCGATCTGCTTGTAGCTCAGGCCCTTGGCGACCAGGCGCAGCACCTCGGTCTCCCGGTCGGTGAGCCGGGGCGCGCCGGGGTCGTCGGTGCCCGCCGCGGGGGCGGGTTCGGAGGCCAGCCGGCGGTACTCGCCGAGGACCAGTCCGGCGAGCCCCGGGGTGAAGACCGGGTCGCCGGCGGCCGTACTGCGCACCGCGTCCCGCAGCTCCTCGGTGGAGGCCGACTTCAGCAGGTACCCGGTCGCGCCGGACTTGACCGCCTCCAGCACGTCGGCGTGCTCCCCGCTCGCCGAGAGCACGAGCACGCGCAGCCGCGGGTCGGCGCCGACGACCTCCTTGCAGACCTGGACGCCGGGCTTGCCGGGCAGGTTGAGGTCGAGCACGAGGACGTCGGGGGCGGCGGCCCGGGCACGGCGCACCGCCTGATCGCCGTCGCTCGCGGTGGCGACCACCTCGAAGCCGGACTCCTCCAGGTCCCGGGCGACGGCGTCGCGCCACATCGGGTGGTCGTCGACCACCATGACCTTGATCGCGTCCTGGCGTTCAGGGTGCTGCTGCCGTTCAGGGTCCTGTCGCTCACTCATGGTCCGCTGCCTTCCCCCGTGCGGTGGTACCGACGGTCTTCTTCGGCGCCTTCAGTTCGACCTCCGTGCCCTGTCCGGGCACCGACATCAGTTCGGCCGTGCCGCCGAGGTCGCGCAGCCGGCCGCGGATCGACAGGGCCACGCCGAGCCGCCCCTCGCCCTCGGCCTCGGCGAGCCGCCCGTCCGGGATGCCGGGCCCCTCGTCGCGGACGGTGACGATCACCTCGTCGGGTTCGTCCTCGACCAGGATCCACGCGCGCGCCTGCTCACCGACGTGCTCGCGGACGTTGTCCAACGCGGCGCCCACGGCGGCGGCCAGCTCCCGCGCGGCGGCCGGGGCCAGGAGGACCGGAGCGCCCGGTTCGGCGAGGTTCACCAGGGAACCGGCGTACGGGGCGAGCAGGGCGCGCAGATCGACGGGACCGCCCGGGTCCGCCCCCTCCGGTTCCTCGACCACCCGGACGACCGCCCCCTCGGCGGCGTCCTCCGACACGCGGGACACGGGCACCAGGCCGCCGGAGACCAGGGTGCGCAGGGCCACCTCCTGCTCACCGGCGAGCCGGCCCAGCTCGGCCGCCTCGCCGCCGATGACGGCGCCCCGGCGCTGCACCATCGCCAGCACCTGGAGGACGCTGTCGTGGATGTCCCGGGCGAGCCGCTCGCGTTCCCTGGTCGCCGCCTCGATCTCCAGGGCGCGGGCGAGGGTGCGCTCGGAGGCGCGGGCGACCTCGACGACGTAGCCGATGGCGATGGAGGCGACCCAGACGAGGACGACGTTGTGGACGGTGTCGCGGGCCGGGGTGCCGCGTTCGACCAGGTTGGCGACGGCGACGAGGGTGGAGGCCACGGCGGCCCAGCGCCAGCCGCCCTTGACGGCGAAGGCCAGCACGGAGCCGGCGGTCCATATCGACGGCAGGGTCGGCCCGCCGTCCATGACGCGTTCGTGGGCGTCGGCGAAGGGCGTGAGCAGGATGCCGGCCAGCGCGACGGTGAGGTCGGCGGCGAGGAACCGCTTGGTGCAGCTCGCGGCGTTCGCGAGCTTGGGGAGGGTGGCCAGGGTCCAGACGAGGAGGACCGCGTAGTAGGCGACGGCGAGCCAGGGGCGGGCGAAGCCGGAATAGGCGGTGGCGAAGAAGCCGATCGCGTACAGCATGGTGAGCACGCGGTAGCCGGCGAGCGCGCGCCACAGCGGCTGCTCGACCGACATCCTCATGACTCTCTCGCGTCTGGCCATGTCCCCCCTCCCCGGGCCTACGTCCTGGTCCGGTCCTTCTCGGCCTTCGCCGCCTTCTCGGCCTTCTCGGCCTTCTCGGCCTTCGCCGCCTCCGTGAGCTGCCGCTTCATGGCGGTCGCGTACATGTCGACGTACTCCTGGCCGGAGAGCTTCATGATCTCGTACATGACCTCGTCGGTCACCGCGCGGAGCACGAAGCGGTCGTGCTCCATGCCCTGGTAGCGGGAGAAGTCCAGCGGCTTGCCGATGCGGATGCCGGGCCGCATCAGCTTCGGCATCACCTGGCCGGGCGGCTGGATCTTCTCGGTGTCGATCATGGCGACGGGGATGACGGGCGCGCCGGTGGCGAGCGCCACGCGGGCCAGGCCGCCCGGCTTGCCGCGGTAGAGGCGGCCGTCCGGGGAGCGCGTGCCCTCGGGGTAGATGCCGAACAGCTCGCCGCGCTCCAGGACCTCCATGCCGCTCTTGACGGCGGCCTCCCCCGCGCCGCGCGCGCCGGAGCGGTCCACGGGGAGCTGGCCGACCCCCTTGAAGAAGGCGGCGGTCAGCCGGCCCTTGACCCCGGGGGTGTTGAAGTACTCGGCCTTGGCGATGAAGGTCACCTTGCGGTCGAGGACGGCGGGCAGGAAGAACGAGTCGGAGAACGACAGGTGGTTGCTCGCCAGAATGGCGGGGCCGTCGGCCGGGATGTACTCCAGGCCCTCCACCCAGGGCCGGAAGGCTAGCTTCAGCGACCCCCCGATGGTGACCTTCATCGCGCCGTACAACAACCCAGTGCCTCCCGTGTCCGTGGCTCAGACCTTAACCCGGGACACCGTCAATGGCCCCGACGGCCCTGGTCGGTGTCCCTGCGGTCGCGTACGGTGAAAGGCCCGCGAGTATCCCTGACGACAGGAGACCGAGACGTGTCGGTCCTGCCCGGAGCCGAGCCGTACCGCCACGAGGGCGGTGAGGTCGGCGTCCTCCTCTGTCACGGTTTCACCGGTTCCCCGCAGTCGCTGCGCCCCTGGGCCGAGTACCTGGCCGCGCGCGGTCTGACCGTGGCGCTGCCGCTGCTGCCCGGGCACGGCACCCGCTGGCAGGACATGCAGGTCACCGGCTGGCAGGACTGGTACGCGGAGGTGGACCGCGAGCTGCGCGTCCTGCGCGAGCGCTGCGCGCGGGTCTTCGTGGCCGGGCTGTCGATGGGCGGCGCGCTGGCGCTGCGGCTCGCCGCCAAGCACGGCGACGCGGTGGCGGGCGTGGTCGTGGTCAACCCGGCGAACCGGATGCACGGCGTCGCCCAGCACGCCCTTCCCGTCCTGCGCCACCTGGTGCCCGCGACGAAGGGCATCGCCAGCGACATCGCCAAGCCGCTCAGCACGGAGCTGGGGTACGACAGGGTGCCGCTGCACTCGGCGCACTCGCTGCGCGCCTTCTTCCGTCTCGCCGACGGCGACCTGCCGCAGGTGACCCAGCCGCTGCTGTTGCTGCGCAGTCCGCAGGACCACGTGGTGCCGCCGGCCGACTCGGCGCGGATCCTGGGCCGGGTGTCGTCGACGGACGTGACGGAGATCCTGCTGGAACAGAGCTACCACGTGGCGACGTTGGACCACGATGCGGACCGGATTTTCGCGGAGAGCGTCGCGTTCATCGGCCGGCTCGCGCCCGGTTCCGTCGGGGAACCGGAGTCCGGTCTCGGCAAGGAAGGGACGGCCGCAGGTGGCTGAGCACGACTCCGACCGCGAGGACCGCGAGGAGCGCGAGGAGCGGGACCTGGAGCGGGAGCACCGCGAGGGACGGGAGCGCGCGGCGGACGGCGGTCCCGAGGAACGGGGCGTGTCCTTCGACGAGGACGCCGCCTGGGCCGCGATCGTCGCCGGGTACGGGGAGGAACCCCCGGACCCGCCGGGCGCCAAGCCGTTCAAGTCGGTCGAGGACCTGGCGCTGCTGGAGCCGGAGGTGAACGACGAGAAGCCCTCGGCGGACCGGCCCGCCTCGGACCGGCCGCTGGGCAGCTCCGTCGCCTTCGCGCCCGGCGTCGGTCCCCGCGACCACACGCCCGCCGAGCCGTCCGACGACGACTTCGACGCGGACGACGAGGGCCACTTCGTGCCGCCCGAGCCGCCCCCGCTGCCCGACGCCGACCCCACCGCGAAGTTCGCCTGGCTGGGTGTGCTCGGCGGCCCGGTGCTGCTCCTGCTGGCGGTGGTGCTCGGCTGGGACATGACCTGGTGGCTGACGACCCTGAGCATCGGCGGCTTCCTCGGCGGCTTCGCCACCCTGGTCCTGCGGATGCGGACGGGTGACGAGGACGACGACGATCCGGGGCGGGGCGCGGTGGTGTAGCCGGGCGGCCGGGGCCCGGGTCAGGCCGTCGCGGGTACGCGGAGGGCGGTCAGGACCGGGAGGTGGTCCGTGGCCGCCCTCAGGTCGTCCTCGGCCACCCCGGGCAGCCCGGACGGCACCCCGCAGCCCAGCACCTCGACCCCCTCGGTGACGAAGACCGCGTCGATACGGCGGTCCGGGGCGGCGGCCGGGAAGGTGTACTCGCCGCCCCAGGGCGCCGCGGTCCAGCAGTCGCGCAGCCCGTCCCCGAGCCGCCGGAAGGTGCGACCGCCTGGGCGCTCGTTCAGGTCGCCGCCCGCCACCGCGTGTTTCACGCCGAGGGCGGCCAGGTGGTCGAGGAGCAGTCCGGCCTGCTCGTGGCGCTCGTCCGCGTCCAGGGACAGGTGGGTGCTGAGTACGCCGAGACGGGCCCCGCCGATCCGGACCACGGCGGTGGCCAGGCCCCGGCGGTGGCGGCCGGGGGTGAGCGGGAGCAGCACGTCCTCGGTGCGCTCCACGGTGGCCCGCAGGGAGCAGAGCAGCGCGGGGCCTGCGGCGGTTCCGCCGCCGGAGAGGAGGACCAGGTCGGACGCGGCGGCGAGCCGGGTGATCTTCTTGCGCCAGCGGAAGAAGCGGGGGGCCTCCTGGAGGAGGACGAGGTCGGGCTCGCAGGCCTTGACGACGCGGGCGAGGGCGTCGGTGTCGTCGCGCAGCGAGCGGATGTTGTAGCTCAGGACGCGGACGACCGCGGAACCGTCGGGTTCGGTGCGGGAGTTGGGGAGCGCGGGGAGGGATGTTGCCATGCCGTCAATTTACGGGAGCGCATGATCAGGCGCCTCATGGGTCGGGGCGCGAGGTTCGTGGGCGACTGCCGGTTCGTTGTGGCTTGTCGCGCAGTTCCCCGCGCCCCCTGGCTGGGACGGATCCCGTCGCTCGAGAAGCGACCGTTACATGATCGGGTCGGGTTCTCTCGCCAGGTCGGCCGCGCCCACCAGGCCGGCCTTGTTGCCGAGCTGGGCGGCGATCACGTCGGCGACCGGGCGCCAGTTGCCGCCGACCAGCCAGCGCTTGTAGGACTTGCGGATCGGGTCGAGGACCAGGTCGCCCTCGTCCGAGAGACCGCCGCCGACGATGAAGGCGGACGGGTCGAAGAGCGAGGCCAGGTCGGCGAGGCCGGCGCCGGCCCAGCGGGCCAGCTCCCGGTAGGAGTCGACGGCGACCGGGCAGCCCTGGCGGGCGGCGACGGAGATGTGCTTGCCCTCGATGCCGTCGGGGGTGCCGTCGCCGAGCGCGAGCAGCACCTCGGCGCGCTCGGGGGTGGCGTTGGCACGCTGCTTGGCATACCGCACCAGCGCCCGGCCCGACGCGTACTGCTCCCAGCAGCCCTGCGAACCGCAGCCGCACAGCAGGCCGTCGGGCACCATGCGGATGTGGCCGAACTCGGCGGCCACGCCGAAGTGACCGCGGCGCAGCTTGTTGCCGATGATGATGCCGCCGCCGAGGCCGGTGCCCAGGGTGATGCAGATGACGTTGCGGTGGCCCTTGCCGCCGCCGAACTTGTACTCGCCCCAGGCCGCGGCGTTGGCGTCGTTCTCCACGACGACGGGGAGTCCGACGCGGGCCTCGACCTTCTCCTTCAGCGGCTCCTGGCGCCAGTCGATGTTGGGCGCGAAGTAGACCGTGGAGCGCTGGCGGTTGACGTAACCGGCGGCACCGATGCCGACGCCGACGATGTCGTGTCCCACGCGCGCGCCCTCCACCGCGGAGGCGATGGCGTCCACGATGGCCTCGGGTGTGGTGGGGGTCGGCACCTTGTGGGTCGAGAGGATGTTGCCTTCCTCGTCGACCACGCCGGCCGCGATCTTCGTGCCGCCGATGTCGACGCCGATGGTGAGTCCCATGAATCCCTCAGTTCGGTCGAGCCCCGCTAAGGGCAACCGTACCCGAGGCGGGGCTCAGTCCAGGTCGATGCGCTGTCCCGGGCCGGTGCCCTCGTCACCCTCGTCTCGGCCGTCGGCCTCGTGTCCGTCCAGGTCACGGGGGTCGCGTGGGTCCGCGGGCGCGGTGTCGCCGGTGGTCCAGCGGCGTTCCTGGTTCTGGACGGCGGAGCGGTAGGCGGCGAGGAGTTCACCGCCGGCGGCGGCGAGGTGGTCGAACAGGTCCGGGTTGCGTTCGATGACCGGTTCGACGGCTGCCTTCGCCTGCTGCACGACCTGCCGGACCACCTGCTGGGCGGCGGGTCCGGCGACCTGGCCGAGCAGCGGGGACTGGAGACCGGACAGCTTGTCCGCGACGGTGTCGACGAGCCGGCGCAGCTCCTCGGCGGCCGAGCCGGGCTGCGGCCCGTACTCGGCACGGCGGCGGGCCTTCTCGGCCTCCAGGTCCTCGGCACACGCCGTCGCCCAGGCGTCGGCGTCGGCGTCGGCCGCTCGCGTCTCGTCGACCGCGTCGGCCTCGTCGGGGCGGGGGGCCTCGGACGGGGGGAGCTCTTCGCTCATGACGGACTCCTGACTACGGTTCGTCCTTACGACGTTACCCGAACGGGCCCGCGCTCAGGCGGGTCCCGTCGGGTCAGCGCCCCCGCGGCCACAGTTCCGGGTCCGGCGCGAACCGGACGGCGAGGGTGCCGTCGCGCAGCGCGGCGCCGTCGACGGTGCAGCGGCGCAGCGCGGAGGGCAGTGCGACGACGCGGCGGAAGGGCCCGGCGGCGACGACCAGTTCGTCACCGCGGCGGATCAGGTCGAGCTCCTCGCGTACGGCTCCGGGCAGCGGGATGTGCCAGACCAGCACGCCGTCCTCGGCCAGCCGGTCGGTGACGGGCCACTCGACCGGGGAGGCGTCCGGGTTGACGCCCGGCACGCCGAGGGCCGCGAGGTCGTCCTTGCCGCGCGGGTCGCGGCCGAGATGGGCGACGGCGCGGACGTCGTGGGACCCCTGCCATTCCTCCAGGGTCTTGCGCTGCTGGGCCAGGGGGCCGCTGAGCCAGCTGTCCGCCGGGGTGTCCTCCGGCAGGACCCGGTTGGCGACCAGGGAGTCGGTGCGCAGGCCGCGCAGGGCGAGGCCGAGGGCGGTGGCGCGGACGGCGTCGGCCCCGGCCGGTCCGGGTTCGGCGACCAGCCGTACGACGGTGTTCCGGTCGGCCAGTACGGCCTCGGCGGCGGCGAGTTCCAGGTCCCAGCGGGCGGCGGCCTCGTACAGCGCCTCGGCCGGCATGGGGACGCCCGCGAGCCGGCCGAGGACGGGGCGCAGGGCGCGGGCGGCCTGCCGCTCGGGCGGGAGCAGGCGGCGCAGACAGCGGCGCAGCTCCTCCGGCGCGGCGAGCAGGGC
>NZ_MULI01000102.1 GCF_002939385.1 Streptomyces sp. MH60 | reverse complement strand
GCCCGCGCGGCGGCGAACACGGCGCCGGGCGTCAGGTCGAGCAGCAGCGCCCCGTCCACCAGCAGCGCGGTCGCCGCGCGCGCGTGCTCGCCCTGCGCCGCGGCACAGGCCGCGCAGGGACAGTCGGGGCGGGGCAGTCCCGCGGGGGCACCGGTGCCGAGCAGAGTCACGTCCACGCACCGATTTTTACCGGTCACCCGGCGACGTGCGCGTCCGAGTCCCCCCAGGGGGCGCGCGGCGGGGCCGTTCCCGTCGCAGGATCTTGTCTCCCGGCGTTCTACGGAGTGCCCGGCCGAGCGCATAGGCTGCGGGCGGGGGCCGGACCAAGATCCGGCTTCCGCTCTGCATGTGCTCACATCTTGGAGGCGTACATGGCGGCATGGACGTGGCGGTTCGAGACGGCCGGCGGGACGGAGGTCCAGCCCGCGGTGCAGCCCGAGGAGTTCACCACGCAAGGGGACGCCGAGTCCTGGATCGGGGAGCACTGGAAGGACCTCCAGGAGGGCGGCACCGACCAGGTGCGGCTCTTCGAGGACTCCGCCGAGATCTACGGCCCGATGAGCCTGCACGCCGAGGAGGCGGAGGCCGAGGAGGCCGGGGCCGAGGACTGAGGGCCGTGGCCCGGGGGCGGGGCGGGGGCGGCTTCGCCCCCGTCACTGCTCGCCCAGCGTCACCTCGGCGGTGTGCTCGTCGCCGTCGCGGGTGTACGTCACCTTGGTGCGGTCGCCCGGCCGCATCGACGCCAGGGCCTCCGACAGCGAGGTGATGGTGGTGATGTCCGTGCCCCCGAGCCCGACGACGACGTCCCCGGGCCGCAGCCCGGCGTCGTCGGCCGGCCCGCCGTCGCTCACCTCGACGACGGCCACCCCGGCGGGGCGGTAGCTGTCGTCGACGACCGTGCGGGCGGTGATGCCCAGCGCGGCCCGGCCCGAGTCGGTGACCTTGCCGTCCTTGACGATCTGCCCGGCCACCGTCGTCACCATCGACGCCGGGATCGCGAAGCCGATGCCGGGCGCCGCGCTGTCGCCGAGGCCCGGATCGGTGGCCGCCAGGGTCGGGATGCCGATCACCCGGCCGTCCAGGTTCACCAGGGCGCCCCCGCTGTTGCCGGGGTTGATGGCCGCCGACGTCTGCACCATGTTGGCGATGGTCGCGCCCGTGCCGCCCCCGCTGCTGCCCTCCGTCACGGTCCGCCCGGTCGCCGACACGATGCCCTGCGTCACGCTGGAGGACAGGCCGAGCGGCGAGCCCATCGCCAGCACGATCTGCCCGACCTCGACCTTCCCGGAGTCCCCGAAACGGGCCGCCTTCATCCCGTCGGGCACCTTGTCGAGCTTGATGACCGCCAGGTCCTGCTCCGGGTAGGACGAGACCAGCTTCGCGGTCAGCGAGCCCTCGGCGCGGGCCGTCGTCACCCGGAAGGACTTGCCGTCGCCGACGACGTGGGCGTTGGTGACGATGTGACCCCGGTCGTCGTACACGACCCCCGACCCCAGCGAGTCGCCCGCCTGGATCTGCACGACCGACGGCAGTACGTCCTTGATCACCCGCTCGTAGTCGGCCTGGAGGTCGCTGGCCGCGCGCGGCACCGCGGCCCGCGCCGGGTCGCCCTCCCGTGCGCTCCCGGACCCCCGGTCGGTGCCCGGACCGGCGTCGGAGCAGCCGGTCGCGAGCAGCAGGGAGCAGACCGGCACGGCCACCGAGGCGAGCAGACGGCGCAGACGGGCGCGGGAAGTGTCCATGGCCCGAGTCTCACCGCGCCCCCGGCACCCGGCCCCCGGTGAACACCCGAACGGGCGCCGGAGCCGGGGCGGCGCCGGCTAGCCCCGCACCCCGCACAGGTGCAGCAGCGCCGCGACCGCGCGGTACGGGTCGGTGCGGCCGGCCCGTTCCTCGGCGGCCAGCAGGGCGTCGAGGTCGTCGGGGGGCGTGGTCCCGTCGGGCGCCGTGTCCGTGAAGACCCGTACGCCGTACCAGGTGTGCAGCGGGGCGCCGATGCCCGCGAGCTTCGCCGTCAGCGTCGACAGGCGGTCCGCGCGGACGTCGAGGCCCAGGCGGTTGCGGTAGTTCGTGGTGTCGAAGGCGGCCAGCGCGCCCGCCCAGTCACCGTGCAGACCGGGGCGCAGCGCGAGCGCGTCGCCGTTGCGCACCACGAGGGACAGCAGGCCGCCGGGCGCGAGCATCCGCGCCAGCCCCGCGAGCAGCGGGTCGGGCTCCTCGACGTACATGAGCACGCCGTGGCACAGCACCACGTCGAAGCTGCCCGGCAGGAAGTGCACGCCGGTGTCCCGGCCGTCGCCCTCGACGATCCGCATCCGCTCCCGGATGCCCTCGGGCTGACCGGCCAGGGCCTCGCGCGCGGCGGCGATCATCGTCGCCTCCCGCTCCACGCCGGTCACCTGGTGCCCGGCCCGGGCCAGCCGCAGCGCCTGGGTGCCCTGGCCCATCCCGACGTCGAGCACGCGCAGCCGTCTGCCCACGGCGAAGCGCCCGGCTATCTGCTCGTCCAGCTGCCGGGCCACCAGCTCCTGCCGCACCACGTTGCGAAGCCCGGACAGTCCCGCTGTCCAGGCCTCGGCCGCGCCCTCGGTGAACGGCGTCGTGCTCAGGGCCGTTCCCCGCGCTTGACCTGGGGCTTGGGCAGCCGCAGCCGGCGCATCTGGAGCGAGCGCATCAGCGCGTACGCGACCGCGCCGCGGCGGCGCTCGTCCGGGAAGCGCTCGGCGAGCCGCTTCTTCAGCCGGAAGCCGCTGACGATCGAGTCCAGCACGATCAGCACGATGACGACGAGCCACAGCAGCAGCGCGATGTTCTGCAGTGAGCCCACCCGGACCATGCTCAGCACGAGGATGATCACGGCCATCGGCAGGAAGTACTCCGCGATGTTGAACCGCGAGTCGACGAAGTCACGCGCGAACTTGCGGACCGGGCCCTTGTCCCGGGCCGGCAGGTACCGCTCGTCGCCCTTGGCCAGCGCCTCGCGCTGCCGGGCCATCGCGGTCCGCCGCTCCTCGCGCTGGCGCTTGGCGGCGTCCTTGCGCGTCATCGGCGTGTTGGCGACGCTGCGGCGCTGGGACTGGGCCGCACTGCGCTTGGGCGTGGGCCTTCCCTTCGGGGCCTGCGGGTCACGGGGCTGCTTGGAGTCGGTCACCGGCGCACTGACGGCGCTCTGGGCCTTCTCATCCTTGGCACGGCTACGGAACACAAAACCCAAGGGTACGGGGTGCCGGGGTGTGGACCCCAGTCCGGTGGGGAACGATCCGGCAACGCCGGTCGTCTGTAAGGGGACAGAGGGGACGTTGCGTACAGCCCCGGACAGCGGGACTTTCCGGACAACCCCGGGGAGCACCTACTCCCTGCGCCGGACGGGGAACGTACGCAGTCGTCCTTGGGGATGAGCGCATCCGTCCCCGAACAGTGCGGTAATGGATGCAGGGCCCGTACTGTGGGTTCTGTCGCAGGTGCTGAAGCCGGAGTCGGTCAGAAGGGGGCGCGCGAAGCCCATGAGCGGTGTCATGAAGCGTATGGGGATGATCTTCCGCGCGAAGGCCAACAAGGCCCTTGACCGGGCCGAGGACCCGCGCGAGACCCTCGATTACTCGTACCAGAAACAGCTGGAGCTGCTGCAGAAGGTGCGCCGCGGCGTCGCCGACGTGGCGACCAGCCGCAAGCGCCTTGAGCTGCAGCTCAACCAGCTCCAGTCCCAGTCGGGCAAGCTGGAGGACCAGGGCCGCAAGGCACTGGCGCTCGGCCGCGAGGACCTGGCCCGCGAGGCCCTGTCCCGGCGCGCCGCGCTCCAGCAGCAGGTCACCGACCTGGAGACGCAGCACGCCACGCTCCAGGGCGAGGAGGAGAAGCTCACTCTGGCGGCCCAACGCCTCCAGGCCAAGGTGGACGCCTTCCGCACCAAGAAGGAGACCATCAAGGCCACCTACACGGCCGCCCAGGCGCAGACCCGCATCGGGGAGGCGTTCTCCGGCATCTCCGAGGAGATGGGCGACGTCGGCCTGGCCATTCAGCGGGCCGAGGACAAGACCGCCCAGCTCCAGGCCCGGGCCGGGGCCATCGACGAGCTGCTCGCCTCCGGCGCCCTCGACGACCAGTCCGGCATGCACAAGGACGACATCCAGGCCGAGCTGGACCGGCTCTCCGGTGGTACGGATGTAGAGCTGGAACTGCAGCGCATGAAGGCCGAGCTGGCCGGGGGGTCCACCTCCGACCGCCAGGCCATCGAGGGCGGCCAGGGACAGGGGCAGGCCCCGTCGCAGTCCCAGCAGCAGCCGCAGGACACCCCGCGCTTCGACAAGCAGTAGCCCACGGCTAGGAGGGCCGACATGATCGTACGGATCATGGGGGAGGGACAGCTCACGCTGGCCGACGGCCGGCTCGGTGAGCTGAACAGGCTGGACGACGAGCTCCTGGCCGAGATGGAGAACGGCGACGGCCCCGGCTTCCGCGCGACCCTCCAGGCCCTCCTGGCCAAGGTCCGCGAACTGGGCGAGCCCCTCCCGGACGACAGCCTGGAGCCGTCCGACCTCATCCTCCCGTCCCCGGACGCCACTCTGGAGGAGGTCCAGGAGCTCCTGAGCGACGACGGCCTCATCCCGGGGAGTGCCTGACGGCGCCTTGCTGACGCGGGCCGGTAATAATCAGCCCGTCCGGCGTTTGAGGACGAGGCCGTCCAGGCCGAAGCGGGGGCCTGGGGGCGCAGCCCCCAGCAGGACGCCCACTGCATGCGGGCCCCTCATAAGACACCCCCACTCCAGTTACCGTAAAAAACCGTGAGCACCCTCGCCCGCGCCCGCTGCACCATCGGCGCCCACCCCTCCGCCATGGACGCCGCCCTCGCCGCGGCCGTCCTGCTGTGCATGGTCGCCGGCTCCTTCGTGGACCCGCACGGCCCGGAGGGCGTCAGCTGGGGCCTGCGCACCCCCGACGCGCTCAGCCTCGCCCTCATGACCGTCGGCGCCGCCGCGCTCGCCTTCCGCCGCCGGGCGCCGATGGCGGTCCTCTTCGTCACCGGCGGTGTCTCCGTCGTCGAGAGCGTCACCGGAGACCCGCGCGCCCCGGTCGTCATGTCGGCCGTCATCGCCCTCTACACCGTCGCCGCCTCCACCGACCGGCCCACCACCTGGCGGGTCGGCCTGCTCACCATGACGGTGCTCACCGGCGCCGCGATGCTGGCCGGCCCCCTGCCCTGGTACGCGCAGGAGAACCTCGCCGTCTTCGCCTGGACCGGCATCGGCGCCACCGCCGGGGACGCCGTCCGCAGCCGCCGCGCCTTCGTGCAGGCCATCCGGGACCGGGCGGAGAAGGCCGAGCGCACCCGGGAGGAGGAGGCGCGCCGCCGGGTCGCCGAGGAACGGCTGCGCATCGCCCGCGACCTGCACGACGTCGTCGCCCACCACATCGCCCTGGTCAACGTGCAGGCCGGGGTCGCCTCGCACGTCATGGACAAGCGGCCCGACCAGGCCAAGGAGGCGCTCGCCCACGTACGGGAGGCCAGCCGCAGCGCGCTGGACGAGCTGCGGGCCACCGTCGGGCTGCTCCGCCAGTCCGGCGACCCGGAGGCACCGACCGAGCCCGCCCCGGGCCTCGCCCGCCTCGACGAACTCGTGGGCACCTTCCACCACGCCGGACTGCGGGTCGAGGTGGCCCGCACCGACCAGGGCACCGAGCTGCCCGCCGCCGTCGACCTGGCCGCGTACCGCATCATCCAGGAGGCGCTGACCAATGTGCAGAAGCACGCGGGACGGCAGGCGAAGGCCGAGGTCAGCGTCGTGCGGGTGGGGCCGAACATCGAGGTGACCGTGCTCGACGACGGGACCGGCGAGGGCGAGGCCCCGGACGCCCCCGCCGAGGGCGGCGGACACGGGCTGCTCGGCATGCGCGAGCGGGTCACCGCCGTGCGCGGCACCCTCACCACCGGTCCCCGCTACGGAGGCGGTTTCCGCGTGCATGCGATCCTTCCGGTCAAGAGCCGCACCGACGCCGCCACCAAAGCCTCCGCAGCCACCAAGGACCCCGTATGACGATCCGTGTCCTGCTCGCCGACGACCAGGCGCTGCTGCGCAGCGCCTTCCGGGTGCTGGTCGACTCCGAGCCCGACATGGAGGTGGTGGGGGAGGCGTCCGACGGCGCGGAGGCGGCCCGGCTGGCCGCCGAGCAGCGGGCCGACGTGGTGCTGATGGACATCCGGATGCCCGGCACGGACGGTCTCGCCGCCACCCGCATGATCAGCGCCGACCCGGCCCTCGCCCACGTCCGGGTGGTCATACTGACCACCTTCGAGGTCGACGACTACGTGGTGCAGTCGCTGCGCGCCGGGGCCTCCGGCTTCCTCGGCAAGGGCTCCGAGCCCGAGGAGCTGCTCAGCGCGATCCGGGTCGCGGCCGGCGGCGAGGCGCTGCTGTCGCCGACCGCCACCAAGGGGCTGATCGCCCGCTTCCTGGCCCAGCACGACACGGCCGACGAGGAGCGCGACCCGGCCCGCGCCGAACGGCTGGAGTCGCTGACCGTGCGGGAGCGCGAGGTACTGGTCCAGGTCGCCGGCGGGCACCCCAACGACGAGATCGCCGAGCGCCTCGAGGTCAGCCCGCTCACCGTGAAGACCCACGTGAACCGGGCCATGGCGAAACTGGGCGCCCGCGACCGCGCCCAGCTGGTCGTCATCGCGTACGAATCCGGGCTGGTACGTCCAAGGGTGGAGTGACCTCTCCCCCCGTGTACTGCGGTGGGAGTAGGCGGGGGGTGAGGAAATGGACCTGGGGCCTAGGGATGCGGGGGCGCGCATGGCCCAGGGTGTTGGGGTGGGCGCTCTCCTGTGCCGCCCGCGCCCGGCGCCGCCATGTGCCCCGTCCCCCGCTCGGCCACAGAAGAGAGACCCTGATCCATGTCCTGGCTGTCGAGATTCAGCCTCGCGCAACGGGCCCTGATAGGGCTGATGTCGATCGTCGCGCTCGTCTTCGGGGCGATCGCGATCCCCCAGCTCAAGCAGCAGCTGCTGCCCACCATCGAACTGCCCATGGTGTCGGTGCTGGCCCCGTACCAGGGTGCCTCGCCGGACGTGGTCGAGAAGCAGGTCGTCGAGCCGATCGAGGACAGCCTCGAAGCGGTCGACGGGATCTCGGGCGTCACCTCCACGGCCAGTGAGGGCAACGCCGTCATCATGGCGTCCTTCGACTTCGGCCCGAACACCCAGCAGCTGGTCGCCGACGTCCAGCAGGCCGTGAACCGGGCCCGCGCCCAGCTCCCGGACGACGTGGACCCGCAGGTCATCTCCGGCTCGACGGACGACATCCCGACCGTCGTCCTCGCCGTCACCTCGGACAAGGACCAGCAGGCGCTGGCCGACCAGCTCGACAAGACCGTCGTCTCCGAGCTGAAGGACATCGACGGCGTCGCCCAGGTCGTGGTCGACGGCGTCCGCGACGTCCAGGTCACCGTCACGCCGGACCCGGCGAAGCTGGCCGCGGCCAAGGTGAGCCCGCAGGTGCTCGCCCAGTCCCTCCAGGCGGGCGGTGCGACCGTCCCGGCCGGTTCCTTCGACGAGGGCGGCGCCAACCGCACCGTCCAGGTCGGCGGCGGCTTCACCTCGCTGAAGCAGATCCAGGACCTCATGATCACCGGCGAGGGCGTCGGCAAGCCGGTCCGCCTCGGCGACGTCGCCACCGTCAAGGAGGAAGAGGCCAAGGCCGACTCCCTCACCCGTACCAACGGCAAGCCGTCCCTCGCGGTCGCCGTGACGATGGACCACGACGGCAGCGCGGTCTCCATCTCGAACGCCGTCGAGGACAAGCTGCCCGACCTGCGCGAGCAGCTCGGAGCCGGCGCGACCCTCACCGTCGTCAGCGACCAGGGCCCGGCCGTCTCCAAGGCCATCTCGGGCCTGACCACGGAGGGCGGGCTCGGTCTGCTCTTCGCCGTCCTGGTCATCCTGGTCTTCCTGGCGTCGATCCGCTCCACCCTGGTGACCGCGGTCTCCATCCCGCTGTCGGTGGTGCTGGCGCTGATCGTGCTGTGGACGCGCGACCTGTCGCTCAACATGCTGACGCTGGGCGCGCTGACCATCGCCATCGGCCGCGTCGTCGACGACTCGATCGTCGTCCTGGAGAACATCAAGCGGCACCTCGGCTACGGCGAGGAGCGCAAGGACGCCATCCTGGGTGCCGTCCGCGAGGTCGCCGGAGCGGTCACCTCCTCCACCCTCACCACGGTCGCCGTGTTCCTGCCGATCGGCCTGGTCGGCGGCATGGTCGGGGAGCTGTTCGGCTCCTTCAGCCTCACCGTCACCGCGGCGCTGCTGGCGTCCCTGCTGGTGTCGCTGACGGTCGTCCCGGTGCTGTCGTACTGGTTCCTGCGGCCCCCGAAGGGCACACCGGAGGACGCGGCCGAGGCCCGCAGGCTGGCCGAGGAGAAGGAGGCCAAGAGCCGCCTCCAGCGCTTCTACGTCCCCGTCCTGCGTTTCGCCACCCGCCGCCGGCTGACCAGCGTGGCCATCGCGATCGTCGTCCTGGTCGGCACCTTCGGCATGGCGCCGCTGCTGAAGACCAACTTCTTCGACCAGGGCGAGCAGAAGGTCCTCAGCGTCAAGCAGGAGCTGAAGCCCGGCACCAGCCTCGGCGCGACCGACGAGCAGGCGAAGAAGGTCGAGAAGCTGCTCGGCGACACCGAGGGCGTCAAGGACTACCAGGTCACCATCGGTTCGTCCGGCTTCATGGCCGCCTTCGGCGGCGGCACGGACACCAACCAGGCCTCGTACCAGCTCATGCTGGAGGACTCCGCGTCCGCCGAGGACGTCCAGGACCACATCGAGGACGGGCTGGCGAAGCTCGGCGACGGCATCGGCACCACCACCATCGCCGCCGGTGACGGCTTCGGCAGCCAGGACCTGAGCGTCGTCGTCAAGGCGGCCGACGCGCAGGTGCTCCGCGACGCCGCCGAGCAGGTCCGCAAGACGGTCGCCGGGCTCGACGACGTCACCGACGTCACCAGCGACCTGGCGCAGAGCGTGCCGCGGATCTCCGTCAAGGCCAACGCGAAGGCCGCCGGGGCCGGCTTCACCGACCAGACCCTCGGCGCGGCCGTCGCCCAAGCGGTGCGCGGCACCCCGGCCGCCAAGGCCACCCTGGACGACACCGAGCGCGACGTGGTCATCAAGTCGGCCCGGCCCGCCGAGACGATCGCCGAGCTGAAGGCGCTGAACCTGGGCGCGGTCAAGCTCGGTGACATCGCCACCGTGCAGCTGGTCGACGGACCGGTCTCGATGACCCGCATCGACGGGCAGCGCGCGGCGACCATCACCGCCAAGCCGACCGGTGACAACACCGGCGCGGTCGGCGCGGACCTCCAGTCGAAGATCAACGGCCTGGATCTGCCGACCGGCGCCACGGCCGAGATCGGCGGCGTCACCGCGGACCAGGACGAGGCCTTCGTCAACCTGGGCCTCGCCATGCTCGCGGCGATCGCCATCGTGTTCATGCTGCTGGTCGGCACCTTCCGGTCGCTGGCCCAGCCGCTGATCCTGCTGGTGTCCATCCCGTTCGCGGCGACCGGCGCCATCGGCCTGCTGATCGTCACGGGCACCCCGATGGGCGTCCCGGCGATGATCGGCATGCTGATGCTGATCGGCATCGTGGTCACCAACGCCATCGTGCTGATCGACCTGATCAACCAGTACCGCAAGCAGGGCTACGGCGTCGTCGAAGCGGTGATCGAGGGCGGCCGCCACCGTCTGCGGCCCATCCTCATGACGGCCCTGGCGACGATCTTCGCCCTGCTCCCGATGGCGCTGGGCGTCACCGGCGAGGGCGGCTTCATCGCCCAGCCGCTCGCGGTGGTCGTGATCGGCGGTCTGATCACGTCGACGCTGCTGACCCTGCTCCTGGTCCCGACGCTCTACGCGATGCTGGAGCTCCGCAAGGAGCGGCGCGCGAAGAAGCGGGCCGCGAAGAAGGGCCTGCCCGAGCAGTCGCGGCCCTCGGAGGAACCGGAGCCGGCCCAGGTCTGACACCCGCCGGTACGACCAAAAAAGGGCGCCCCCGTGGACTTTCCACGGGGGCGCCCTTCGCGTCTCCTCAGTGCTCACACAGGGAGAACTCGCGCTCGTAGAGCTGCTCGTTGTGCTCGTCGACGAAGAACTTGCGTTCCCGCATGAGCTGTTCGCGGTAGTCCCTGGCCTGGTCCAGCGTCATGGTCGAGGTGTCGGACCACGGCTGCTGCGGCGGCACGTCGGACGTCGAGACGAGCGTCTCCGACGGGTCGACCAGGAAGAACGCGAGGATCTTGCGATGCCCCGGACGGGTGGGGTCCGCGAGACGGAACGGGCCGACGCGGTGCTGCAGGACGTTCGGGAAGGCCAGGCAGCGGCCCGCGGGGGTCGGCGCCGACCCCAGCACCTGGTTCAGCGCGTCCTCGTCCTCCAGGCCGTAGACCTCACGCAGACCCTTGCGGTCGTTCTGCTCGTAGCGCGGGTCGTCGCACGCCGTCCGGAAGCTCAGCCGGCTCTCGGTGATGTTCTCGCTGTCCCAGTAGTAGATGCCGGTCGAGACGATCCGCTCGTTCAGCATGCCCTCGACATGCCAGGACCCGCCCGCGTACTCGGGCTTGTCCGGGGTGAGGTGGATGGTGGCGAGCTTGACGACGACCTGGAGACGGCGGCCGCGCAGGTCGACGCGTGCCGTGTCGCCGGGCGTCTCGGGCGGGGTGAAGACCGGGGCGTCCGGGACGTTCGGGCGGCGGTTCTCCCACCAGTCGTCGCAGGCGTCCTCCCAGGCCTGCACGGCCTCTTCGTAGGCCTTTTCGTCGCTGAAGTCGGACTCCTCGGGCTCCTCCGGCTCCTGAGACTCGTCGTACCACCCGTAGGGATCGGCCTCGATCCGCAGCGGACGCGGATGGCGCAGGTCGGTGAGCACGTTCTCCAGCAGCGGCCGCATGCGCGCGAACAGGTCCGGCAGGACGGAGGCCAGTTCGCGATGGTGCTCGGGGTGCACGTTGTTGACGTACGAACGGAAGGCGACCTCGCCGTCGTCGCTCACGTCCACGTCCGTGGGCAGCCACTGGAACCTCTCCGAGAACTCGTACGTCGAGTACTGGTCCGTCGGGTTCCGCCAGGCCCGCTCGGGGGCGCCGCTCGCCTCCCGCACCAGGCAGAACAGGGAGGGGTGGACCAGGTCCAGTACCTGGCCGCCGGACCCGGGATGCCAGTCCCGCGCTTCTTCGGGGACCTCTTCCAGGACCCGGACCGCCTCGCGCAGCCGGGAGCGCAGCCTGTCGTCGATCAGTGTGTCCGACTGCCACACCCCGTCGACGGCGGAGACCTCGACGCCGGTCCGCGCGTCCCGCAGCGCGGCGTAGTGCGCGAGTTCGGCGAGCACGTAACGCGCCTGCGCCCCGGTGAGGCCCTGGGCGACCGCTTCCCGCGACCATCTGGCGACGACGGCGGGGTCGTTCATCTTGTCGGACCACTCCGGCTTCGACCGGATGTGGGCGCTGCACCGCATCATCTCGAGCTCCCGCAGCGTCCGGGGTTTGACGGACGGTATGGAGCGGGTCGAGTGGAAGGGCAGCGGGAAAGCGGACAGGCCGGTCAATGCTCTGGATCCTCCCAGTCGGTGTGCGGCGGGAAGCCTACGGCAGCGGACTGACACCGCGGCCGTGGGCTTCCCGCCCGACTGGGCCGACCGGGTTACGGCAGCGCCAGCATCCGCTCCAGCGCCAGCTTCGCGAACGCCTCCGTCTCCTTGTCGACCTCGATGCGGTTGACCAGGGTGCCCTCGGCCAGCGACTCCAGGGTCCAGACCAGGTGCGGCAGGTCGATGCGGTTCATGGTCGAGCAGAAGCAGACCGTCTTGTCGAGGAAGACGACCTCCTTGTCCTCGGCGGCGAAACGGTTCGCCAGGCGTCGGACCAGGTTCAGCTCGGTCCCGATGGCCCACTTGGAACCGGCCGGGGCCGCCTCCAGGGCCTTGATGATGTACTCGGTCGAGCCGACGTGGTCCGCCGCCGCGACGACCTCGTGCTTGCACTCGGGGTGCACCAGGACGTTCACGCCCGGTATGCGCTCCCGCACGTCGTTCACCGAGTCGAGGCTGAAGCGGCCGTGCACCGAGCAGTGACCCCGCCACAGGATCATCTTCGCGGCGCGCAGCTCCTCGGCCGTCAGCCCGCCGTTCGGCCGGTGCGGGTTGTAGACGACGCAGTCCTCCAGGGACATCCCCAGGTCCCGCACCGCCGTGTTGCGGCCGAGGTGCTGGTCCGGCAGGAAGAGGACCTTCTCACCCTGCTCGAAGGCCCAATTCAGGGCGCGCTCGGCGTTGGAGGAGGTGCAGATGGTGCCGCCGTGCTTGCCGGTGAACGCCTTGATGTCCGCGGACGAGTTCATGTACGACACGGGCACGACCTGCTCGGCGATCCCGGCCTCGGTCAGCACGTCCCAGCACTCGGCGACCTGCTCGGCGGTGGCCATGTCCGCCATGGAACAGCCGGCCGCCAGGTCGGGCAGCACCACCTTCTGGTCGTCCGAGGTCAGGATGTCGGCCGACTCCGCCATGAAGTGCACACCGCAGAAGACGATGTACTCGGCCTCCGGGCGGGCGGCCGCGTCCCGGGCCAGCTTGAAGGAGTCGCCCGTGACGTCGGCGAACTGGATGACCTCGTCGCGCTGGTAGTGGTGACCGAGGACGAAGACCTTGTCACCGAGCTTCTCCTTGGCCGCGCGGGCGCGCGCGACCAGGTCCGGGTCGGAGGCCGAGGGCAGGTCCCCGGGGCACTCCACACCGCGCTCGCTCCTCGGGTCGGCCTCGCGGCCGAGCAGCAGCAGGGCGAGGGGCGTCGGCTGTACGTCGAGCTCCTGGGTTTGGGCGGTGGTCACGACACGCACCCTTTCTACTTTTCGTCGACCCTTTTCGTCGAACTGACGCTATATATCATAACCGGTTCACGTCACTTTGACGATGCCCATAGTGTCGGTGTGACGTGAATCCCGGCGCCCGAGCCGCCCTCCGCGGCCGCCGTCCACGGGCCGCTGACCGCCGGCCGGGGCGTGTGCGAGCATGAAGGGAACGCCGAGGACAAAGACTCGGCCCCGCCCGGAATAGATCCGCGGCTCCGTCGGTTGAAACCGTCGGCAAGCAGTCTCCGTACAACCCGGGAGAGATGTAGATGTCCGTATCGGACGAGACCACCACCGTCACCGACGGCATCATCCTGACCGACGCCGCCGCGTCGAAGGTCAAGGCGCTGCTCGACCAGGAAGGCCGTGACGACCTCGCGCTGCGCGTCGCCGTCCAGCCCGGCGGCTGCTCCGGCCTGCGGTACCAGCTCTTCTTCGACGAGCGCTCGCTCGACGGCGACGTGGTGAAGGACTTCGGCGGCGTCAAGGTCACCACCGACCGCATGAGCGCCCCGTACCTCGGCGGCGCCACCATCGACTTCGTGGACACGATCGAGAAGCAGGGCTTCACGATCGACAACCCGAACGCGACGGGCTCCTGCGCCTGCGGCGACTCCTTCAGCTGACAGGCCGGGCCGCCGCGCGGCCCGCGCGTGAGAAGGGCGGTGGCCCGGGATCCGTCCCGGGCCACCGCCCTTCTGCCGCGTCCTCGCCGTCCGCGTCTCCTCGCCGTCCGCGTCGGCGTCCCGCCGCGGGCGGCGTCACCGGCCCCCGGACGGAGCCGGCAGCCGCGCCCCCGGCTTGTGGACGGGGATGTCCTTGCCGTCCTTGCCCACGACCGTCCGGTCGCCCAGCGGCTCGTCGAGCGGCACCGTCCGCTCGTACTCCTTGGCGATCAGCACGCAGACCTTGTCCGGGTGCGGCGTCTCGGTCACCGTGACGGTCACCTTGCCGCCGCTCTCCTCGGCCTTCGCGTCGTAGTCGGCGCACACCCCGCCCGTGAAGTGCACGGTCAGCTCGCCGTCGGCGGCCGTGTAGCCGCTCACCCGCACGTCCCGCGGCTGCCCGGGCTTCGAGGCCGGTTCGTCGGACGGGGCCGGGGACGGCTCGGCGGGGGCCGCGGCGGTCAGGTACTTCGGCTCGACCGCCGGATACGTGAGCGTCACGGCGTCCCGCGCCCCCGGCGCCCGCACCTCGAACAGCCAGGACGGCACCAGCGTCTGCCGTCCCCGCACCGGATGCGCGGCCAGCCCGAACACCGCGTCCTCGACGGTGGCGACCCGCTTCTTCCCCGCCCCGGGCCGCTCCGGAGCGCCGGTCGGCGGCGCGCACGGCTGGTCCGCACGGTCCTGGTACGGCACGGGACCGGCACAGCCGCCGATGCCGCCGACCTTCGCACCGGCCCCGGCACCCGGCGCGTTCAGCAGCGCCAGCGTCTCCTCGGCGTTCAGGACGGGATATGTGTCCCCCTTGACCGGCTCCTTCACCTGACCGCTGCCGCCGACCACCTCGCCCCGCGCGTCGACGACGACCCCGGTCGTCCAGCCGTACGTGGGCAGCCCGCCCACCTCGGGTTCCGCGTTCACGGCCCGCCGGGCACCCATGACCTGGCTCGCGTCCAGCTTGGCGCCGTCCTGGCCCAGCGCCTTCAGCACCGGCGCCGCCGCCTTCTTCGCGGCCGCCTCGCCCACCGGGTCCCCGCCGGCCGAGGGGCCCTTGCAGACGGCGCCCTTCTTGCAGTTGTCGGTGCCGGGCGCGTAGCGGTGGAAGGTCCAGGTGCCCGGCGCCTGCCGGCTCACCGTGAGCAGCGGCCCGGAACCGTCCCGGGCATTGCCGACCTTCCACGCCTCGCCCTGGGTGCGGGGCGCGCCCTCGATGCCCAGCGCCTCGGCCAGCCGGGCCACCTCGGCCTCGCCGACGTCGCCCTCGGCCCGGTACACCGGCGCCGAGCCGGGCCCCTCGGGGAGCGGCCCGTCGGCGCGGTAGGTGACGCCGTACGGGTCGGGCTCGCCCGGCGCGATGCCGTTCGAGCCGCCCTCCGGGGACGACGGGGACGCCGCCCCGTGGTCGTCGAGGGGCAGCGGCGGGGGAGTGTCGTCGCCCGGGGCCCCGGACGCCGTACCGCCGTCCGTGTCGTCCCCGGTGGCGGACGTGGCCAGGTAGGCGCCGCCGCCACCCAGCAGCAGTACGGCGGCGGCGACCGACGCGACCGCTCCGGGGCGCCGCCGCGCGGGACGCCCGCCGCCCGCCTCGGCACCGGTGGTGTCGTCGTTGTCGGGTCGCTCGGTGTTCACCGCATCGCTCCTTCGGCCGTTACTGGGGACAGCGATGGGACGCGGTGGGCCGGGATCCGGTTCCCGGTGACGGCGCACGTCGCCCGAACGGCCCCGGGGCCGCCCGGGGCCCGCTCAGTCGCCGTAGTCCGACATCGCGTCCAGCAACCGGGCCGAGGCGGGCGGCACCCGGACGCCGTGGATGAGGGTGAGGGGCACCGGCCGGGGGGAGACGTGGACCGGCGCCGACCAGCGCGGGGTCATCCGGGCGCAGTCACCGCGCAGCGACGCCAGGTCGCCGTCCAGGTCGGCCGGAGCGGGATCGACGGTCCTCAGGTTCGTCATGACAGAACCGTAGGCACGTCCCGTACCACGGAGAAAGTTGTACTACCGGGTAGTTTCGCCTGCTTCAGCCTGACGGCGCCGCCGGGTAGCGTGAACCGACAACCCGCCTCCCCTCAGGAGAGAGTCCCTGCCGTGCGCATCGCAGTCACCGGCTCCATCGCCACCGACCACCTCATGACCTTCCCCGGCCGCTTCTCGGACCAGCTCGTCGCGGACCAGCTGCACACGGTCTCGCTCTCCTTCCTGGTCGACCAGCTGGACGTACGCCGGGGCGGCGTCGCCGCGAACATCGCCTTCGGCATGGGCCAGCTCGGCACCCGGCCGGTCCTGGTCGGCGCGGCCGGCGCGGACTTCGACGAGTACCGGGCCTGGCTGGACCGGCACGGCGTCGACACCAGCTCGGTCCGCATCTCCGAGACCCTGCACACCGCCCGCTTCGTCTGCACCACCGACGCCGACCACAACCAGATCGGCTCCTTCTACACGGGCGCGATGAGCGAGGCCCGCCTCATCGAGCTGAAGACCGTCGCGGACCGCGTGGGCGGCCTCGACCTGGTCTCCATCGGCGCCGACGACCCGGAGGCGATGCTCCGGCACACGGAGGAGTGCCGCGCCCGGTCCATCCCCTTCGCCGCGGACTTCTCCCAGCAGATCGCCCGGATGAACGGCGACGAGATCCGGATACTGCTGGACGGGGCGACCTACCTCTTCTCCAACGAGTACGAGAAGGGGCTCATCGAGACCAAGACCGGCTGGACGGACGAGGAGATCCTCGGCCGCGTCGGCCACCGCGTCACCACCCTCGGCGCGCGGGGCGTGCGCATCGAGCGGGCCGGCGGCGAGACCATCGAGGTCGGCGTCCCCGACGAGGAGCGCAAGGCCGACCCCACGGGCGTCGGCGACGCCTTCCGCGCCGGGTTCCTGTCGGGACTGGCGTGGGGGGTCTCGCTGGAGCGGGCGGCACAGGTGGGGTGCATGCTGGCGACGCTCGTCATCGAGACGGTGGGGACGCAGGAGTACCAGCTGCGGCGCGGGCACTTCATGGAGCGGTTCACGAAGGCGTACGGCGACGAGGCCGCGACCGAGGTGCAGGCGCACCTGGGCTGAAGAGGGGGGCGACTACGGGGGAGCCCCTTGATGTGCGGTGTCGTGGGCGGGTGCGTCGGGGTTCGTCGCGCCCACGCGGCGGAGCCGCACATCGGCACCGCCCCGCGCCCCTCAGGGGCGTCAGCTGACCCGGCGGACCAAGTACGCGCTTCCCCTGTCCGCCTTCTCCTCGCCCACGTACTCCTGGCCCCGCATCTCGCACCACGCGGGGACGTCCAGGCGGGCCGCCTCGTCGTCGGAGAGGACGCGGACCGTGCCGCCCACGGGGACGTCGCCGATGACCTTGGCCAGTTCGATCACCGGAACGGGGCAGCGCCGGCCCAGCGCGTCCACGACGAGGTCGGGGCCGGCCGCGCGGACGGTCTCCGTCGCGGTCGGCGCCCCCAGCTTCTCGCGCACCGCGGCCACCGTGCCCGGCAGCACCTCCAGGAACCGCTCGACGTCCTCCGCCGTGGTCCCAGGCGGCAGCGACACCCGGACGTTTCCCTCGCTGAGCACCCCCATCGCCCGCAGGACGTGGCTCGGCGTCAGCGTGCTGCTCGTGCAGGACGATCCGGACGACACGGAGAAACCGGCGCGGTCCAGTTCGTGCAGCAAGGTCTCCCCGTCGACATAGAGACACGAGAAGGTGACGATCCCGGGCAGCCGGCGCGAGGGATCGCCGACCACCTCCACGTCCGGCACCAGGCCGGGCACCCGGGACCGGATCCGCTCCGTCAGCTCCCGCAGCCGGGCCGCCTCCGCCGCCGCCTCGGCCCGCACCGCCCGCAGCGACGCCGCCGCGGCCACGATCGCCGGCAGGTTCTCGAACCCGGGCGCCCGCCCCGACTCCCGCTCGTCCCCGGGCCCTTGCGGCGCGTACCGGACCCCCTTGCGTACGACGAGCAGCCCCACCCCCGAGGGCCCGCCCCACTTGTGCGCGCCGGCCGTGAGCAACGACCAGTCGCCCTCGACCCGGCCCCAGCCCAGCGACTGGGCGGCGTCCACCAGCAGCGGCACGCCCGCCGCCCGGCAGGCCCGCGCCACCTCCGCCACCGGCTGCTCGGTGCCCACCTCGTGGTTGGCCGACTGGAGGCAGGCCAGCGCCGTGTCCTCGCGCAGGGCGGCCGCGTACGCCGCCGGATCGACCGCGCCCGTCCGCTCGACGGGTACCTGCGTGACACTCCCGCCGTCGGCCGCCTCGTGCGCCTCGGCCGCATGCAGTACGGAGGAGTGTTCGACCGCTGACACGATCAGGTGACGCCCGACGCGCCGCCGCCCGGCCAGCGCCCCCGCCATCCCTGAATGCACCGCCCGCGTCCCCGAAGGGGTGAACACCAACTCGTCCGCCCGGCACCCCACGGCCTCGGCCGCCGCCTCCCGAGCGGCATCGAGCAGCAGCCGGGCCCGCCGCCCCTCCCGGTAGAGCCGAGCGGGATCGGCCCACCCCTCGTCGAGGGACGCCAACAGCGCCTGCCGGGCAACGGGATGAAGGGGAGCAGCGGAAGCAGCATCGAAGTAGGCCACGGCCCAACGCTAGAACGCCGGGGGCCGCAGCGCCCCGTCAGGGGCGCGGGGCTGTGACATGTGCGGCTCCGCCGCGCGGGCGCGAACCACCACGACGCACCGTCAGCCGCCAACGAAACACCCCGGTCCCGCCCCGCGGGCCCCCCATCGCACCCTTAAAGAGTGACCCCCGGCGCGTATGCCACCCTCCCCGCGACCCCCCGAAGAGCGTCGGCTAGGGTTTGGTCCGCATAAACATCAAACCCCTGCCCGACGCAGGGCGGCGACCGACCAGCGAGAAGGCAGGCCGCAGCCAACCGCGCGGGCGAGACTCTCGGGAAGGCGCTACGTGAGTCCCAACGGCTCCGACCGCTCGCCGCGGCGCCCGATGCGGCGGAAGCTGCTGCAGGCACTGACCGCGGGCCTGGTCCTGGCGACCGCCACCGGTTGCACATACGAGGACTTCCCCCGCCTCGGCATGCCCACCCCAACCACGGAAGAGGCTCCGCGGATCCTCTCCCTGTGGCAGGGCTCCTGGGCCGCCGCGCTGGCCACCGGCGTGCTGGTGTGGGGCCTGATCCTGTGGAGTGTCTTCTTCCACCGGCGCAGCCGCACCAAGGTCGAGGTCCCTCCGCAGACCAGGTACAACCTGCCCATCGAGGCGCTGTACACCATGGTTCCGCTCGTCATCGTCTCGGTGCTGTTCTACTTCACCGCGCGTGACGAGTCCGATCTCATGAGCCTCAAGAAGAAGCCCGACGTCACGGTCAACGTGGTCGGCTTCCAGTGGAGCTGGTGCTTCAACCACATCGAGGACGTCCCGGGCTCCACCGGCGACGCCAAGACCTCCAAGGAACTGGCCGGCATCCCGGACCGGTTCATCGAGGACTTCCCGGCGAACGCCGGCGGTGTCTACGACTGCGGTACCCCCGGCACGGAGAACCCGCAGACCGGAAACCCCGGCCCGACCCTCTGGCTCCCCAAGGGCAAGACGGTCCGCTTCGTCCTGACCTCGCGTGACGTCATCCACTCCTTCTGGGTGGTGCCGTTCCTCATGAAGCAGGACGTGATTCCGGGCCACACCAACGCCTTCGAGGTGACCCCCAACAAGGAGGGGACCTTCCTGGGCAAGTGCGCCGAACTGTGCGGCGTGGACCACTCCCGGATGCTGTTCAACGTCAAGGTCGTCTCCCCGGAGCGCTACGAGCAGCACCTCCAGGACCTCGCGAAGAAGGGGCAGACCGGTTACGTTCCCGCGGGCATCGCTCAGACGAGCCACGAGAAGAACCGGGAGACGAACAACCTGTGAGCATCCTCAACGAACCCCAGGGTGCCTCGGCAGCGGAGGACTCGTACGAGAACGAGCTGCCGGTACGGCGCAAGCAGCCCGGCAACGTCGTGATCAAGTGGCTCACGACCACTGACCACAAGACGATCGGCACCATGTACCTGGTGACGTCGTTCGCGTTCTTCGTGATCGGCGGCGTGATGGCGCTGTTCATGCGCGCCGAACTCGCCCGGCCTGGTCTGCAGATCATGTCGAACGAGCAGTTCAACCAGGCGTTCACGATGCACGGCACGATCATGCTGCTGATGTTCGCGACGCCGCTGTTCGCGGGCTTCGCGAACTGGATCATGCCGCTGCAGATCGGCGCGCCGGACGTGGCGTTCCCCCGGCTGAACATGTTCGCCTACTGGCTGTACCTGTTCGGCTCGACCATCGCGGTGGGCGGGTTCCTGACCCCGCAGGGCGCGGCCGACTTCGGCTGGTTCGCCTACTCGCCGCTGTCGGACGCGGTGCACTCGCCCGGTATCGGCGGTGACCTGTGGATCATGGGTCTGGCCTTCTCCGGCTTCGGCACCATCCTCGGCTCGGTCAACTTCATCACCACGATCATCTGCATGCGCGCGCCCGGCATGACCATGTTCCGCATGCCGATCTTCACCTGGAACGTGCTGCTGACCGGTGTGCTGGTCCTGCTGGCCTTCCCGGTGCTGGCCGCGGCCCTGTTCGCGCTGGAGGCCGACCGCAAGTTCGGTGCCCACATCTTCGACTCGTCCAACGGCGGGGCGTTGCTGTGGCAGCACTTGTTCTGGTTCTTCGGGCATCCAGAGGTGTACATCATCGCGCTGCCGTTCTTCGGCATCGTCAGTGAGATCATCCCGGTCTTCTCCCGCAAGCCGATCTTCGGCTACATGGGTCTGATCGGCGCGACGATCGCGATCGCGGGCCTGTCGGTGACGGTGTGGGCGCACCACATGTACGTCACGGGCGGCGTGCTGCTGCCGTTCTTCTCCTTCATGACCTTCCTGATCGCGGTCCCGACCGGTGTGAAGTTCTTCAACTGGATCGGCACCATGTGGAAGGGCTCGCTGTCCTTCGAGACACCGATGCTGTGGTCCACCGGCTTCCTGATCACCTTCCTCTTCGGTGGTCTGACCGGTGTCATGCTGGCGTCGCCTCCCATCGACTTCCACGTCTCGGACTCGTACTTCGTGGTGGCGCACTTCCACTACGTGGTGTTCGGCACCGTGGTGTTCGCGATGTTCGCCGGCTTCCACTTCTGGTGGCCGAAGTTCACCGGCAAGATGCTGGACGAGCGCCTGGGCAAGATCACCTTCTGGACACTGTTCACGGGCTTCCACGGCACCTTCCTGGTCCAGCACTGGCTGGGCGCGAACGGCATGCAGCGCCGGATCCCGGACTATCTGGCGGTGGAGGGGCTGACGGCGCTCAACACCGTGTCGAGTGTCTTCTCCTTCCTGCTCGGCATGTCGCTCCTGCCGTTCTTCTACAACATCTGGAAGACCGCCAAGTACGGCAAGAAGATCGAGGTGGACGACCCGTGGGGCTACGGCCGTTCGCTGGAGTGGGCGACCTCCTGCCCGCCGCCGCGGCACAACTTCC
>NZ_MULI01000101.1 GCF_002939385.1 Streptomyces sp. MH60 | reverse complement strand
GCTGGCCCGCGCGGTCGCCCTGTCGGCGGCGACGGTGCTGGCGCCGGTGGCCGGCGAGTTCGACCGGGCGGCGTACGAGGAGCTGCTCGGGCGCGGCGTCGCGGTGACCGCGGAGGCGGGCGCGGCCTGACCCCGCCGGGGCCGCCGGGTCCCGCCGGCCGGGTGCTAGTCCTTGACCTGGCCCTTCTTCAGGGAGAACTGGTCCAGCAGGACGTTGCACTTGTCGCCGTCGGCGCAGGACAGCGTGATCGTGTTGGTGCCCTTGTTGAGGGTGGGCCAGGCGTAGGTCTTGGTCCAGCCCTTGGCGAAGTCGCCGTCTTTGGCCTGCGCGAAGTTGCCCAGGTTCAGCTTGCTGCCGAACTCCTTGCCGTTGACCGTGAGGGACATCGACTGGTCCTCGCCGGCCGCGCTGTACGTGGTGAAGAGGGTGTAGAGGCCGTCCTCGGGAATGCCGTTCACGGTCCAGGTGACCGAGGCGCCCGGCTGGTTCAGGTTGGCCACGTAGACGCCGCCGGCCGACTGCGCGCCCTTGACCTCCGACGCGAGGGAGGCCGCGCCGCCCAGCCGCATCGCCTTGGCCTCGACGGAGGGCAGCTCGACGTCCTCGTCGTCGGCGCCCTCGCTCGCCGACGGGCTCGGCTCGCTGCTCTGGGACTGGGTGGGGGCCGGGTCGCCGCCCGCCTCGTTGCCGCCCTCGTCGTCGGAGCCGCTGCTCGTCATGGCCACGGCGATGCCGATGACCACGGCGGCGACGACCGCCACCGCGCCGATCAGCAGCCCCTTGGTGTTCGGGCCGCGGCGTCCGCCGCCCCCGCCGTGCCCCGACGGCTGCTGCGGGCCCCCGGGACCACCGCCGCCGGGCAAGGTCTCCGGCGCGGCGTAGTGCGCGTTCGGCTGCCCGTACGCCCCCTGCGGCTGGCCGTAGGCGCCCTGCTGGGGCGGGGCGGCCTGGCCGTAGGCGGCGGTCTGCGCGCCCTGGCCCTGCGGTACGCCGTACTGCCGTGTGCCCACGGGACGCACCCGGTTGACCGAGTTCGGGTAGCCGTAGCCACCGGACGGCGGCTGGGCCCCGTTGGCCTGCCCGTCGGCGTAGAGGTAGCCGAAGGGGTCGTCGTCCTCGGGCGTGCTCGCGCCGTTGTTGCCGGGCGTCATCCCTAGGTCTCCTAACCAGATGCGGTGCGTGGTGCGGTACGGGTGTGTGAGAGAGCGAGCCTACCCGCTCCGGCTGACCCGAACGGGTGACTCAGACCGCATCAACGCGCTGACCTGCTGATCATCCGGCGCGGCGGTGCTGTTTGGGACGAGATCGTTTCTCGACGTACATCCGTTCGTCAGCCGACTTCAGGACTTCGTCCGCCGTCATGCCGCAGTGGGCCCAGCCGATGCCGAAGCTGGCGCCCACGCGGACGGCCCGGCCCTCGGCCCGGATCGGCTGGATGATCTCGTTGCGCAGCCGTACGGCGAGGTCCTGGGCGTCGGCCCGGCCGAGCCCGTTGGCGAGGATCACGAACTCGTCGCCGCCGAGCCGGGCCACCGTGTCGCCGTCGCGGACGCCGCCGCTGAGCCGCCGGGCGACCTCGATCAGCACGGCGTCGCCCGCGTTGTGCCCGAACCGGTCGTTGATCGACTTGAAGCCGTCCAGGTCGCAGAAGAGGACCGCGAGCCCCTTGGTGCCGTCGTCGGGCCCGTCCTGGGGGGCCACGGCGTGCACATGGTGGTCGAAGGCGCCGTACGGCTCGACGGAGCCGCCGAAGTCGAAGGTGTGGCCGCCGGAGTCGAACACGGCGGAGTGCCCGTAGGCGGCGTCCATGGCGTCGGCCACGGCCGCGTGTGAGGACTGCGGGCGCTGGCACAGCCGGGCGGCGAGCCGGGAGCGCAGCTCGGCGCTGTTCGGCAGGCCGGTGAGGGAGTCGTGGGAGGCGCGGTGGGCGAGCTGGAGCTCGCGGCGCTTGCGCTCCTCTATGTCCTCGACGTGGGTGAGCAGGAAGCGCGGCCCGTCGGCGGCGTCGGCGACGACGCTGTTGCGCAGCGAGACCCAGACGTAGGTGCCGTCGCGGCGGCCTAGGCGCAGCTCGGCCCGGCCGCCCTCGGCGGAGGTGCGCAGCAGGGTGCCGATGTCCTCGGGGTGCACCAGGTCGGAGAAGGCGTAGCGGCGCATCGCGGAGGCGCGGCGGCCCAGCAGGCGGCACAGCGCGTCGTTGGTGCGCAGGATGCGGCCGTGCTGGTCGCCGCCCATCTCGGCGATGGCCATGCCGGAGGGGGCGTACTCGAAGGCCTGCCGGAAGCTCTCCTCGCTGGCCCGCAGCGCCTGCTGGTCGCGCTCCAGGCGGACCAGGGCGCGCTGCATGTTGGAGCGGAGCCGGGCGTTGCTGATCGCGATGGCGGCCTGGAACGCGTACATCTGCAAAGCCTCGCGGCCCCAGGCGCCGGGGCGGCGGCCGTTGCGCGGCCGGTCCACGGACAGGACGCCGATCAGCTCGCCGCTGTTGCCGCCGCCCTGGGGGCCCGGCGCGTACATCGGGGCGAAGAGCCGGTCCGAGGGGTGCCACTCGTCCTCGAAGCGGGGCGCGGGCCCGTCGGTGTACCACTGCGGGACGTCGTCGTCGTCGAGGACCCAGCCCTCGGTGTGGGGTATGAAGATCAGGTCGCCCCACTGCTCGCCCATGTTCAGGCGCCGGTCCCAGGACTCGCGGGAGCCCGAGCGGCCGGTGATGAGCGCCTCGGCGGCCGGGTTGCCCGCGAAGGCGGCGACGACGAGGTCGCCGTCGGGGCCGACCAGGTTGACGCACGCCAGCTCGTAGTTGAGGGCCTGGACGACGCCGTCGGCGACGGCCTGCAGGGTGTCGGCCAGGCTGCGGGCCTTGTTCATGTCGGCCATGGCCTGGTGCAGCTGCCGCAGGGACGCCAGGCGGACATAGGGCTCCGAGTCGGTCTCCATGCTCGCCCTCCCCCCGAGACCTCGCAGTGAATCAAGGGTTCTCTTCGGCGCCTTTACTGATGGTGCTCTTGCAGGTTCCCCGCCACTGAATCACAGCGCGCTCCCCACTCGGTACACAGGGTCAACAATTACCGCCCCTTGTGACTCAAGTCACAGCAAAACATGAACAATTGAGTGGGGTTTCCGCATTTTCCCTGTGCGTTTACCGAACGCAAAGTTTGTAGGTATGCGCACGTCTCCTTCCGTGGTCCTAGGACCCGGTTCGGACCGGGGCCCGATGCCCCGCCCGTGCCCCGGAGATTAGCGTGGCGGGGTGCCGAACACTCCGTCTCTCACGTATCCCGGGTCTCCCGCGGCCCCCGCGTCCCCGTTGCCCTCGCCCGCCTCCGGGCATGCTGAGGGGGTGAGCAACGAGGAGTTCCGTGCCGCCATGTCCCGGCTGGCCTCGGGCGTGGTCCTGGTGACCGCGCAGGAGCCGCCGCTGGATCCCGACGACCCGCTGGCACCGCGCGGCGAGGACGTCGGAATGACGGCCACCGCCTTCATGTCGGTCTCCCTGGACCCGCCCCTGGTCCTGGTCAGCCTGCGCGAGGGCTCCCGCATGGACGACCTGCTGGCCGAGCAGCCCCTGTGGGCGGTCTCCGTCCTCACCGAGAGCCAGCGGCACATCGCGGGCCGCTTCGCGATGAAGGGCCGCGTCAGCGACCGCCTCCTGTTCGCGGACATCCCGTACGTGCGGGGCGAGGCGACCGGGGCGCCCCTGGCGGGCGGCGCCCTGGCGACCCTGGAGTGCCGCACCGAGCAGCGGGTGGCGGCCGGCGACCACACCCTGGTCATCGGCCGGGTCCTGACCGCCGCGCTGCCCAGCGCGGACGGGGGCCCGCTGACCTACTTCCGGGGCCGGTACCGGCAGCTGGGCTGAGCGGGTAATCCGCTCGTCCGGCGCGCGGGCGCCGACCTAGGGTGCGCGCATGACGACCAGCCCCGCGCTCCGCCTGGAGAAGATCACCCCCGCGAACATCGAGGCCGCCCTCGCCATACGGGTGCGCCCCGAGCAGGAGTTCGCCGTGGCCCCGGTGGTGAAGTCCCTCGCCGAGGCCTACGTCCACCCCGGGAAGGCCTGGCCCCGCCTGATCCTCGACGGCGACCGCCCCGTCGGCTTCCTCATGGGCTTCTTCGGCATCGACTGGTACGACGACGGCAGCGCGCTGCGCTCCGGCCTGTGGCGCCTCAACATCGCCGCCGAGGAGCAGGGCCGGGGATACGGCCGCTTCGCCGTGGAGTCGGTGGCCGCCGAGATCCGGCGCCGCGGCGGCACGGAGTGCTTCGTCACCTGGCACCCCGGCGCGGCCGGTCCCGAGCACTTCTACCTGGGCCTCGGCTTCCGTCCGAACGGGGAGAAGGCCGAGGAGGAGACGGTCGGCGTGCTGGCGCTGGACTGAGCCGCGGGCTCCGCCGGTCAGTCCCAGTCCCGCGCGGAGCGCCCTCGCTTGGTCTGCGAGCGCTGCTTCTTCTCCCGCAGCCGGCGTTCGTTGATGCCGCGCGGTATGCGGGTCGGCCTGCGGGGCCTGGGCGGCGGCGCGGTGGCCTCCGCGAGGAGGGCGGCCAGGCGTACGGCGGCGGTCTCGCGGTTGCGCCACTGGGAGCGGTGCTCGGAGGCGCGGACGGTGACGACCCCGTCGGACAGGCGCCCGGCCAGCCGCTCCAGCGCCCGCTGCTTCCACACCTCGGGCAGGGCGTCGGTCCGCGCCAGGTCGAAGCGCAGCTCCACCGCCGTGTCCGTGGTGTTGACGTGCTGTCCGCCGGGCCCCGAGGAGCGCGAGAAACGCCAGACGAGCTCGGCCTCGGGCAGGGAGACGGAGCCGCGGATGACATGGGGACCGGACATGCCCTCCATGTTCCCGTCCGCGGACGGCCCGCGTCACCCGAATATCCCGAACGCGGCCCGGCCCTCGGTAAAGAAAGTAAAGAGAGTCGGAACCTTGTGGACCCCTCTCGTCGTTCATGGTGGTAGCTGTAGCTTTCTTGCCGTACGTAAACGAGGGAAGGGACTCCCAACAATGGCTGTAAGCCTGTCCAAGGGTGGCAACGTCTCGCTCACCAAGGAGGCTCCGGGCCTGACCGAAGTCACCGTGGGCCTCGGCTGGGACGTCCGCACCACCACCGGCACCGACTTCGACCTCGACGCCTCCGCGATCGCGGTCAACACGCAGGGCAAGGTCTACTCCGACGCCCACTTCGTGTTCTTCAACAACAAGCAGACGCCGGACAACACGATCGTCCACACCGGTGACAACCGCACCGGCGAGGGCGCCGGCGACGACGAGGCGATCAACGTCAACCTGGCCGGTCTGTCGGCCGACATCGAGAAGATCGTCTTCCCGGTCTCGATCTACGACGCCGAGAACCGCTCGCAGAACTTCGGCCAGGTGCGCAACGCCTACATCCGCATCCTCAACCAGGCCGGCGGCGCCGAGATCGCCCGCTACGACCTGTCCGAGGACGCGGCCACCGAGACCGCCATGGTCTTCGGCGAGCTGTACCGCAACGGCGCCGAGTGGAAGTTCCGCGCCGTCGGCCAGGGCTACGCCTCGGGCCTGGTGGGCATCGCCCAGGACTTCGGCGTGAACGTCTGACGTTCACCGCCCGTTCGTTCCGTACGAAGGCCCCCCGGACGTCCGGCCGGGGGGCCTTCGGCGTCCCTCACGGCAGCAGGCGCTGCTCCTTGGCCACCGCGACCGCGCCCGCGCGGGTGTCGACGCCGAGCTTGTCGTAGATGCGGCGCAGATGCGTCTTCACGGTGGCCTCGCTGATGAACAGGGCGCGGGCGATCTCCCGGTTGCCGAGACCGGTGGCGAGCTGGGCCAGGATGTCGCGCTCGCGCTCGGTGAGGGCGGGGCGCGGCTTGCGCAGACTGGCCATGACCCGGCCCGCGACCGGCCCGGACAGGGCCGTACGGCCCTGGGCGGCGGCGTGGATGGCGGCGAACAGTTCCTCGGGGCGTTCGGCCTTCAGCAGGTAGCCGGTCGCGCCCGCCTCGATGGCGCGGGTGATGTCGGCGTCGGTGTCGTACGTGGTCAGCACGAGCACGTGCGGCGCGCGGCCGGTGCCCGTGGTGAGGCGGCGGGTGGTCTCCACGCCGTCGATGCCCGCGCCGAGCTGAAGGTCCATCAGGACGACGTCCGGCGCCAGCCGTGCGGCGAGCGCGAGCGCCTCCTCGCCGGTGCCGGCCTCACCGACCACCTCGATGCCGGGCGCGCTGTCGAGCAGGGCGAGCAGCCCGGCGCGTACGACGACGTGGTCGTCGCAGACCAGGATGCGCACGGGGGCGGGCCCGCCGTCTGCCGGGTCGGTCATCGGGGTGCCTCCTGCGGGTCGGCCGGGTCCGGCGGGTCCGGCGGATGTGCCGGGTCGGTTCGGGGCGGGCCCAGGGGGACGGCGGCGGACAGGGCGGTGCCCTCGCCGGGCGCGGACTCGACGGTCAGGGTGCCGCCCAGCTGGCGCACCCGGGCGTGCATGGCGGGCAGTCCGTGTCCGCGCATCCCGGCGGGGGCGTCGGAGGGCTCCGCCGGGTCGAAGCCGTGCCCGTCGTCGGTGACGTCCAGGACGACCTCGTCGTCGAGGAGGGTGAGGCTGAGCGCGGCGGTGGACGCGCCCGCGTGCTCCCGTACGTTGGCCAGCGCGCCCTGGGCGATGCGCAGCAGCGCCGACTGGACACGGTCGGGCAGCGGCGGGACGCGGGCGCCGTCGTCGACGTGGACGCGGACGGTGAGGTGGTCGCCGGACTCCCGGGCGGCCAGGGCCCGCAGCGCCGCCTCCAGGCCGCCGCCGCGGGCGAGGTCGGCCGGGGCCAGGTCGTGGACGAAGCGGCGGGCCTCGGCCAGGTTGTGCTCGGCGACGGAGGCGGCGCCCCGGACGTGGGTGCGGGCCTTGCCCGGGTCGGACTCCCAGACCCGCTCGGCGGCCTGGAGCAGCATCCGCTGGCTGGACAGGCCCTGGGCGAGGCTGTCGTGGATCTCCATGGAGAGGCGCTGGCGTTCGGCGAGGGTGCCCTCGCGGCGTTCGGAGGCGGCGAGTTCGCGGCGGGTGCGGATCAGGTCGTCGATCAGGGCGCGCTGCCGGGCGGCCTGCCGTTCGGTGTGCAGGAACACGGCCGCGGCGATGGCGGCGACGGCGGGCGGGGCGAGCAGCAGGTTGGGGTCGAAGCCCCCCGCGAGCCGCAGTTGCGCGGCGACGACGAACACCGTCAGGACGGTGACCAGGACGAGCGCCGCCCGGGCGGGCAGGGTGCGCAGGCCGGTGTAGAAGAGGGGCACCGCGCACCAGGCGAAGCTGGGCGCCAGCACGACCAGCACCATCCACACCACGACGACCAGACCCAGCCAGGCCAGGCGCCGCCGGGCGGGCGGGACGGCGGGAGCGGACGGCGCGGGCCCGCTCAGGACGGGCCCGAGCAGGTGCAGCACGGCGAGGGCGAGGGACAGGGCGAGGATCCAGGGGGTGCGGGGCTCCCCGGGGTGGCGCAGCAGGAAGCGGGCCAGGGCACCGCCGAGCAGCAGGAAGAACGCCACGTGCATGACGGCCCCGAGCCACCGGGTGTCCGGGTGGTCGTACGGCTTCGCCATCCGTCACCCGCCTCCTTCCGCCCGTCTCTTCTGCCGCGCTGCTCCCCAACGTGCCGCAGAGGACCGCTGAGCTGCGTGAACACTCCCATGGTGCCCTCTTCGGACGCCCCCTGGGTCAACCGATCGGACGACCCCGCCGTCGCCCGTTCCGTCACCCACGAGCAGCCGGAACGGCGACCGTGCGCCCCCGGTGCGGGCCGGAGAGTGGAGAGCACGAACCCGCCCGGCCTCACCCGAGGAGCAGACCACCATGAAGAAGACCCTCTCCCGTCGTGCCCGCCTCGCCACCGGCGGTGCCGTGCTCGCCGCCGTCGCCGCCGGCACCTTCGGCACGGTGGCCGCGAACGCCTCCGCGCCCGAGGCCGCCCAGGACTCCGCGGTGTCCGCCGCCCCCGCCGCCGCGGCCGGCAAGCGCGACACCACCACCTCCACGCACCTGACGATCGACGCCGCCACCGAGGCCGCGCAGGCCGCGCTGAAGGCCGCCGAGAAGGAGGGCCAGCGGGTCACGGTCGCGGTCGTCGACCGCAACGGCAACACGATCCTCACCCTGCGCGGTGACGGCGCCGGTCCGCAGTCCTACGAGTCGGCGGAGAAGAAGGCGTACACGGCCGTCTCCTGGAACGCCCCGACCAGTGAGCTGGAGGGCCGCCTGGAGAACGCCCCGAACCTGAAGGACATCCCGGGCACGCTGTTCCTGGGCGGCGGTGTCCCGGTCACCGCGGGCAAGGCGCCGATCGCCGGCATCGGTGTGGCGGGCGCCCCGTCCGGCACCCTGGACGAGAAGTTCGCCCGGGCCGGCGCGGCGGCGCTGAACTGACCCGAGGCCGGCGGCCGGCGGCTCACGGCCGGTCCCAACAGGCGGCCCCAGCGGGCGTTTCACGTGAAACGCCCCATAGGATCACGTCGTGCGCACCCCCACCCCCCGTCTCCTCGTAGCCACCGCCACCGTCCTCGCCCTCGCGGCGTGCAGTGGCGGTGGCGCGGTCGACGGCTCCCCCGGCGGCTCGGGTGTGCGCGACCCGTACTTCCCCAAGGCGGGCAACGGCGGCTACGACATCGGCCACTACGACCTGGCCCTGGACTACGACCCCGATACCGACGCCGAGGCCGGGCACCTCAGCGGCAGCGCGACGATCACCGCCCGCGCGACCCGGGACCTGTCCGCCTTCGACCTCGACCTCAAGGGCCTGGACGTCGAGGGGGTCAAGGTCGAGGGCCGGGAGGCCCGCTTCAACCGGGCCGGACAGGAACTGACCGTCCGCCCGGCCGAGGAGCTGAAGGACGGGGAGACGTTCCGCGTGACCGTCCGGTACTCGGGCGAGCCGGAGACGATCACCGACCCCGACGACTCCGAGGAGGGCTGGCTGCCCACCGCCGACGGAGCGGTCGGGCTGGGTGAGCCGACGGGCTCGATGGCCTGGTTCCCCGGCAGCCACCACCCCTCCGACAAGGCGACGTACGACCTCGCGATGACCGTGCCGGAGGGCCTGGGCGTGGTCTCCAACGGCGAGTTGCGCGACGAGCGGACCCGGGACGGCCGTACGACGTTCACCTGGCACACCGCCGAGCCGATGTCGAGCCATGTCGTCACCGTCGCCGTCGGCGAGTGGGAGACCGCCCGCTCCACCACGGACGACGGGCTGCCGGTGTACACGGCCGTCGACCCCACCCAGGCCGACGCGAGCCGGAAGGTCCTGAAGCGGATCCCCGAGATCATGGACTGGGCGCAGGAGAACTTCGGCCCCTACCCCTTCTCCTCCACCGGCGCGATCGTCGACCGCGACGAGGACGCCGGGTACGCCCTGGAGACCCAGAACCGGCCCTACTTCCCCGGCGCCCCCGACACCGTCCTGCTCGTCCACGAACTCGCCCACCAGTGGTACGGGAACTCCGTCAGCCCGAAGACCTGGCGGGACATGTGGCTCAACGAGGGCTTCGCCACCTACGCGGAGTGGCTGTGGGAGGAGGACCACGGCGGCGACACCGCCCAGGAGACCTTCGAGGCGCTCTACGACGGGACGTACTACGACGACGAGGACGCGAACGACTCGATCTGGGCGTTCCCGCCCGCGGACCCGCCCGACGCGGCGCACATCTCGGAGAGCCCGGTCTACCAGCGGGGCGCGATGGTCCTGCACAAGATCCGCGAGACGGTCGGCGACGACGCCTTCTGGGACCTGCTGCACGGCTGGGCCGCCGCCCACCGCCACGGCAACGCGGACACCGAGGACTTCACGGCGTACGTGGAGAAGTCGGCGCCGGACGAGGACTTCTCGGAGATCTGGGCGGACTGGCTGCGCGGAGACGGCCGGCCGGACGCGCCGTGAACCACCACGCCCGCGGCCGTCTCACCCCCCGGAGCCCTCGAAGCCGTCGAGCAGCAGGGCCAGGTCCGGCGGCCAGAGCGGCTCGGGCGCCTCGGCGAGTTCGGCCCGGCTCCACCAGCGCCAGGTGAGGATGCCGTCCGCGGCATGGGCGGCGGCGAGGTCGGGGCCGGTGGGTTCGCGGCGGGGGCCCTGGGCGACGTAGATGTGCTCGTACTGGCGGACGGGGCCGACGCTCAGGTGGGTGAAGTCGTGTTCCCAGGTGCAGAGCAGGGGGCCCGGTTCCAGGTCGGTCCAGCCGGTCTCCTCGCGCACCTCGCGCAGGGCGCCCTCGCGCGGGTTCTCGTCCGCCTCCAGGCCGCCGCCGGGCATCGCCCAGTGCACGCCGACCTCGACGTTGTCGTAGCGCAGGAGGAAGACCGCGCCCCCGGGGTCGAGCACGGCGACGCGGGCGGCGCGGCGCGGGGTGCGCGGGGTGCCGCTCTCCAGTTCCCTGCGCAGCACCGTGCACGGGCGGCCGGCGCCGAGGTCCCGGCGGTGGTCCAGGACGGTGTAGCCGAGGGCGGTCCAGAAGGCGAGCCCGGCGGTGTTGCCGTCGAGGACGGCGAGCCGTACGGCGGTGCGGCCCGCGGCGCGGAACCGGTCCTCGACGAGGGACACCAGCCGCCTGCCGTGACCCTGCCGCGCCAGGCCCGCGTCCACCATCAGCAGCCCGATCCACGGGTCCGGGTCGGACCGGTCGGGGTGCCGGGCGAGCGTCACCGCGATTCCGGACAGCCGGCCCGCGTCCCGGGCGAGCAGCACCTCGGCGCCGGGCCGCGCCAGTTCGTCGGCGAGCGCGGCCGCCACCTGCTCCGGGCGGATGTCGTCCGGGTCGGGGAAGTCGCCGCTGAGCGCGTGGAAGGCGCGCTGGGAGGCGTAGAGGGCGGTGAGTTCGGTGAGGACGGGGCCCGGGATGTCGTGGTCGGGGGTGAGGGGCAGCGGGGTCAGGATCACGGGGGCAACCTATCCGTCCGTCGGGCCCTGCCGTCCGGACCCGTCCAGGTCGGAGAGGTCGAGGACGAAGCGGTGCCGGACGTCGCCCCGGTCCAGGCGGTCGAGGGCCTCGTTCACGCGGGCGGAGGGGAGGAGTTCGATGTCGGCGGTGATGCCGTGCGCGGCGCAGAAGGCCAGCATCTCGGCGGTGCCCCTCCGGCCGCCGCTGCCCGCGGAGCTGAGCTTCTTGCGGCCGATGAGCAGGTCGAGGGTCTCCAGGGTGACCGGTCCGAGGTGCCCGAGGTGGCTGAGGGTGCCGTCCAGGGCGACCAGGCGGAGGTAGCCGCCCAGGTCGTGCGGGGCGGAGACGGTGTCGATGACGATGTCGAACCGGTCGCGGGCGGCGGCCAGTTGCTCGGCGTCCGTCGAGACGACGAACCCGCGGGCGCCCAGGCGGCGGGCGTCCTCGGCCTTGCCCGGCGAGCGGCTGATCACCGAGGTGTCGGCGCCGAGCGCGGCGGCGAACTTCACGGCGAGGTGGCCGAGGCCGCCGAGACCGGCCACGGCGACGCTGGTGCCGGGCCCGGCGCCGAGGGCGCGCAGGGGCTCCCAGACGGTGATCCCCGCGCACAGGAGCGGTGCCGCGGCCGCCGGGTCCAGGCCGGCGGGGAGGGCGTACGCGAACCGTTCGCCCAGCACGTACGCGCGGCTGTAGCCGCCGAGGGTGGTCGATCCGTCGCCGCGGTCGGTGCCGCCGTAGGTCAGGGTGGGGAAATCGTGGCAGAAGTTCTCCTGGCCGATCCGGCACATGGCGCACGCGCCGCAGGAGTCGACGATGTTGCCGACCGCGACCGGGTCTCCGGCCCGGAAACGGGTGACCTCGGTGCCGGTCTCGGTCACCACGCCCGTGAACTCGTGCCCCGGGACGAGGGGTCGCGGACCGCTCCCGTCGGCGCCCGCGGCCCGCAGGGCGTGCAGGTCCGTGTGGCAGACGCCGCAGTAGTCGACCCGGACGGCGACGTCGTCGGGGCGCAGGTCCCGCCGTTCCAGCGGGGCGCGGCGCAGCGTCGGGGTCGTCCCGGCGCCGTTCCCGGGCTCCGCGTGCCAGCCCACTGTGGTCCTCATGGCTCTTCCCCACTCCTCAGACAGACTGTTCGGTCTGTTTGACCGTAGGCCCGCTCGCCGGGTTAAGCAAACCAACTGTTCTGTTTGGTCGTGGGATACCCTGGGGCCATGCCCGACCGCATCCCCGACCAGCCCCTGACCTCCCGCGGCGCCGCCACCCACCGGCGCATCCTGGACGTCGCGACCCGGGAGTTCGCCGCACACGGGATCGCCGGGGCCCGCGTCGAGCGGATCGTGGCCGCCGCGCGCACCAACAAGGCGCAGCTCTACGCGTACTTCGGCAGCAAGGACGGGCTGTTCGACGCGATCTTCTTCGGCTCGCTCGACCGCATCGTGAACGTCGTGCCGATCGACGCCGGCGATCTCGCGGACTGGGCCGTGCGCCTCTACGACGAGTACCTGCGCCGCCCCGACCTCATCCGGCTGGCCACCTGGGCGCGGCTGGAGCGGCGTCCGGCGGGGCACCTGGTCGAGGACGCCGACCGCCGCGACGACGCCAAGCTCCGGGCCATCGCCGAGGCCCAGGCCGCGGGGCGGGTGCGGCCGGGCGACCCGTTCGACGTGCTGGCCCTCGTCATCGCCATGTCCATGGCCTGGTCACCGGTCAGCAACGTCTACGCCGCGACCGCCGACGAGCCCGAGGACGCGCACGAACGCCGGCGCGCCCTGCTCCGCGACGCGGTCCGTCGGGCCACGTCACCGGACTGACCGGGGCCGCGGCGTGGGGAGCGTTCCGGGGCCGTGACACCATCTGCTGCGTGCTCGACATCGGCTACGCCCTCTCCACGCGCTTCCCGGACCCGCCGCAGACGGACTACCGGCGCGCGGACGTCCACGCCCTCCGCCACGACCTGTTCTGCGGGGACGTGTACCTCGCCGACACCAAGGCGGACCGGGAGTTGTCCACAGCCTGGGGATGGGTGCCGGTGCTCGACTTCGCCTGGGCGCTGTGCGACATCGTGGAGCACCTCGACCGGGACCCGGCGGGCTCCCGGGCCGCGCGACCCCAGCGGGCGGAGCTGGACTTCACCGAGTCCACCGACCGCCTGCTCTTCGAGCGCCGCTTCGGCTGGGTCGACATCGAGGCGGAGTGGCTGCCCGCGGACGAACCCCCGCTGTCCTTCTCCCACACCGAACTGCGCCGCGAGGCCCGGGACTTCCTCCACGACCTGCTCGCCGACCTCACCGACCTGCACGAGGACCTGGCGGACAACCCGGCGGTCTGGACCCTCCAGTCCCGTTTCCCGCGGATGCCCTCCGACTAGACAGCAGGGAGCGCCACTTCCGATGACCGCACAGCCCGCGCCGTTCACGCCTGCCCTCGTCAAAGCGGTGTTCCGGGACGTGACCCCGCTGCACGTCTCCCGGCCGGCCGCGTGGACCGCCGCGTCGGTCACGCGGACGGTGCTGACGGAGATCATCGACGGGGCGAGGAGGGCGGCGGCGGAGCAGTCCCGCAGGAAGCTGACACCCGGGGACCTGATCTCGGCGATCGACCGCAACGTCGAGCTGGAGGTGGGCGACGAGTGGTACGTCCACAGCCCGACGTTCCGGGGTCTGACCGGTGACCTGTACGACGCCGACGGTGTCGTCGTCCCCCTTCGTCGGCGCAGGGGGACGCGCACCCCGAGTGCCGTGGCCGGTGCCCACAGGTTCGAGCCGGGGGTCAGGAAGCTGCTGCGGAGCCGGGGGACGACGGCCGTCCCCCGGATGGTCCGCGACCTGGACGGCATCGCGAGCGTGTTCCTGACGGACCTCGCCCGGAACGCGGCCATGACCGTCCGCGAGGGCGGGGTCAGGCGTTTCGGTGCGGTCACCCTGGAGACGCCGGGCGAACCGGCCGCGCCCCCGTTCCCCAAGGATTCCCTCGGGGCCCAGGCCACCCCCCGCCGGGGCGACCGGCGGACCGTCGACCGGGACGACGTCCTGGCCGCCACCGGGATGCTGCTGTTCGGCCGCGGCCTCAGGCAACGGGCCCTCACCGAAGCACGCGCCCACTCGTGATCCGCCGGACACGCCCTACCCCTCCGCCAGCACCCGCACCCCCAGCTCCGCCGCGAGCACCGGAGCGAGGTCGAGGAGCTGGGCGGGGCTGATCACCGCGCCCGAGAGCCGGTCCACGCCGCGGGCCAGCTCCAGCGGGGCGGCGCCGCGCAGGTCGACGTCGACGAGGGTGGCCGCGCTGAGGTCCGCGTCCTTCAGGGCGCAGTCCACGAACTCGACCCGCTCCAGGCGGGCGCCCCCGAAGTCCGGCTCGACCAGCACGCAGCTCTCGAAGACGACGTCCTTGAGGCGGGCCCGGCGCAGGTTGAGAAAGTCGATCTTGCCGCCCCGGACCAGGACCCGTTCCAGTACGGCCCCGTGCAGCTGGGTGCCGCCCAGGCGGGCGTCGAGCAGCTCGACGTCGCGCAGGGTCGCCTCCGCGAGGTTCGTGCCGACGCCCCGGACGCCGGTGAGACGGGTGTCGAGCAGCCGGGCCCGGGGCAGCGACGCCTCGTCCAGCGCGCAGCCCGTCAGCGCGCAGTCCATGAAGCGGGCGCCCGCGCCGTCCTGGCCGGTGAGGTCCGTCTCCCGGAACTCCAGCGCGTCGTAGTCCCCGTCCGGCTCCAGTCCGCCGCCGTCCTCGAACGGCTCCAGCGGCGGCAGCCGCAGCTGGGGGCGCCTCGCCCCGCGCACCGCCGTCGTACCGCGCCCGCCCGCCGTGCCCGCCGTTCTCCTCGCCATGGCCCCATGCTGCACCCCGCCACTGACAACCCGGGCCGACCTGCGGAAACACCTTTTCTCCTGGCCCCATGTCACATCCGGCGCCCCCTCGGCCGTCGTACGGGAAGACAGGCGCCGCGTACGGCGACCCGACCGCGACCCCGATCCGAGGGAGAACCCGAGTCATGCATCGCATCACCGTCATCGGTGGCGGCTTCGCCGGACTGACCGCGGCCATCACCGCCGCCGAGGCGGGCGCCGAGGTCACCGTCCACGAGGCCCACCACACGCTCGGCGGACGGGCCCGGACCGCCGACGGCCCCTACCGGACCAACGACGGCCCGCACGCCCTCTACAACGGCGGCCCGCACTGGGCCTGGCTGCGCCGGCGCGACCTGATCGGCCCGCTCGCGCCCATCCCGCCGCTGGAGGCGGCCCGGCTGCGGCTGCGCCACCGAGGAGCGCTGCGCCGCACCCCGCCGTTCGCCATGCTGAAGCTGCTGCGCCGGGGGGTCGGACCGGCCCCCGTCGACACCGACTTCCTGACCTGGGCGACCGGGATCGCGGGCGAGGAGGGCGCGCGGGCCGCCGCCCACTACTGCGCGGTCGCCCTGTTCCACCACGATCCGGGATCGCTGTCCGCCGCCTTCGTGCAGGAGCGGCTGCGCCGGGCCGCCAAGCTGCCGCCCGAGGCGCACTACCCGCGCGGCGGCTGGGGCGGGGTGGTGGACCGGATGGCCGCCCTGGCCTGGAACCTCGGGGTCCGGATGGAGACGGTCTCCCGCGTGGACACGCTGCCCACCGACACCCCCGTCATCGTCGCCACCTCCCTCGACGCGGCCCGCCGCCTGCTGGACGACCCCTCGCTGACCTGGCCGAGCGGCCGCACCACCCTGGTCGACCTGGCCGTGAGGACCCGGCGCGGCGACGCCTTCGCCGTCTCCGACCTGGACGCGCCGGGGTGGATCGAGCGGTTCACGGCGCAGGACCGCACGCTCGCGCCCGCGGGGGAGCAGTTGATCCAGGGACAGCTCCCCCTGGCGCCGCACGAGTCGAAGGCGGACGGCACCGCGCGGGCCGAGCAGTTGCTCGACCTCGGGTTCCCCGGCTGGCGCGAGCGGCTGACCTGGCGGCGCGAGGCGGTCGCGAACGGCCGTACCGGCGCCGTCGACCTGCCCGGCACCACCTGGCGCGACCGGCCTGCCGTCGACCGCGGCGACGGCGTGTACCTCGCCGGTGACCAGGTCGCCTCGCCCGGCCTGCTCTCCGAGGTCTCCTTCAACAGCGCCCTGACGGCGGTCTCCCTCGCCCTCGGCCGGCGCGAGCTTGACCTCAAGCGCGCTTGAGGTCGTTGGCTGGGCCCACAGCACCTCGTAGCAGCGCACTCTTCCCCTGGGGGACCGTCATGCACGCCATCCGTCTGCACGCCTTCGGCCCGGCCGGGAACCTCGTCCTGGACGAGGTGGAGGACCCGGCTCCGGGCCCCGGCCAGGTCCGCGTCGCCGTCCGCGCGGCGGGCGTCCACCTCCTGGACACCGCCCTGCGTGAGGGCCTCCAGGGACCGGCGCCCGTGCTTCCCGGACTGCCCACGATCCCCGGCCGCGAGGTGGCCGGCGTCGTCGACGCCCTCGGGACGGGCACGCCGGACAGCTGGCTGGGCAGGCGCGTGGTCGCCCACCTCGGCTTCGCCCCCGGCGGCTACGCCGAACTCGCCGTCACCGACCTCGCCCGCGTCCACGAGATCCCCGCGAACCTGGACTTCGCCGAGGCCGTCGCCATGATCGGCACCGGGCGTACGGCGATGGGGATCGTGCAGTTCGCCGACCTCGGTCCCGGCGCGGTGGCCGTGGTCCCGGCCGCCGCGGGCGGCATCGGCACGCTGCTGGTGCAGTACGCGAGGAACGCCGGCGCCACGGTGGTCGGGCTCGCCGGCGGCCCGGAGAAGACCGCGCTCGTCGCCGCGAACGGCGCCGATCCCGCCGTCGACTACCGGGACCCCGGGTGGCCGGCGAAGGTCCGCGCCCACCTGGGCGGCAGTGAGGCCACCGTCGTCTTCGACGGCGTCGGCGGGGACGTGGCGCGGGAGGCCGTCGCCCTGCTCGGACCCGGCGGCCTGCACCTGGTCTTCGGCTGGTCGGGCGAGGGCCTGCGCGACGGCGCCCCCTACCTCGTCGACGGCGTCTCCCAGCAGGTGCTGGGCCCGGTGATGCTGGAGAAGGCCGGCGGCGCCGACCCCGTACGCACCCTCGAACTGCGCGCCCTCGCCGAGGCCGCCGCGGGGCGGCTCGTCCCGGCCGTGCGGCGCTTCCCGCTCGCCGACGCCGCCGCCGCGCACCGCGCCCTGGAGAACCGGGGGACGACCGGGAAGGTGGTCCTGGAACCATGACCGGCGACGAGCGGCGCGGACGCGCGACGGGGACGCGCGACGGGGATGCGATACGTCCTGATCCGTGGTCTTCTGGCCAGATGAGTGGCTCCCGGACAGGTGGACCCGCCGCGCCCGCGGAGGCCGACCCCCGCCGCTGGTGGGGGCTGGTGGTGATCGCCCTGGCCCAGCTGATGGTCGTCCTCGACGCGACGATCGTGAACATCGCGCTGCCCTCGGCCCAGCGCGACCTGGGCATGTCCGACGCCAACCGGCAGTGGGTGATCACCGCGTACACCCTCGCGTTCGGCGGTCTGCTGCTGCTCGGCGGGCGGATCGCGGACCTGGTGGGACGCAAACGCACCTTCGTCATCGGGCTGATCGGCTTCGCCGCCGCCTCCGCGTTCGGCGGCGCCGCCACGACCTCGGCGATGCTCTTCGGCGCCCGCGCCCTCCAGGGCGTCTTCGCCGCCGTCCTCGCGCCGTCCGCGCTGTCCCTGCTGACGACGACCTTCACCGACCCGAGGGAACGCGGGAAGGCCTTCGGCATCTACGGCGCGCTGGCCGGCAGCGGCTCGGCGATCGGCTTCATCGTCGGCGGCGTGCTCACCGAGTACCTGAACTGGCGCTGGTGCCTGTACGTCAACATCCCCATCGCCGTCGTCGCGGTGATCGGCGCGTTCGCCCTGCTGCACGACCGGCCCGGCCACGCCGACGCCCGGCTCGACGTGCCCGGTGTGATCCTCGGCTGCGGTGGTCTGGTCGCCCTCGTCTACGGCTTCAGCGAGGCCCAGCCGCGCGGCTGGACCGACCCGCTGGTGCTGGCCCTGTTCGGCCTGGCCGTGGTCCTGCTGGCCGTCTTCGTGTGGTGGCAGACCCGGGCGAAGACGCCCCTGCTGCCGCTGCACGTCATCCGGGAGCGCAACCGCGCCGGGTGCTTCCTGACGATGATGCTGGCGGTCATCGGCATGTTCGGGCTGTTCCTGTTCATGACCTACTACCTCCAGGTCATCCTCGGCTACTCCCCCGTGCGGACCGGCCTGGCGTTCCTGCCGCTGACCGCCGCGATCGTGGTGGGCTCCACCCAGATCTCGGCCCGGCTGCTGCCGCACGTGGGCCCGCGCATGCTGATGGTCCCCGGCATGCTCCTCGCCTCCGGCGGCATGGTGGTCCTCACCCGGATCACCGTGCACTCGGAGTACGTCTCCGAGATCCTCCCGGCGCTGCTCCTGATGGGCCTCGGCATGGGCCTGACCTTCATGCCGGTGTTCTCCACGGCCACCGCGGGAGTCGCCCCGAAGGACTCCGGCGTGACCTCCGCGACGGTCAACACCTCGCAGCAGGTGGGCGGCTCGATCGGCACGGCGCTGCTCAACACCATCGCGACCAGCACGAGCGCGTCGTGGATCACCGCGCACCTCACCGATCCCTCCCAGCGGGAACTGATCGTCCGGGAGGGCATCGTGCACGGGTACACGGTCGCCATCTGGGTGGCCGCCGGCGTCATGCTGCTCGCGGGGCTGGTCGCGGGCGTGATGGTGACGGCGAAGGCGCCGAAGCACGGGCTGCCGGCGGAGCGGGCGGTGCGGGAGCCGGTGGGCTGAGGGGATATCCGCGTGACCGCGGGCCCCGATCGCCGGTAGCGTCCGGCCGTGTGATCGACGTACCCGAAGGGCTCGTGGCCGCGCAGGTGAAGTACAACGGGGAGGCCGGGCGGGCCTTCGTCGAAGGGTTGCCCGCGCTGGCGGCCGGGTTCCTGCGGCGGTGGGAGCTGCGGCCGGACGGGCCCTCGATGCACGGGTGGGCGGCGCTGGTGCTGCCGGTCGTGTGCCGGGACGGTACCCGGGCCGTGCTGAAGCTCCAGCTCCTCGACGCGGAGACCGAGGGCGAGCCCCTCGCGCTGCGGGTGTGGGACGGGGACGGAGCGGTGCGGCTGCTCGACCACGACGCGGCCACCGGGACCATGCTCCTGGAACGCCTGGACTCCGGCCGGATGCTCAGCCACGTCGAGGACTCCCGCGAGGCCGTCCTGGTCATCGCCCGGCTGCTGGCCCACCTCACCGCGACGCCCGCGCCGCCCGGTGTGCGCCGCCTCGGCGACATCGCGAAGGGCATGCTGGAGCGGACGCCCGAAACCCTGGAGCGCATCCCGGACCCGGCGGACCGGCGGCTGGTCGCCGACTGCGCCGCGGCCGTGCGCGAGGTCGCCGACGAGCCGGGCGACCGGCTGCTGCACTGGGACCTGCACTACGAGAACGTCCTCGCCGCGGACCGCGCCCCCTGGCTGGCCATCGACCCCAAGCCGCTGGCCGGCGACCCCGGGTTCGACCTGCTGCCCGCCCTGGACAACCGCTACGACCCGGGCGAGACCCGGTGGCGTTTCGACGCCATGACCGAAGTCCTCGGCCTCGACCGGGAGCGGGCCCGCGCCTGGTCCCTCGGCCGCGTGCTGCAGAACAGCCTGTGGAACGTCGAGGACGGCGACCCGCTGGAGACGGCGCAGATGGAGATCGGGCGGCTGCTGCGCTCCTGGTGAGGACCGCGCGTGTCACCGGCGTTCCTCAGCCGCGGGTGTCGGGGTGCGGCTCCCGTTCCCGGCGGGCCCCGCGCTCCAGCGCGCCCGCCAGTTCCGTCCTGCGCCGTATCCGCAGCTTGCGGTAGGTGCTGGTCAGGTGGGTCTCCACGGTGCGCCGGGCGAGGTGCAGCAGGTCGGCGATCTCGGTGTTGGTGCGGCCGTCGGCGGCCAGTTCGGCGATCCGCCGCTCGCTGCCGGTCAGCGCCCCGGCGCCGGTGCGGGACGCCGCGGAGCCGCGGGCACCGCCCTCGCGCAGGGCCTGCCCGGCCAGGGCGAGCCAGCGCAGGGCGCCCTTGCGCTCGGCCAGTTCGGCCGCCTCGCGCAGCCGGGCCCGGGCGCGCCCGCGTTCCCCCGCGTCGAGGAGCTGGCGGCCCTGGGCGAGCAGCGCGGGGATCAGTTCCATGTCGGTGTCGGCGGGCGCGTCCCGCAGGGTCCGTACGGCCTCCTCGGCCAGTTCGAGGCCGCGGCGCCCGCCGGTCGCGGTGCCCAGCACGCGCAGGGCGCGGCCCACGGTGCGCGGGGTGTTCCACACCCGGGCCAGCCGCAGTTCCTCCGTCGCCAGGGCCAGCGCCTCGGGGCCGCCGCCCAGCGCCAGCCGGCACTCCGCGACGGCGGTCCGCCACGGGGTGACGACGGGGCTGATCACCTCGCGGGCCGCCTGGCGGCGTCCGCACTCCAGGAAGTCGTGCAGCGCGCCCGCCGGGTCGCCGGTGGCGGCGCGCAGTACGCCCCGCGCGTACAGGTAGCGGTTCAGCTCCCAGTTCTCCGGCACCTCGCGCAGGTCGAAGCGGTCGGCGTGGCGCAGTGCCTCGTCGCTGCGGCCGGTGTGGACGAGGGCCATCAGGGCGTGGGCGTCCCGGTTGGTGGGGCCGGGGCCGGGCCCGGTGTCGGCGGCGAGGACGAGCAGCCGGGCGTGGTCGCCGCGGGCGGCAACGATGTCGGCGCGGGTGTTGAGCAGTGCGTGCTGCATCGGGTGCAGCAGGGCGGGGTGCTGTCCGGCCAGTCCGCGTTCCACGAGCCGCTCGGCCTCGTCGAGTTCGTCGGCCCACTGGGCGACCGCGGCGGCCGTGCCGAGCAGGAAGGGCTCGGCGAGCGGGTCGGTGGGCTGCGCGAGCAGGTCCCGCACCCGGGCCATCGCCTCGTCGGCGGAGATCAGCGCGGCCGTCGCCGCGTACCGCACCAGCAGGGCCTGTCCGGCGGTGCCGACCAGTTCCGGGGAGTGCCGGCCGGTCTCGGACAGCCACCGGTACACCTCCTGCCGGGTCGCCAGGTCCTCGTCGGACAGCAGCGCGGTGGCGGTCTGCACGGTGCGGGCCAGGCCCGGGTGGCCGGACAGCCGGCCCTCGGTGCGGCGCAGCACCTCCATCGCGGTACGGATCTCACCGCGCCCGGCCAGGGCGGTGCCGAGGGCGACAGCGGTCCGCACCCGGTTGCGGGGGTCGGCCGGCAGGTGCTGGGCCTCGGCGAGCCGCGCGATGGCGGCCGGGGTGTCGGCCGACGCGTATTCCAGGGAGCCCAGTTCGGTCAGCAGCCGTTGCCGCAGGTCGTCGGTCAGCGGCTCGTCCAGGGCACGGCGCAGGTACCCGACGGCGTCGGCGGGCCGCGCGTCGTGCACGGCGACGGTCACGGCGTCGCGCAGCACGCGCAGCGCCCAGGACCGGCCGACGGCCGGGGTGCGCAGCAGGTGCCGGGCGACGGCCTCGACCCGGTCGCCGCGGCGCAGCATCGCCTCCGCCGCCGCCCGGTGCACGGCCTCGCGGCGCGGCCGGGGCCAGCCGCTCAGCACGGCGTCGCGCAG
>NZ_MULI01000100.1 GCF_002939385.1 Streptomyces sp. MH60 | reverse complement strand
CGGCGTGCCCTACCCGCCGATGCCACCCGTGGCGCCCGGCGGTGCGGGCGGCGCGACCGGCGCCCCGGGCGCGGGCACTCCCGCACCGGGCGGCACCGGACCCGCCGCACCGCGGCAGGACGACATCGATCCCGAGAACAAGCGCGGGCGCGCCTGACCCGCGGCACACAGGGGTACGCCCGCACGGACGGCATCCGTGCGGGCGTACCCCTGTGTGCGGCCGGTCAGGCGCTCTGCTGGAGCTGCGGCAGCACCTTGGTGCGGTAGAGGTCGAAGAAGCCGCGCAGGTCCGGGCCGATCTGGTTGACGTAGACCCGGTCGAAACCGGCGTCGGCGAACTGCTTCAGCTCCGCCACGTGCTCGTCCACGTCGTCGCCGCACACCCGGTTGTCGCGGACCATGTCCTCGGTGACCAGGGTCTGCGCCTGCTCGAAGTGCTTCGGCGAGGGCAGCACCTGGCTCAGCTCGCCGGGCAGTTGTTCGTTGGCCCACAGCCGGTGCACGGTGCGCACCGCCGCGTCCCTGTCGGTGTCGTAGCAGACCTTGGTGCCCCCGCTGACCAGCTTCCCGCCGCCCCCGCCCTTGCGATACTGCTCCACCATCGAGGCGTCCGGCATCATCGTGATGTAGCCGTCGCCGACCCGGGCCGCCAGCTTCGTCGCCGCCGGGCCGAAGCCCGAGATGTCGATCGGGACCGGCTCGTCGGGCACCGTGTACAGGCGGGCGTTCTCCACCGTGTAGTGGGTGCCGTGGTGGTTGACCTCCTCGCCGCTGAGCAGCCGCCGGATGATCAGGATGGCCTCCTCCAGCATCTCCAGGCGTACGTGCGCGGCCGGCCAGGCGTCGCCGAAGATGTGCTCGTTCAGCGCCTCGCCGGTGCCGACGCCCAGCCGGAAGCGGCCGTCCGTCATCACCGCGCTGGTCGCCGCGGCCTGCGCCACCACCGCCGGGTGGATGCGCACCGTCGGACAGGTCACCGCCGTCTCCACGGGCAGGGACACCGCGTCGGACAGCGCGCCGATCACGGACCACACGAACGGGCTCTGGCCCTGTTCGCCGTTCCAGGGGTGGTAGTGGTCCGAGATCCACAGCGCCTGGAAGCCGGCCTGCTCGGCCATGCGCGCCTGCTCGATCAGCTCCGCGGGACCGTACTGCTCGCACGAGAGAAAATAGCCGTATTCGGGCATGGGGGGTTGCCTCCGGACAGGGAGCGGGTGGTTCCGGGGCCGGGTACCCGGGCGCGGGGCCGGAAACCGGCGGGCGGCGGCTTCCGCGCCGTCGTGCCGCGGCCCGCGCGCGGACGTTTGGGTGCCCCGGCCCAGGGGACGCGGAAGGCTCACGAGGTACGCGACAGCCCGGAGGCGAACCGTGAGCCGACCCCGCATCGTGATCGTCGGTGCCGGCTTCGCCGGGTACCGGACGGCCCGCACCCTGTCCCGGCTCACCCGGCACCAGGCCGACATCACCGTGCTCAACCCGACCGACTACTTCCTCTACCTGCCCCTGCTGCCCCAGGTCGCCGCCGGAATCCTGGAACCGCGCCGGGTCAGCGTGTCCCTGTCGGGCACGCTGCCGCACGTACGGCTGGTGCTCGGCGAGGCCGACGGCATCGACCTCGACGGGCACACCGTGCACTACACCGGCCCGGAGGGCGAGGAGGGCACCCTGTCCTTCGACCGGCTGGTGCTCGCCGCGGGCAGCGTCAACAAGCTGCTGCCCGTCCCCGGCGTCGCCGAGCACGCCCACGGCTTTCGCGGGCTGCCGGAGGCGCTCTACCTCCGCGACCACGTGACCCGGCAGGTGGAGCTCGCCGCGGCTGCCGACGACCGGGCGGAGTGCGCCGCGCGGTGCACGTTCGTGGTGGTCGGCGCGGGATACACCGGCACCGAGGTCGCCGCGCACGGCGCGATGTACACCGACGCGCAGGTCCGCCGGCACCCGATGCGCACCGGCATGCGGCCCCGCTGGATGCTGCTCGACGTGGCGCCCCGGGTCATGCCCGAGATGGACGAACGGCTCTCCCGCACCGCCGAGCGGGTACTGCGGCAGCGGGGCGTCGACGTGCGGATGGGTACCTCCGTCAAGGAGGCCACGCACGACGGGGTCCTGCTGACCGACGGCACGAGCGTCGACACGCGCACGCTGGTGTGGTGCGTGGGCGTGCGGCCCGACCCGCTGGTGGAGTCCCTGGGGCTGCCGATGGAACGCGGCCGGCTGCTCGTCGACCCCCACCTCCAGGTGCCGGGACGGCCCGAGCTGTTCGCCTGCGGTGACGTGGCCGCGGTGCCCGACCTGAACCAGCCGGGCCAGTACACGCCGATGACCGCACAGCACGCCTGGCGGCACGGCAAGGTCTGCGCCCAGAACGTCGCCGCCTCGCTCGGCATCGGCAAGCGGCGGGCCTACCGCCACCGCGACCTGGGGTTCGTCGTGGACCTCGGCGGCGCCAAGGCCGCCGCCAACCCGCTCGGCCTGCCGATGTCCGGCCCGGCGGCGGGTGCGGTCACTCGCGGCTACCACCTCGCGGCGATGCCGGGCAACCGCGTGCGGGTCGCCGCCGACTGGCTGCTCGACGCGGTGCTGCCCCGCCAGGCCGTACAGCTGGGTCTCGTACGGTCCTGGTCCGTGCCGCTGGATTCGTCGTCGCCCGAGGTCGCGCGGGTACCCGGGCGTCCGGAGCGGACCGGGAAGAACACCGGCCCCACCGGGAACCGCCCCGACGGCGACGAGGCGAGGAACCAGCCGGACGGCGAGCCCGCCAAGGAGCCCGGCGGCGAGCCCGCCAAGGACCAGCCGGGCGGGGAGCCGGCGAAAAACCAGCCGGGCGGGGAGCCCGCCAAGGACCAGCCCGGCGGCGAGCCCGCGAAGGGCCGGCCGCACGGTGAGCCGGCGAAGCGGAGTCAGCCCGGCTCGCCCCGTGCGTCCGGCAAGCCGCGCCGTGCCGTCGAGGCCGCCGGACCGCGCCCCGCCCGGGGAGGCTCGGCCACGGCACCCCGCGGCACCGGGGCGGGCTCCGCCGCGAAACGGCCCACCGCCCCGTCCGGACCGAGCCGGTCCGCGGGGCCGCCCACCGACCCCGCTCCCGAACCCCCGGCGAACCAGCCGCCCCCCGGACCCGACATCGCCCCCGGCCCCGTCAAGCGCACCGACGGCCGTGCCGCGGAAGGAGACTCATGAACACCGGTGAACTCGTCGACCTCGGACAGCAGTTGCGCGTCGACAGCGTACGGGCGTCCGCCGCCGCGGGCTCCGGGCACCCGACGTCGTCGATGTCCGCCGCGGACCTGATGGCCGTCCTCCTGGCCAACCACCTCCGCTACGACTTCGAGCGCCCCGCCCACCCCGGCAACGACCGCTTCGTGCTCTCCAAGGGGCACGCCTCGCCCCTGCTCTACTCCGCCTTCAAGGCGGCCGGCGCCATCGACGACGAGGAACTGCTCACCTTCCGCAAACTGGGCAGCCGCCTGGAGGGGCACCCCACTCCGCAGCGGCTGCCGTGGGTCGAGACGGCCACCGGCTCGCTCGGCCAGGGGCTGCCCGTGGGCGTCGGCATCGCGCTGTCCGGCAAGCGGCTCGACCACACCGACTACCGCGTGTGGGTGCTGTGCGGCGACAGCGAGCTGGCCGAGGGGTCGATCTGGGAGGCCGCCGAGCACGCCGGACACGAACACCTCGACAATCTCACCGTGATCGTCGACGTCAACCGGCTCGGCCAGCGCGGCCCCACCCGGCACGGCCACGACCTCGACGCGTACGCGCGCCGTTTCCGGGCCTTCGAGTGGCACACCATCGAGATCGACGGCCACGACGTCGACGCCATCGACCGCGCCTACGGCGAGGCCCTGTCCACCAAGGGGCAGCCCACCGCGATCATCGCCCGCACCCTCAAGGGCAAGGGCGTGCGGGCGGTGGAGGACCGCGAGGGACAGCACGGCAAGCCGCTGCCCGAGGCCGAGGAGGCCGTCGCCGAGCTGGGCGGGCCCCGCGACATCAGGGTGCGGGTGCACGCCCCCGAGGCCGCACGGGCACTGCACTCGGCGGGCACCGGACAGACCGAGCTGCCCCGCTACGACCAGGGCGACGAGATCGCCACCCGCAACGCCTTCGGCGAGGCGCTCGCCGCGGTCGGCACCGCGCGCGGAGACGTCGTCGCCCTCGACGGCGAGGTCGGCGACTCCACCCGGGCCGAGTTCTTCGCCAAGGAACACCCCGAGCGCTACTTCGAGTGCTACATCGCCGAGCAGCAGATGGTCGCCGCCGCGGTGGGGATGGCGGCGCGCGGCTGGGTGCCGTTCGCCACCACCTTCGCGGCCTTCCTGACCCGCGCCCACGACTTCGTGCGGATGGCGTCGGTCAGCGGCTCCGGCATCAACCTCGTCGGCTCCCACGCGGGCGTCGCCATCGGCCAGGACGGGCCCAGCCAGATGGGTCTGGAGGACCTCGCGATGATGCGGGCCGTCCACGGCTCGTCCGTGCTGTACCCGTGCGACGCCAACCAGGCCGCGCGCCTGGTCGCCGAGATGGCCGGCCTGGAGGGCATCCGGTACCTGCGCACCTCGCGCGGCGAGAGCAAGGTGATCTACGGCCCTGACGAGGAGTTCCCCGTCGGCGGCAGCAAGGTGCTGCGCTCCTCCGACGCCGACCGGCTCACCGTCGTCGCGGCCGGCGTCACCCTGCACGAGGCGCTCGCCGCGGCCGACACCCTCGCGGCGGACGGCATCCCGGTCCGGGTGATCGACCTGTACTCGGTCAAGCCCGTCGACCGGGCCACCCTGCGCGCGGCCGCCGAGGAGACCGGCTGCCTGGTGACCGTGGAGGACCACCGCCCGGAGGGCGGCATCGGCGACGCCGTGCTGGACGCGTTCACGGACGGACGGCCGGTGCCCCGGCTGGTGCGCCTCGCGGTCACCACGATGCCGGGCTCCGCGAGCCCGGCGGAGGAACTGCACGCGGCGGGGATCGACGCCGCGTCCATCGAGGCGACCGCACGGATGCTCGTGGAGCAGGCGATCGTTCCGTGAGCGGGAGCGGTGACGGCACCCGGACCGTGCGGGCCGGACGGCACACGGTGGAGGTGCACCGGCCGGGCAAGGTGCTGTTCCCGGCAGGTGACGGGGGTGCCGAGGAGTACACCAAGGGCGATCTCGTCGACTACCACCGTGCCGTCGCCCCGTTCATGCTGCCGCACCTGCGGGGCCGCCCGCTGATGCTGGAACGGCACCCGGACGGGGTCGACGGACCGCGCTTCATGCAGAAGAACACCCCGGAGCACTACCCGGAGTGGATCGACCGCGTCGAGGTCGGCAAGGAGGGCGGCACCGTCCGCCACACCGTCTGCGACGACTCCGCCACCCTCGTCTACCTCGCCGACCAGGCCGCGCTCACCCTGCACCGCTGGCTGTCCCGGGCCGGACGGGTCGACCGGCCGGACCGCATGGTCTTCGACCTCGACCCGGCCGGCGACGACTTCGAGGCGGTGCGGACGGCGGCCCGGCTGCTGGGCGAGCTGCTCGGCGAGCTGAAGCTGCCCTCGGCACCGATGACCACCGGATCCCGCGGGCTGCACGTCGTCGTCCCCCTGGACGGCCGCCAGGACTTCGACGACGTACGGGAGTTCGCGCGGGCCGTCGCCGACGTCCTGGCCGCGGCCCACCCCGACCGGCTCACCACCGCCGCCCGCAAGAAGGACCGCGGCGACCGTCTCTACCTGGACATCCAGCGCAACGCCTACGCCCAGACCGCGGTCGCCCCCTTCACCGTGCGCGCCCGCCCCGGCGCCCCCGTGGCCACGCCCATCTCCTGGGACCAAGTGGACGACCCCGCCCTGCACGCCCGCCGCTGGACCATCGCGGACGCCGTCGAACAGGCCCGCACCCGGCCCTGGGCCGGGCTCACCGACCGCCCCAGGGCCCTGGGCCCCGCCCGGCGGCGCCTGAACGCCTTGCACGGCTGAGCGGACTGCGCAACCCGACGAGGTTTGGCGAACACACATGCGGCCACACGGAGGGGGAGGTGGCCATGTCGAACACGAAAAGCACATCCGACTCGCAAGAAACACCACAGAGTTCACAAAAGTCACATACGACGCAGAAGTCACAATCGTCACAGGAGACGCACCGCCCCAAGCCGATGGAGGTGCTGCGCGAGGCGCGCGCCCAGCTCGCGGAGCTGACCGGTATGACCGCCGAGTCCGTGTCGTCCTTCGAGCAGACGGAGGAGGGATGGGCACTGGAGGTCGAGGTCATGGAACTGGAGCGGGTGCCCGACACCATGAGCCTGATGGCGAGCTACCAGGTGGAACTGGACGCCGAGGGACAGCTCACGGGCTACCGGCGCGTACGGCGCTACGAGCGCGGTCGGGCCGACTCCCGCGGCAGCCGCTAGAGCGGCGCGGGGCGCACTCCCGCACCCGCGAACACCACCCACATCCCCGACAAGATGGAGGAACTGCAGGCATGACTGTCGTACCGGCACAACAGACCGGCGGCGGAGGCGGCAGCAGCGGCCTCTACGACGTGCTCGAGCTTGTTCTGGACAGGGGGCTCGTCATCGACGCATTCGTGCGCGTCTCCCTGGTCGGCATCGAGATCCTGAAGATCGACGTCCGAGTCGTCGTCGCCAGCGTGGACACCTATCTGCGCTTCGCCGAGGCATGCAACCGCCTCGACCTGGAGGCCGGGCCCCGCAAGGACCCGGGGCTGCCCGACCTGGTCGGGGAGATGACCGAGTCCGGCGCCCGCGGCAAGTCCAAGGGGGCGCTGTCCGGCGCCGCCGAGACCATCTCCGACGCGTTCAAGCAGGCCCGCGACGAGAGCGGCTCCGAGCGTGAGACGTCGTCGCGTCCGCGCGCCCGCAAGGCCGCGCCCTCGCGCCGGAAGGAGGAGCAGGAGTGAGTACGTACGTCTACGGCATCACCGCCGCCACGCATCCCTCGCTCCCCGAGGGCACGGGCGGAGTCGGCGACCCGCCGCGCAAGGTGCGGATCCTCAAGGAGGGCGAGCTGGCGGCCGTCGTCAGTGACGCGCCCGAGGGGCTGCGCCCCAAGCGCAGGGAACTGCTCGCCCACCAGAACGTGCTGAGCGAGATCGGCGCGGAGGGCTGCGTGCTGCCCATGCGCTTCGGCAGCGTCGCCCCCGACGACGCCGCGGTCACCGGGGTCCTCGCCGAGCGCGCCGAACACTACGCGGAACGCCTGGGGGCGCTGGACGGCCGGGTCGAGTACAACATCAAGGCCAACCACGTCGAAGAGGCCGTACTGCACCACGTGATGGCCGACAACCCCGAGATCCGCGCCCTCGCCGAGGCCAACAGGCAGGCAGGCGGCGGCACCTACGAGGCGAAGATCCAGCTCGGCGAGATGGTCGCGGCCGCGGTCAAGGGCAAGGAGGCCGAGGACGCCACCGCGCTGGAGCACGCCCTGGAGCCCGCCGCCGACGCCGTGAGCGTGGGCCCCGAGTCCACCGGCTGGCTGGCGAACGTCTCGTTCCTGGTGAAGCGGGAGGCGGCCGACGAGTTCCTGGCCGCCGTCGAGCGGGCCCGCGGCCGGCTGCCGCACCTGGAGGTCCGCGTGAACGGCCCGCTGCCGCCGTACAGCTTCGTCGAGCCCGGCCCGGCCGAGCCCGCGGGCACGGCGGCGGGCGGCGCGGACGCCGGAGCGGGGTGACGACATGGGACTGATCTCGGAGGTCCTGCTGCTGCCGTTCGCCCCGGTGCGCGGCAGCGCCTGGGCCATCAGACAGGTGCTCGACGAGGCCGAGCGGATCTACTACGACCCCGCCACGGTACGGGCCGAACTTGCCCGCCTGGAAGAGCAGTTGGAGGCCGGTGAGATCACCGAGGAGGAGTTCGACCGACAGGAGGACGAGCTTCTGGACCGGCTGGAGACCGCTACGCGCACAAGCGCGGGATTGGGCAACGGGACGGCACCATGAATCGAGTGGGACTGGGCCTCGCGATAGGGGCCGGATACCTGCTGGGACGCACGAAGAAACTGAAACTGGCGGTCGCCGTGGGCACCATGGTGGCCGGCAAGAAGATGAACCTGACCCCGAAGGGCATCGCCGAACTGGTCTCCGGACAGTTGCAGAACAACCCGCAGTTCAAGGAGATCGGTGACCAGCTGCGCACCGACCTGCGCGGCGTCGGCAAGGCGGCCTCGGGCGCCATGGTCGAGCGGCAGATCGACGCGCTCGCCGACCGGCTGCACGGGCGCACCGCCGAGGTGCGCGACCAGCTCTCCGGCGTGGCGTCCCGGGCCCCCGGCGTCGGGTCCGACGACTCCCGCGACTCCGAGGACTCGGAGGACTCGGAGTACGAGGAGGCCGAAGAGCCGGAGGAGGCCGAGGAGCGCGAGGAGCCTGACGCGCGCGAGGACGCCGAAGAGCACGAGGACGCCGAGGAGCCGGACGAGCGGCGCGCGCCCCGGCGCGAGCGGCCCGCGAAGAAGGCGCCGTCGGAGGCACGCAAGACGGCCGGGAAGGCGCCCGTGAAGAAGGCCGCCGCCAAGGCCCCCGCGAAGAAGGCGGCGGCGAAGCGCGCCCAGCCCGCCAAGAAGGCGGCCGGAAAGAAGACGTCCGGGGCCAGGAGCGCCGCCCGCGGCGCGGGTCCCCGGCAGTCGAAGGGCGGTGGTGAGCGATGAGCGACACCCTGGGGTCCGCGGCCTCCTCTGCGGGCAAGGCCGCCAAGAAGAACCCGCTGGCCGACGTGGCGCGGAGCGAGGCGGCCGACCGGCTCAAGGCCGAGGTGCAGGACTACCTCGCCGCCCAGGCCACCCGGCTGCTGACCGGCGCCGGCACCAAGCTCGGCCAGACCACCGGCAAGCTCAACGACATCGCCGAGGGCAACAGCCCGGGATTCGCCAAGCTCGCCCTCGACGGCGGACGCAAGCTCGCCGAGGGCAAGGGCCCGATGCGGGCCGCCTTCGAGGTCGGCGCGGGCAAGGTGAAGGACAACGTGGTCGGTGCCTTCAAGAACCTCACCGGCGGCAAGGGCCGCAAGAAGGGCGGCGGGGGGCAGAAGCCGACGGTCATCATCGAGTACGTCGACGTCGGCGTACCGCTGCGCACCGCCTACGACCAGTGGACCCAGTACCAGGACTTCAGCACCTTCGCCAAGGGCGTCAAGAGCGCGAACCGCGCCGACGACACGTCCTCGGACTGGCAGCTGAAGGTCTTCTGGTCCAACCGCAGCTGGAAGGCGAAGACCACCGAGCAGGTGCCCGACGACCGGATCTCGTGGACGTCGGAGGGCGCCAAGGGCTCGACCAAGGGCGTCGTCAGCTTCCACCGGCTCGCCGACAGCCTGACCCGCGTGGTCCTGGTCATCGAGTACTACCCGAAGGGCCTGTTCGAGAAGACCGGCAACATCTGGCGGGCCCAGGGCCGCCGGGCCCGGCTCGACCTCAAGAACTACGTCCGCCACATCACCTTCAAGGGCGAGGCCGACGACGGCTGGCGCGGCGAGATCCGCGACGGCGAGGTCGTCCGCAGCCACGAGGACGCGGTCGCGGAGGAGGAAGAGGAGCAGCAGGAGGACCGGCAGGAGGACCAGGACCAGGACCAGGAGCCCGAGGGCGAGTACGAGGAGGAGCCGGAGGGCGAGGCCGAGGAGGGGTACGAGGAGGAGCCGGAAGGCGAACCCGAGGAGGAGTACGAGGAGGAAGCCGAGGGCGAGTACGAGGAGCCCGAGGAGGAGAAGGAAGCGGGGGAGGACGAGTACGCGTCCCGTGAGGAGTACGAGGACGCCGAGGGCGGGAGCCGTCGATGACCACCCCCAGCCGGCTGCCCGATCCCTACGGCCAGGGACAGAGCGCCAACCTCGCCGACATCCTGGAACGGGTGCTCGACAAGGGAGTCGTGATCGCGGGCGACATCAAGATCAACCTGCTCGACATCGAGCTGCTGACCATCAAGCTGCGGCTCGTCGTCGCCTCCGTCGACAAGGCCAAGGAAATGGGCATCGACTGGTGGGAGAGCGATCCCGCACTGTCCTCGCGCGCCCGGCACGACGAACTCACCCGGGAGAACGCCGCGCTCCGCGAACGCCTGCGTGAGCTGGACCCGGGCCGCGTACCGAAGGAGGCGCCGTGACCGGACTGCGCTACGTCTACGCCGTCTGCCGCCCCTTCGACGCGGCCCTCCAGGCCCAGCTCACGGGGGTGGCGGCCGACCCGCCCCGGCTGCTGTCGCACGGCGACCTGGTCGCCGTCGTCAGCCATGTGCCCGAGGCCGACTTCAGCGAGGAGGCGCTGCGCGCCCGCCTGGAGGACCTGGACTGGTTGACCGCCACCGCCCGCGCCCACCAGCAGGTGGTCGACGCCCTCACCGCCGTCACCACCCCGCTGCCGCTCCGGCTGGCCACCGTCTTCCGCGACGACAGCGGCGTACGCGTGATGCTTCAGGAGCGGGAGGCGGCCTTCCGGCGCACGCTCGACCGGCTGGACGGCCGGGTGGAGTGGGGCGTGAAGGTGTACGTCGAGGGGGAGCGGGCGGACCCCGAGCGGGCGGAGGCGTCGGCGGCGCCCGCGCCCAAGCCCGCCTCGGGCCGGGACTACCTGCGGCAGCGGCGCCGGCAGACCCGGGCGAACGACGACCTGTGGAGCAGGGCCGAGGAATTCGCCACGGAGCTGCACGCGAGGCTGCGCGACCGGGCCGACGACGCACGGCTGCACGCGCCGCAGAACCCCCGCCTTTCCGGTGCCGCCGGACGGAACGTTCTCAATGCCGCATATCTGGTGGCCCGCGACGCATCGGAGGAATTCGTCGAAACGGTGGACCGTACGAAGGACGACGCCCCGGGAATTCGCGTGGAACTCACCGGACCCTGGGCGGCCTATTCCTTCGCCGGAGAGACAGCGGGGGAGGCATCGTGACCGTCGTGGAGCGCCGTGAGATCGCCCTGGTGGACCTGCTCGACCGGCTGCTGGCCGGCGGCGTCGTCATCACCGGCGACGTCACGCTGCGCATCGCGGACGTCGACCTGGTCCGCATCGACCTGAACGCGCTGATCAGCTCGGTCAACCGCAACGTTCCCTCACCGTTCGGGGACTGACGTGAGCGAACTTCCCGAACCCGGCAAGCGCCGCCTCGACCTCGACCCCGACACCGTCGAGCGCGACCTGATCAAGCTGGTGCTGACGGTCGTCGAACTGCTGCGCCAGCTCATGGAACGCCAGGCGCTGCGCCGCGTCGACGAGGGCGACCTCAGCGAGGACCAGGAGGAGCGGATCGGGCTCACCCTGATGCTCCTCGACGACCGCATGACCGAACTGCGGGACCGCTACGGACTGCGGCCCGAGGACCTGAACCTGGACCTCGGGCCGCTGGGACCGCTGCTGCCCCGGGAGTAAGCACTCCCGGGGCAGCAGCCTCACCACCTCTTGTTCACCACCGGTACCAGCGGCCCCTGCCGCCGCCGGCCGTCGTCCCGCGGGCCAGGAAACCGATCAGCCACAGGACCAGAACCGCCAGAGCGATCCACCAGAGCACCTTCACCGCGAATCCGACCCCGAAAAGGACGATCGCGAGAAGCAGTACGAGCAGAAGCGGAACCATAATGTTGAACCTCCTGTCGTACTGGTTTCCCGGATTTCACCGGACAGGCGTCGGTCACACATCCTTTCGGCACAGAATTTCCCCGTGCAGGACGCTGAACCAGCTTTCCGGGTGCTTTCCCCAGTCCCGCCAGGCCGCCGAGACGGCGCGCAGCCGCTCGGGCGTCGCATGGCCGCAGCCGGTGGCGCGGTCCGCGTACGCCGACTCCACGGTGCGGTCCGCCCACAGGCCGCTCCACCACTCCCGCTCCTCGGGCGTGCTGAAGGTCCACGTGGCCGAGGTCGTCGTGATGTCGGTGAACCCCGCCTCGAGCGCCCAGGCCTTAAGCCGGCGTCCGGCGTCCGGCTCGCCCCCGTTGGCGCGGGCCACCCGGCGGTACAGGTCCAGCCAGTCGTCCATGCCCGGGGAGGCGGGATACCAGGTCATGGCGCCGTAGTCGGAATCGCGGACGGCGATGATCCCGTTCGGCCTGGCGACCCGTTTCATCTCGCGCAGCGCCTGCACGGGGTCGCCCACGTGCTGGAGCACCTGATGGGCGTGGACCACGCAGAAGGTGTCGTCCGGGTAGTCCAGCGCGTGCACGTCGGCGACCACGAAGTCGGTGTTGCCGAGCCCGCGTGCGGCGGCCGTGGCCCGGGCCCGCTCCACGATCTCCGGCGCCCGGTCCACGCCGGTGACGTGGCCGTCCGGAACCAGTTCCGCCAGGTCGGCGGTGATGGTGCCCGGCCCGCAGCCGATGTCCAGGACCCGCATGTGGGGCCGCAGGGAATCGAGCAGATAGGCGGCGGAGTTCTCGGCGGTGCGCCAGGTGTGCGAGCGCAGCACGGACTCGTGGTGCCCGTGCGTGTAGACGGCGGTCTCATGCGGCTTCGGCATGGTGGATCCCCTCTCCCGGCTGTGCGGTCACGGTACGCCCGCCAGCCGAATGCTGAGATCCCCATTTCAATATGTGGTCTGACGAACCGTCAGGAGGTGGCCCGGGTGAGCAGCCCGCCACTGGGCAGTGGCCGGTACACCGTGAGCGCCTCGGGCAGCTTCTCCAGCGTCAGGTCGCCCTCCGTCTCGGTCAGCTCACCGTCGAACGCCATCAGCGTGCCGGGCGCGACGCCCGACAGACGCAGCCGGGGCACCTGCACCGCCGCGTGCGCGGGCGAGCGGGTCAGCGGTCCCGCCAGGGCCGCGGACAGCAGCCGCAGGGCCGGCCGGCGCCCCCCGTGCACCACCCGCACGTCCAACTGCCCGTCCGCCAGATCGAGCCGGCGCCCCGAGGCGAGCCCCCGGCGGTGGTACGTGCCGTTGCCCGCGAACAGCATCCACAGCGGGCGCCTGCGGCCGCGCACCTCGGCCTCCAGCGGGTGCCGGTCGGCGCGCAGCACCCGCACCGCCGCGAGCACCCCGGCCGGCCAGCCCCCGATCCGGGGCGACCAGCGCTCCCGCTCGTTCACCAGCTCCGGGTACACGCCGAGGCTGAAGGTGTTCAGGAAGACACCGCGCTGCCCGCCCGAGGCGAACCGGCCCACGTCCACCCGCACCCCCTCGCCCCGCTCCAGCGCCCCGCACAGGTCCCGTACGTCCTCCACGCCCAGGTCGTAGGCGAAGTGGTTGAGCGTGCCGCCCGGCAGCACCGCGAGCGGCAGCCCGTGGCGGAGCGCGGTCTCGGCCGCCGCGTTCACGGTGCCGTCGCCGCCGCACACGCCGAGCACCCGGGCGTGACCGGCCGCCTTCTCCAGCTCCGCCCGGACGTCCCCCGGTTCGCACTCCACCACCTCCGCGTCGGGCAGCGCGTCGCACAGCGCCCGCACCCGGTCCGAGGTGCCCGAGCCGATGTTGGCGACCATCACCAGTCCCTCGCCGCCCGGCAGCGCGGGCACCTCGGCGCGCGGCCGGGCCGGCGGGGTGTGCTGGGCGCGGGTCGGCACCATGCCCCGCACGGCGAACGCGGCTCCCGCCCCGAGGGCGGCACCGGCCAGCACGTCGCTCGGGAAGTGGACGCCGGTGTAGACCCGGGACAGGGCGACCGCGGCGGCCACCGGGGCCACCGCCGCACCCCACGCCGGGGACTCCAGCGCCACACCGGTCGCGAACGCGGCGGCCGAGGCGGCGTGCCCCGACGGGAAGGACGTCGTGATCGGCTGCCGCTTCAGCTGCCGGACCAGCGGCACCGGGTCCAGCACCGGGCGTGGGCGGCGCACCGTGCGCTTGCCGAGGGTGTTGATCGTCAGCGAGGCCAGGCCCAGCGAGGCGATTCCCCGGGCGGCCGCGCGGCGTGCCCTCGGCGTGCGCGACGCGGCCAGGGCGGCGGCCGCGGCGAACCACAGCACCCCGTGGTTGGCGCCGCGGCTCAACCGGGGCAGCAGAGGATCGGCGCCGGGCCAGGTGCGGGCGGCGACGGCCTCGAACACCCGCTGGTCCAGCCGCAGGAACCCGTCGCGGAGGTGGTGCGGGCCGGGCATCGGGACGGTGAGGTCTACGTCGGGGCTCATGGGTCCCGCCTACCCTGCGGACGGCGATTCCTGCCGGTGCCCCGCCGGTGGTCCCGGTCACCTGCCGCGGACACGGGCACGGAGGACGAAAAGGGTTTGCCCGGGGCACGGCCCGAGCCGGAGAATCCGGTCCCATGGGTCACCTCGAAGCCGCGCACCTGGAGTACTACCTTCCCGACGGGAGGGCGCTCCTCGGCGACGTCTCCTTCCGGGTGGGGGAGGGGGCCGTCGTGGCCCTCGTCGGACCCAACGGCGCGGGCAAGACCACCCTGCTGCGCCTCCTCGCCGGCGAGCTGAAGCCGCACGGCGGCTCCGTCACCGTCACCGGCGGCCTCGGCGTCATGCGCCAGTTCGTCGGCTCCGTACGCGACGAGACGACCGTGCGCGACCTGCTGGTGTCCGTGGCGCAGCCCAGGATCCGCGAGGCCGCGCGCGCCGTCGACGCCGCCGAGCACGCGATCATGACGGTGGACGACGAGGCCGCCCAGCTGACCTACGCGCAGGCGCTCTCCGACTGGGCCGAGGTGCGCGGATACGAGGCCGAGACCCTGTGGGACATCTGCACCACCGCCGCGCTCGGCATGCCGTACGACAAGGCCCAGTGGCGGCAGGTGCGCACCCTGTCCGGGGGTGAACAGAAGCGCCTCGTGCTGGAGGCGCTGCTGCGCGGCACCGACGAGGTGCTGCTGCTCGACGAGCCGGACAACTACCTCGACGTGCCCGGCAAGCGCTGGCTGGAGGAGCGGCTCGCCGAGACCCGCAAGACCGTGCTGTTCGTCTCCCACGACCGGGAACTGCTGGCCCGCGCCGCGCAGAAGATCGTCTCCGTCGAGCCCGGACCCGCGGGCGCCGACACCTGGGTGCACGGCGGCGGCTTCGACTCCTTCCACGAGGCCCGCCGGGAACGCTTCGCCCGCTTCGAGGAGCTGCGCCGCCGCTGGGACGAGAAGCACGCCCAGCTGAAGAAGCTGGTGCTGACGCTGCGCCAGGCCGCCGCGGTCAGCCACGACATGGCCTCCCGCTACGCCGCCGCCCAGACCCGGCTGCGCAAGTTCGAGGAGGCCGGGCCGCCGCCCGAGCCGCCGCGCGAGCAGGACATCAGGATGCGCCTGAAGGGCGGCCGCACCGGCGTCCGCGCCGTCACCTGCGAGCGGCTGGAACTCACCGGCCTCATGAAACCCTTCGACCTGGAGGTCTTCTACGGCGAACGGGTCGCCGTCCTCGGCTCCAACGGCTCCGGCAAGTCGCACTTCCTGCGGCTGCTGGCCGGCGACGACGTGACGCACACCGGGCGCTGGAAGCTCGGGGCGCGCGTGGTGCCAGGACACTTCGCGCAGACCCACGCCCACCCCGAGCTGCTGGGCCGCACCCTCCTGGACATCCTGTGGACCGAGCACGCCCAGGACCGGGGCGCCGCCATGTCCCGGCTGCGCCGCTACGAGCTGACCCAGCAGGCGGAGCAGGCCTTCGACCGGCTCTCCGGCGGCCAGCAGGCCCGCTTCCAGATCCTGCTGCTCGAACTCCAGGGCGTCACCGCGCTGCTCCTCGACGAGCCCACCGACAACCTCGACCTGGAATCGGCCGAAGCCCTCCAGGAGGGCCTGGAGGGCTTCGAGGGCACGGTCCTCGCGGTCACCCACGACCGCTGGTTCGCCCGCTCCTTCGACCGGTACCTGGTCTTCGGCAGCGACGGGCGGGTGCGCGAGACACCGGAGCCGGTCTGGGACGAACGGCGGGTGGAACGGGCCCGCTGAGGTCCTGATGACCCGCCGACGTGCCGGCGCCCCGGTGTCCCGGCGTCCGGGGGGGGTCACCTCCAGCGCAGCAGCGCCCCGAGGCCGCCCACCGGCGCCTTCTGAGCCGTCTCCGGCGGCAGCACCGGCGTCACCGAGATCGCCGGGGCGCCGGTCATCACCGCCGAGCGCAGCAGGGCGTCGTCCGCCCGCGCCGACCAGGAGTTCTGCTCGCCGAGCGTCTTCAGCTCGGTGCGGCGCACCGCCACCTGGTCGGCGTCCTCGCCGATCCACACCTCCCGGTGCGTGTCGGGGGCGTCCGGGATGACCAGCAGCTCGTCGATGCGGTGCTCCCGGGCGGCCTCCACCAGCGCGGGCACACCCTCCGCCGCGCCGGACCGGCCCTCGCCGTCCGGTGACCGGGCGGCCAGGAACCGGTCCAGATCCTCCCGGGCGCGCGCACGGACGTGGTCCTCGCGCAGCCGTTCCACCTCGCCGTCCAGCAGCCTGCTGCCGGCGCCGTGCGAGGCCTCGGCGACGCGCTCCCGGAGACGCGAGGGCAGCCGGTCGTGCACCGAGCGCCGCTCCCGGTCGTCACCCACCAGGATCAGCAGGTCGGCGCCCGTCTCCTCCTGGCACACGGCGAGCGCGTCCGCGATCTCCGCCGCGTTGTGCTCCCAGGTGTTCTCCACCCGGAGCTGGAAGTGGCGCTCCGACCAGTCCACGCTGCTCGTGCGGTGCACCGGCCACTGCCGCCCGGTCACGCCGCCCGCGTCGGAGCTGCCCAGCGCGCTGCGCAGCTCGAAGTCGGCGCCCTTGCGGTCGATGTACGCCACCACGCACACCGGGTCCTCGCCGGCCAGGTCGAGCAGCGGCGTGACGTGCGGCAGCGGGGCCCAGTCGGCGGTGGTCCCGCCGTACGGGGGCCGGGCCAGCGGCGGATCGAGGACCACCTGTCCGGCACACGCGAACAGGGCCCGCCCGTGCGGATCGGTGGCGTGCCGCAGCTCGTCCACCGCCTCCCGCACCGCCCGGCAGGTGGCGTCGTCCGCGCCCTGCTCCGCCAGCTCCCTGGCCACCGCGGCGGCCGTCAGCTCACGCTCGTGGGCGGTGTCCTCCGCGTTCCGTGAGAGGTCGAGGTAGACGGAGGCCCAGGGTCCCTGGTGTTCGTAGAGGGGGTGCAGAAACGCGAGATCCATGTGGCTGCCCTCCCGGGTGCCGCTCGGGGGTGGTAGTGCTCCGGGGCGGGTACCCGGGTCGCATGAACGAACACGACACGCGGGACGACACCGCGACCGGAGTGGACCCGGGCCGCCTGGACGACCAGCAGCTGATGAGAGAACTGGAGACCATCCACCGCACGCGCCACGACACCCTGCTCTACGGGTCGAACGACGCGCTGCGGGCCCACAACGACCGCATGGCCCGGCTGGAGGGCGAGTGGCTGCGCCGCAACCCCCGGCGCCCGGTGGCCGCGGGCCGCACCCGGGAGGGTGCCCGGGAACGCGGCTGCGGCCAGGCCGCCGCCCCCGGTGGCTGAGCGCGGCGGCGGGCCACCCGCGATCCCTCGCCGGCGGCCCGCCCGTTGCCGGGGTCTCTGTGTTGTCCGTGTCGGTCCGCGCTGTCCGCGTCCCGTGCCTCAGCCGGCCGCCTTGGCGAACTCCGCCAGGTAGGTCTCGCAGAACGCCTTCAGGTCGTCCGGCTTGCGGCTGGTGATCAGGGTGTTGTCGCCCGCGTCGCAGACCTTGACCTGTTCGTCGACCCAGGTGGCGCCCGCGTTGCGCAGGTCGGTTCGGAGACTGGGCCACGAGGTCAGGGTGCGGCCGCGCACGACGTCCGCCTCGACGAGTGTCCACGGCGCGTGGCAGATGGCGGCCACCGGCCGGCCCCGCGTGAAGAAGTCCTTGACGAAGGCCACGGCCTTCTCGTCGGTCCGCAGGAAGTCCGGGTTGGCCACCCCGCCGGGCAGCACCAGGCCGCCGAAGGAGTCGGCGGACGTGTCGCCCACCACCTCGTCGACCGGGAACGTGTCCGCCTTGTCGAGGTGGTTGAAGCCCTGGATCTCCCCGGACTGCGTGGAGACGAGCACGGGCTCGTGTCCCGCGTCCTTCGCCGCCTGCCACGGCTCGGTCAGTTCCACCTGCTCCACGCCCTCGGGCGCGGTCAGAAATGCGATGCGCATAGAGTTCGGTCTCCCTTCCGGCGCCTACGCGCCCTGCGAACCGGACCGGCCGCTCTCGGTGAGGGCCACCGCCAGTTCCTGGACGTTGTCGTAGCGCGCCTTGTGCGGCAGTCGGTCCAGCCCCTCGACGAGGGCGTCCGGCGCGTTGCCGCGGCGCAGTGCGCGGGTCAGCTCCCGCGGGCCCGCGGGGAAGCTGCCCCGGGTCAGGTTCCGGGCCAGCTCCAGCCGCAGGGCCTCCAGATACGTCGGTCCGCGGCCCGGTGTCACCGGTCCGTACATGACGTCCGGATCGTCCTCGGCGGCCGGTTCCGGGTCGTTCCACTCCTCGCTGCGGGTGGGGTGCCCGGACCTGAGCAGACCCTGCAGTTCATGCTTCATCTCGTCGTCGCGGTGGACGCTCATCCGGTCGCTGCCTCGCTGCATGTCTCCCTCCAGATCCTCAGGGGGTGCCGACCGCGTACCCGGACACCGGGGGCCGACACGGATTCGACCGGACGGGTCCGCTCCGATTTCCGCCGGCCGGCAGCGGATCAGTAATCGAGAAGCGCGGGCCGCCGTGCCCGCTCTAGCGTGTGACCACCGAGGCACTGAGGGCGTCACCTTCACCGAGCCCCCGACAGATGGAGACACGATGAGCAGCGCCAAGAGGCCGGGCACGCCGGGACCCGGATCGCACGTCGCCGACAGCCACGACCTGATCCGTGTGCACGGCGCCCGCGAGAACAACCTCAAGGACGTCAGCGTCGACATTCCCAAGCGCCGGCTGACGGTGTTCACCGGCGTCTCCGGCTCGGGCAAGAGCTCGCTGGTGTTCAACACCATCGCCGCCGAGTCGCAGCGGCTGATCAACGAGACCTACAGCGCCTTCGTCCAGGGCTTCATGCCCACCCTCGCCCGCCCCGAGGTGGACGTCCTGGACGGCCTCACCACCGCGATCATCGTGGACCAGCAGCGGATGGGCGCCGACCCCCGCTCCACCGTCGGCACCGCCACCGACGTCAACGCCATGCTGCGCATCCTCTTCAGCCGCCTGGGCGAGCCGCACATCGGCCCGCCCAGCGCCTACTCCTTCAACACCGCCTCCGTGCGGGCCAGCGGCGCGATCACCGTCGAGCGGGGCAGCAAGAAGGCGGTGAAGGCGACCTTCCAGCGCACCGGCGGCATGTGCACGAACTGCGAGGGCCGCGGCACCGTCTCCGACATCGACCTCACCCAGCTCTACGACGACACCAAGTCGCTCGCCGAGGGCGCCTTCACCATCCCCGGCTGGAAGTCGGACAGCCAGTGGACCGTGCAGGTGTACGCCCAGTCCGGCTTCGTGGACCCGGACAAGCCGATCCGCGAGTACACCGACAAGGAACTGCGGGACTTCCTGTACGGCGAGCCCGTCAAGGTGAAGGTCAACGGCGTCAACCTCACCTACGAGGGCCTGATCCCCAAGATCCAGAAGTCGTTCCTGTCCAAGGACAAGGAGGCGATGCAGCCGCACATCAGGGCCTTCGTGGAGCGGGCGGTCACCTTCACCACCTGTCCCGAGTGCGAGGGCACCCGGCTCAGCGAGGGCGCCCGCTCGTCGCGGATCGGCAAGCTCAGCATCGCCGACGCCTGCGCGATGGAGATCCGGGACCTGGCCGAGTGGGTGCGCGAACTGGCCGAGCCGTCGGTCGCACCGCTGCTCACCGCGCTGCGGGACACCCTCGACTCCTTCGTGGAGATCGGCCTCGGCTACCTCTCCCTCGACCGGCCGGCGGGCACCCTGTCCGGCGGCGAGGCCCAGCGCGTCAAGATGATCCGCCACCTCGGCTCCTCGCTCACCGACACCACGTACGTCTTCGACGAGCCCACCGTCGGACTGCACCCGCACGACATCCAGCGGATGAACGACCTGCTCCTGCGGCTGCGGGACAAGGGCAACACGGTCCTCGTCGTCGAGCACAAACCGGAGGCCATCGCGATCGCCGACCACGTGGTCGACCTCGGCCCCGGCGCCGGCACCGCGGGCGGCACCGTCTGCTTCGAGGGCACCGTGGCGGAACTGCGGGGCGCCGACACCGTCACCGGCCGCCACCTCGACGACCGGGCCGCACTCAAGGAGTCCGTCCGCAAGCCCACCGGAGCCCTGGAGATCCGCGACGCGCGGACGCACAACCTCCAGGGCGTCGACGTCGACGTCCCGCTCGGCGTGCTCTGCGTGGTCACCGGCGTGGCCGGCTCCGGCAAGAGCTCCCTGATCCACGGCTCGGTCCCGGCCGGCGCCGACGTCGTATCGGTCGACCAGAGCCCCATCAAGGGCTCGCGGCGCAGCAACCCGGCGACGTACACCGGACTGCTCGACCCGATCCGCAAGGCCTTCGCCAAGGCCAACGGCGTGAAGCCGGCCCTGTTCAGCGCCAACTCCGAGGGCGCCTGCCCCACCTGCAACGGCGCCGGTGTCATCTACACCGACCTGGCGATGATGGCCGGCGTCGCCACCCCCTGCGAGGACTGCGAGGGCAAGCGGTTCCAGCCCGCCGTGCTGGAGTACCGCTTCGGCGGCCGGGACATCAGCGAGGTGCTCGCGATGTCCGTGGACCAGGCGGAGGAGTTCTTCGGCGCCGGCCAGGCCCGCACCCCGGCCGCGCACAAGATCCTCCAGCGGCTCTCCGACGTCGGCCTCGGCTACCTCACCCTCGGCCAGCCGCTGACCACCCTCTCCGGCGGCGAGCGGCAGCGGCTCAAGCTGGCCACCCACATGGGCGACAAGGGCGGCGTGTACGTCCTCGACGAGCCCACCACGGGACTGCACCTCGCCGACGTCGAGCAGCTGCTCGGCCTGCTCGACCGCCTCGTCGACGCCGGCAAGTCGGTCATCGTCATCGAGCACCACCAGGCCGTCATGGCACACGCCGACTGGATCATCGACCTCGGTCCCGGTGCCGGGCACGACGGCGGCCGGATCGTCTTCGAGGGCACCCCCGCCGACCTCGTCGCCGACCGCTCCACCCTCACCGGCGAGCACCTCGCCGCCTACGTCGGCGCCTGACCGTGCCGGCCTCCCACGGCGCCGGTACGGCTACCGGCGGTGTCCGGCGCTGTGGGATCGTGGTCGGGTGACGACGCTGGAGGACCTGGCCCGGCTGCGCCGGGCCCGCGACCTGATGGACCGCGAGTACGCCGAGCCGCTCGACGTGCCGGCGCTGGCCCGCGTCGCCCTCATGTCGGCGGGCCACTTCTCCCGCAGCTTCCGCGCCGCCTACGGGGAGACGCCCTACAGCTACCTGATGACGCGCCGCATCGAGCGCGCCATGGCGCTGCTGCGGCGCGGCGACCTGAGCGTCACCGAGGTCTGCTTCGCGGTCGGCTGTACCTCGCTGGGGTCGTTCAGCTCGCGCTTCACCGAACTGGTCGGCGAGAGCCCCAGCGCCTACCGCGAGCGCGACCACTCCGCCGGCGCCGCCGTCCCCGCCTGCGTCGCCAAGGTCTACACCCGGCCGGTCAGAAACGGCGAGCCGGTCGGGAAGGCCGAGCCGGTCGGGAACGTCGAGCCGGTCAGGAACGGAGAAGCGACGCCCGCGCCGCCGCCCGTAGCGTGACGCGCATGGACATCAACCTCTCGCAGTGCTTCATAGCCGTCGACGACCACGACGAGGCGCTCGGCTTCTACCGGGACGTGCTCGGCATGGAGGTCCGCGACGACGTCGGGTTCGAGGGAATGCGCTGGGTCACCGTCGGCTCCCCGGCGCAGCCCGGCGTGGACATCGTCCTCGAACCCCCGCTCGCCGACCCCAACGCGTCGGCCGCCGACCGGGAGGCGATGGCCGAACTCCTGGCCAAGGGGCACCTGCGGGGGGTCGTCCTCGCCACCGACGACGTCGACGCCACCTTCGAGCACGTCCGCGCGGCGGGCGCCGAGGTCCTCCAGGAACCGGTCGACCAGCCCTACGGCGTCCGCGACTGCGCCTTCCGCGACCCGGCCGGCAACATGGTGCGCTTCAGGCAGCCGCGCAACGGCTGAGAATCCGGGTGTTTGAACCGGGGGGCCGGGGGCAGGCGCAAGGTCAGTGCTTCGGACAGGAGGCACGTCCGTGGGAGCGGCGCGAACCGCCACGGACGCGTCCGAGCGGGGCCCGGACGCCCTCCCACGGTGACCGCCCGACCTCAAGGGCCGTGTCGTCGTACGGCTCCGCCCGCCCCGCGAGCCGGAGGTTCCCCCGACCCCGGCCGCCCGGGGCGGGCCGTGCCGACCGGACTGCCGTCCGGCGCGACGACGGGACCCCGCACTCCGAGGGAGTTGCGACGCACCATGCCGATCCACGCCAGTGTGAAGCACCCGCACGACGACGCCCCCGACACCGCCGACGCCTTCCGCCGGCTCGCCACCCTTCCCGACGGCCCGGAGCGCGACGCGCTCCGCGACCGGATCGTCGAGGCGTGGCTGCCCATGGCCGAGCGGCTGGCGGGACGGTTCCGCAGCCGCGGCGAGAGCTACGAGGACCTGCGCCAGGTGGCGGCCCTCGGTCTCGTCAAAGCCGTCGACCGCTACGACCCCGAGCTCGGCAACGCCTTCGAGAGCTACGCCGTGCCGACCATCACCGGCGAGATCAAGCGCCACTTCCGCGACCACATGTGGACCCTGCACGTGCCGCGCCGGGTCCAGGAGCTGCGCAACCGCGTCCGCTTCGCCGGCCAGGACCTGTCCCAGACCATCTCGGGCCGCAGGCCCACCGTCTCCGAGATCGCCGAACGCGCCGACCTGAGCGAGGAGGACGTCCGGATCGGGCTGGAGGCCCTGGAGAGCTTCACGGCCCTGTCCCTGGACGCCGAACTCCCCGGCAGCGAGGACGGCTACTCGCTGGCCGACGCGCTCGGCGGCCCCGACCCGGCCCTCGACACGGTCGTCGACCGCGAGGCCGTCAAGGACCGGCTGGCCGCCCTGCCCCCGCGCGAGCGCGCCATCCTCTACATGCGCTTCTTCGACGACATGACCCAGAGCCGCATCGCCGAACAGCTCGGCATCTCCCAGATGCACGTCTCCCGCCTGATCACCCGCTGCTGCGACCGGGTGCGGGAGCAGGTGCTGCGGGACCCGGGCCCGGAAGCGTGAAACCTCGGGCTCACCCGCCCGGGCGCCCCGTTCGCGCGAACGGAGCACGGTGACGGGCGTCCCCGTGCCGGGCGGGCTGTGATGGCCGAGGGGCGCGAGTGCAGTGCCCCGCAAGCCGTCGCTCGAAGGAGCCCGTCCCATGCGCCGCACCGCCCGTGCCCTGTCCGTCGCCGTGCTGGCCAGTGCCGCCCTCGGCCTCTCCGCGGGGCTCGGCGCGGCCGACCCGGGAGTCCCGCCGCCCCCCGCCGACATGGGGGAGCCCGTTGCCCCGCCGTCCGCCGAGGACCCGGCAGCCGTACCCCCGCCGGCCGCGCAGGAGGCCGACCCGGCGACCGCCG